>NZ_JBASZT010000069.1:0-4366 GCF_049661145.1 Microbacterium sp.
CGCTCGAGCACGTGCGGCACGCTGGCGTCGAGTTCAGCGACGCCGGTGATCACCCTCGGCCCCCCGAGAGCCGTGACGGCTCGTACCGTGAGGGCCGTCCCGGCCAGGGCGCGCGCGGCGAGCGCTGCCATGACGCGGGTCGTCTCCGCGTTCGAGTTCGGGTTGACGACGAGGAGGTGATCGCGGTCGGCCACGTTCAGATGCCGTCTTCCAGTGGCCGACCGATCGTCTCGCGCGGGATGCGCACGACGATCGCTCCGATGATGAAGAACACCGCGAGCATCGCGAACATCGCCGGCACTCCGCCGGCAGCGAGGACCGCACCCGACAGCAGCGGCAGCAGACCGCCGGCCAGCGATCCCGTGGCGAGCACGACGGCGGTGCCGAGTCCGCGGATGCGGGTCGGGTACAGCTCGGGTGCGTACAGGAAGATCGTGGTGTTGATCGTGATGACGGCGAAGTTGAACAGCGCCCCGAACAGCAGCACGAGCGGGATGGTGGGAGCCGCGAAGCCGAAACCGAGGGCGGCGATCAGGCCGAGCACCGCAGCGCCCGTGAGCACGGCGCGGCGTGGCAGTCGCCGCGACACGAACGAGGCGAACACCGACCCGATGAGGCTCCCCGACTGCATGATGAGGGTGTACCACAGTGCCGTCGTGATCTCGAACCCGCGCTCGGTGAGGATCAGCGGGATGAGGGTGGCCATCGAGATCTGCCCGCCGTACGACATGGTCACCGCGATGCAGAGCGGGAGGGTCGTGCGCAGGTGGCGACCGCGGAACACGTGGGTCCAGGCCATCCGCGGCGCTTCCTCCACCTCGACCGCGGTCGAGGTGTCGAGGTACTGCTTCTGCTCGGTCAGTTCGCCGCGCAGCTTGCCCTGCGCGAGGCGGTTGAGCACCGTGTTGGCTTCGTCGATGCGACCGGATGCCGCGAGGTAGCGCGGTGATTCGGGAAGCCCGCGTCGGTAGACCACGACGAGCAGTGCTGGCAGCAGCAGCACGGCGAAGAAGTACCGCCACTGCTCGCCGCCGGTGAAGATCGCGAAGACGATGATGCCGAACAGCGGCGCGAGCATGTTTCCCAAGCCCGCGGCGGCCACGTTGACGAGCCCTGCGGCGACGCCGCGGTGCTTGGCCGAGAAGAACTCGGACATCATCGTGATGGCCGTCGCGATCTCGCCGCCGATGCCGATGCCGACGATGAAGCGCGCGAGCAGGAGGATCCCGTAGTCGGGCGCGATCGCGCACAGGAGAGAACCGAAGCTGAACACGAGCAGGTTGACAGTGAGCAGCCGTCGCCGTCCCCACCGGTCCGAGGTGAACCCGGCGGTGAGCCGCCCGAGGGCGATCGCGGTGAACGTCACGGTGTTGAGCAGGCCGACGTCGGCGGGTCCGAGGCCCCAGCTTTCGCGGAGGGCGGGGCCGGCGACGCCGACGGCGTTCTGCTCGATGGAGTCGAAGAATGCGCCGAGCAGCACCATCACGACGACACCGAGGTGTGCCCTCGTGAGTTTCATCGTCGAGTACGCGCGTTCTATCTGGTCACTGATGGTCAGCCTTTCGGGCTGAGCGATCTGGGTCATGGCTGAGCCTTTCGTGGAGCGTGCCGGCGGAGGCCGGGGGGATGGGAGGGCAGGCCCCAGATGACGCTCGCAGGGCCGTTGTTGGGAGATCACGCTAGCCATGGGGCGGCGTCAGAGGGTTTCACGCATGTTACGAGCGTGTGAAAGAGCTGCTGTTTGGCATGCCAAATACAAGACTTGCCTGGCATATCGGCATCCGGATCTATTCTTGGCATGCCATTGCGACTGAGGTGCGGCGCTGGTGGAGGTCATTGGTCAGTAGGGTGCTGACATGAGTGACGCCTCACCCGCACCCGAGGTCAGCATCCGTGAACTGCACACGATGGAGCAGGTGGCCGCCGCGGCCGACGTCATCAGCGAGGTCTGGGGCGGCGACAAGACGGGCATGCCGGCGAACCTGCTGCAGGCGCTCGCCCATTCGGGCAACTACGCCGTCGGCCTGTACCTCGATCGACCCGGGGCCGATGGGCCGGGCGGGGAGCGCATGATCGGGGCATCCGTCGCGTTCTTCGCCGCCCCCGCGGAGCGATCCATGCACTCGCACATCACGGGCGTGCTCGCGCCGTACCGGTCGCTGGGGCTCGGGCGGCTGCTCAAGCAGCATCAGCGGCAGTGGGCGTTCGCGCGGGACGTCGGACACATCACCTGGACGTTCGACCCGCTCATCGCGCGCAACGCGCACTTCAACCTGCGGGTGCTCGGCGCTCGCGTGACCGAGTACCTCGTCGACCACTACGGCGCGATGGACGACGTCGTCAACCGCGGCGACGAGTCCGACCGGCTCATGGCGAGCTGGGCGCTCGCCGCCCCGGCATCCCCTCCTCGTGAAGAGGACATCGTGACGACCGTCGAGGTGCCGCCCGACATCGAGCGGATCCGCCGGGAGCAGCCGGGGGAGGCGCTGGACTGGCGCTACCGCGTGCGGGAGGCGTTCGAGGGCCTGATGCAGGACGGGTTCGTCGTCGGGGGCTTCGACGCCGACCGCGGGTATCTGTTCGTGCGGGCCTGACCGGCGCGGGTCACAGTTCGGGCGCGTGCCCGAACTCCTCCAATCCGCAACCTCGCGTGAGCGCGCCCGACGTGTTTCCGGTTCGCGCGCGGCTGTCGAGGGACGAGTTGGAGGAGTTCGGGCCGGCACGCCCGGCGTAGCCTGGGCGCATGCCGATCGCCCGCCCCGCCGTATCCGTCGCGCTCGAGACCGTCGAACTGCGGGTGCTGCACCTGCCGCTCGTCTCGCCGTTCACGACCTCGTTCGGCACCGAGGCCGTGCGCGAGGTCATCGTCGTCCGCGCTTGCACGGCGGCCGGCGACGGCTGGGGCGAGATCGTCACGCAGGAGGCGCCGTTGTACTCGAGCGAGTACACGCAGGGCGCGTGGGACGTCGCGCAGCGCTTCCTCGTGCCGGCGCTGCTGGATGCCGGGACGATCGCACCCGAGCAGGTCGCGGGCATCCTGGAACCCTTCATCGGTCACCGGATGGTCAAAGCCGGGCTCGAGCTCGCGGTGCTGGACGCGGCCCTTCGCGCGGCGGAGCGGCCGCTCGGCGAGTACCTCGGCGCGGTGCGCGATCGTGTCCCGAGCGGGGTGTCGGTCGGCATCCAGCGCGATCCGGCCGCCCTCGTCGAGACCGTCGGCGGCTATCTCGGCGAGGGCTACGTGCGCATCAAGATCAAGATCAAGCCCGGTCGCGACATCGGCGACACGGCCGCGGTGCGCGACGCGTTCGGCGCGATTCCGCTGCAGGTCGACGCGAACTCCGCGTACACGCTGGCGGATGCCGACACCCTCGCGGAACTGGACCGGTTCGACCTGCTGCTGATCGAGCAGCCGCTGCAGGAGGACGACATCGTCGACCACGCGACGCTCGCAGCGCGCCTGCGGACGCCGATCTGCCTGGACGAGTCGATCACGTCGGCCAAGGCGGCCCGCGACGCGCTCGCGCTGCGCGCGGCGTCCGTCATCAACATCAAGGCGGGGCGGGTCGGCGGGTATCTGGAGGCGGTGCGGATCCACGATCTGTGCCTTCGGGCCGGGGTGCCGGTGTGGTGCGGCGGAATGCTCGAGACGGGCATCGGACGCGCGGCCAACGCGGCGCTCGCTGCGCTCCCCGGGTTCACGCTGCCGGGGGACGTCTCGGCATCCGACCGGTTCTACGAGCGCGACATCGTGACGGAGCCGATCGTGCTGGAGGACGGGCACGTGCGGGTGCCGACCGGGCCCGGGATCGGGGTCGAGATCGACCCCGTCACGCTCGATGACTTCACGGTCGCGCGGGTCGAGCTGCGGCGCTGAGGGCGTGCTCGCGTACCGAATGCAGGATCGACGTGCCCGGAACGCCGCAGGGCGGGGGTGTCCGGGCCCGTGGCGGCCAAGGCTCCTGCGTTGGGTACGCGTTGCGCGGTGGTCAGGCCTCCGGCGCGGGGGCGGCGGCAGCTGCGGCATCCTGCCGCATCCCCTGCGCGATGCCGCGGCCGGTCGCCTGACCCTGGATCACGTCGCGCAGGTCGATCCCGGTCGCCGCCTCGATCGCCTCGAAACTGGCACGCAGGCTGGACGCCGACTCGGCGGCGATGTGCGACGACGCACCCTCGCCGCCCAGCACCGTGATGGACCCGACCTTGTCGAAGCCCTTCGCGAACTCCGTCATCATCGGCACCAGGGCCTCGAGCGCCCGCTGGGCGAGCAGCGCCTCCTGGTTCTTCGACAGGGCCTCGGCCTCCGCCTCGATCGCCGCAGCGCGCGCCTCGCCGACCAGGCGCACCGCGTCGGCCTCCGCCTGGG
>NZ_JBASZT010000070.1:0-7336 GCF_049661145.1 Microbacterium sp.
GGGGTGCGGGTGCGCGCCCACGCCCACCACAGCAACAGCGCGGCGAGCGCGATCTGCGCCCCCAGCCCCACGAACCAGCCCGGGACGGTCTTGCCGATGACCTCTTCCGGCGTGGGGTAGTCGCTCCGTCCGAAGTAGTACTCCGGGTCGCAGCCGTCCCAGCGATTCTCCAGGTCCGGCGTCAGCTGCGCGCTGCGCACGCTGTACTTCAGCCAGCCGAACACGTCGTCGGGGTTTCCGTTCCGGTCGAAGCGCGTGGGTGCGGCGTCGGCGAGGATGACGAAGGGGTTGGCCGACAGCATCCACCACACGTGATCGAAGCGCGGAGTCCGGTAGGTCGTGCGGTCCCATTCGCCGCAGACCATCTGCGTCGGGTTCTCCCAGCAGTCCTCGGTTCCGTCCTTGCAGACCGGCGCCCCCTGGGCGTCGTATTCGGGCGAGCGCGACAGGGACACGGCTTCGCTGGAGACAGCCGAGCCGATCAGGCCGAAGCTGATGACCGTCCCCACCGCGAGGGCTGCGACGACGAGGTAGGTGACGGCCACGGAGAACAGCGGGCGCGCCAAAATGCCCGACAGCGCCACGCCGATCGCGGCGATCACCCCGGTCTCGACGATCAGGATGGCCAGGGAGATGACGACGGTCCACGGCTGCACTTCGCCCGCGAGCGTCGCGATCACCAGGAACGGAGCGGCGACGGCAGCGAAGGCGAGGCCGGTGATCCACGCCGCGACGAACTTGCCGAGCAGGATCTCGCCCGTCGTTGCGAGCGTCACCTGCACAGGGGCGAGGGTCGCGGCATCCCGGTCGCCGTTGATGCTGTTGCCGCTGAGCGTCGGCGAGACCAGCAGCGCGAGCAGCAGCGTGACGTAGACGACGATCGAGTAGACGCCGGGACCGCCCATGCCCCAGCCGCCATAGGCGATGAACGCGAGCGCCGTGACGCCGATCAGCAGCAGCGCGAAGACGCCCAGCAGGACATACCACGACACCGTCCGCACTCGCTGCAGCAGTTCGAGCCGGGCGATCGTCCATAGCTTTTCAAGGGCGCTGCCGCGCCACGGAGCGCGAGAACCTGCCTCGGGGAGGCGAGGCGTTCGTATCGGAGGCGACGCGTTCACGACCGGTCTCCTTCGGGGTCGAGCTCGAGGTCGAGGAAGGTGTGTTCGAGCATGCCGGTCGCGGCTGCGAATTCGGCGACCGGCAGTCCCGCGGCGACGAGGGCGGCGAGGGCGGATGCCGCGTCGGCGTCGCTCGTGAACGCGACGAGCAGATCGCGGCGATCGATCGGGATGAGGGCGGCATCGAGCCCGAGTGCCTGCGCGACGGGGACGACGGCGGCGGTGGCCTCGCGGTCGGCGAGCCGGAGCCGCCACGTGCGTCGGCGGGTCGCGGCAGCGGCGACGCGGTCGCTGCTGACGGTCGCACCCTCGACGAGGAACACGGCGTCGTCCACGACCTCCTCGAGCTCGGAGAGGATGTGGCTCGAGATGAGGACCGTGCGCCCCTCCGCCGCGAGGCGGCGCAGCAGGATGCGCAGGTCGATGCGCGCCTGCGGGTCAAGGCCCGAGGCCGGCTCGTCCAGCAGCAGCACGCGCGGGTCGTGCACGAGGGCGCGCGCGAGGCCGAGCCGCTGCTTCTGGCCGCGAGAGAGGACGCGCGCAGGGGCATCGGCGAGGTTCGTGAGCCCGACCTCGTCGAGCAGCCGCGCCGCTCCCCCGAGCGCCTGCTCCTGGTCGATGCCGTACAGCCGCGACGTCATGACGAGCGTCTCGCGAGCGGTGAGGGAGGGCCAGGCGCCGAGCGCATCCGGCATCCAGCCCAGGATCGCCCGCGCCGCCGCGGGATCGTCCACGGGGTCGATGCCGCCGATGCGGATGGTCCCGGCATCGGGCGCGAGCAGCGACGCGAGCATGAGCAGCAGGGTCGTCTTGCCGGAGCCGTTGGGACCGACGAGCCCTGTGACGGCGCCGACGCGGGCGTTGAGGTTCACGTCGCGGACAGCGTGGACGGCGCCGAACGAGCGGCGCACTCCCGACGCGACGATGCCGAGATCGGTCATACTCTCACCCTATGCGGCGGCTGCGCCCGGCGGGGGTCGCGGCGTTTCGACTCGACCCTGCGGGCCTCGCGGGGCGACCGGGCCGGAAGAACGTCACCCCCAGGTCGGGGTGGTCGACGAAGACGCCGTCGATGCCGGCATCCGCGATGATGCGCCATTCCGCCTCGTAGTCGCCGAACCCCGCCTTCACCCGCCCGCGCCGGAACTGTCCGACGAGGAAGGCGTTCTCGGGCCGGCACGTCCACGTGAACACGCGCAGGCCGCGGTCGTGTGCGTCGGCGACGACGGATGCCGGGCCGGTCGCACGACCGAGCTTGTCGGGCGCGAGGATCATCCGCTTGTCGACGCTGATGCCGTCCACCTGTCCCGCGAGGACGTCGAGGCCGGCGGGCTCCGCCTGCTCACGATAGGTCAGTGCGCGATGGCCGTGCGTGGCGACGAGGTCGTAGGGGCGACCGGCCGACTCCAACAGGTACACGTACGTCCCTCGCACGCCCTGGGCACGCACCGCGTCGAGCACCGACTGCTCGAACGACTCGATGTACAGCGGCAGCTGCCCGTCGGCCCAGCCGGCGTCGCGCAGCTCCGCCGCGACCGCACCGGCGACGTCGTAGCCGAGGCCCGTGAAGTAGGTCGCGTGCTTGATCTCCAGCACGACCCCGATCTCCCGCCCCTGGTCGAGCGACGCCTGCCGTACGAGGTCGAGCACATCGCGCAAGCGCAGCGGCGCCTGTTCGCCGTCGAACGACGCGCTCGAGGCGCGCAGCTGCGGCAGCCGCTCACGGCACCGCAGCGTCGCAAGCTCGTCCCACGTGAAATCCTCGGTGAACCACCCGGTGAGCTCGGCCCCGTCGATCGTCTTCGTCGTTCGACGGTCCGCGAACTCCGGGCGATCGGCGACGTCGGTCGTCGTGCCGATCTCGTTCTCGTGCCGCACGACGATCACGCCATCGGCGGTGAAGACGATGTCGGGCTCGACGGCATCCACCCCGAGGGCGAGCGCGAGGTCGTACGACGAGCGGGAGTGCTCGGGCCGGTAGCCCGGCGCGCCGCGGTGTCCGATGACCAGCGGCTGGCGGCGAGGCATGATTCCAGGCTAGCGAGCCGTCGGCATCCCCTCGCCTCGCACCCGGGGATGGATGCCGCCTTCATAGCCTGCTCACAGCGGCACACGCGCCGCGGCGAACCGACGTCCGATACCCTGGAATTCCGCAGTACTCACTGCGGCAACCTTCGTATTGGAGAGACCACCATGGCCTCGAGCAGCAACCCCGCTTTCAGCAACCCCGCGTTCCAAGAGCATGGCTCGGCGCAGCGGCCCGGGCTGACCCCGCCGGCTGCCCAGACCCAGTTCGGCGCTTCGTCCGCGCAGTCCGTCGATCTCGCCGCGCAGGCCCAGTTGGAGGGCGCGTTCGCCGCCCCCGCCGCCGGTGCCGTCGAGACCGGTCGCATGACCGTCGAGGACACCGTCGTCAAGACCTTGGCGCTGTTCGGCATCCTCCTCGTCACCGCCGTCGCCGGCTGGCTGTGGACGATGGCGCCCGTCACGGCTGCCAACCCGACCCCCACGATCATGCCGTGGATCATCGGTGCGCTCGGTGGCTTCGTCCTCGCGATGGTCGTGACCTTCACCTCGCGCAAGAAGGTCCGCCCCGCGCTGATCTTCGGCTATGCCGCGTTCGAGGGCCTGTTCATCGGCGGCATCTCCGCGTTCTTCGAGTTCATGTGGCCGGGCATCGTCATGCAGGCGACGCTCGCGACCCTGTCGGTCGTCGGTGTCACCCTGGCGCTGTTCGCGAGCGGCAAGGTGCGCGCGTCGGCGAAGGCCACGAAGATCTTCCTGATCGCGATGATCGGCTACCTCGTGTTCTCGCTGGTCAACGTCGTCCTGATGATGTTCGGCGCGTTCGGTGCCGGCAGCGGCGGCCCGTTCGGCATGCTGTCCGACGTGAGGATCGCCGGCATCCCGCTCGGTGTGATCATCGGTGTCGCCGTCGTGATCATGGCGGCGTACTCGCTCGTGCTCGACTTCGACTCGATCCAGCAGGGCGTCCGCAACGGCGCTCCCCGCCAGTACGCGTGGCTCGGCGCCTTCGGCATCATGGTCACGGTCGTCTGGCTCTACGTCGAGATCCTGCGTATGATCGCCATCCTCCGCGGCAACAATTGACCCGACCACTGCTGAAGGGCCGTCCGGTGTTTCGCCGGGCGGCCCTTTCGCGTTTCCGGGGCTGCTGCTTCGCGGCATCCACGCACTCGCGCGGCCGTTTGCGGCTCGCGCTAACGAAAGAACAGCAGCGCGTGCCACTTTCGACAGCGCGAAGCATGGATGCTGGGATGCCGGGGCGCCCTCAGCCGCGCTTCGCGAGCCGCGCGCTGATCATCGCCTCGACGGCCGGCCACTCCGGCTCGATGATGGAGTACTCGACCGAGTCGCGCAGCGCGCCGTTGCGGTAGCGCGCGACGGCGCGCATCACGCCGTCCTGCTTCGCACCGAGGCGCTCGATCGCGGCGCGCGACTGGTGGTTGACCCACTGGGTCGTGAGCCCCACGCGGTAGACGCCGAGCGTCTCGAACGCGTGTCGCAGCAGTAGGAGCTTCGACTCCGCGTTCGTGCCGGTGCCGTGGGCCGACGGCCGGTTCCACGTGTAGCCGATGTGCAGCCGCGGCACGTCGGCGACGAGTTCGTAGTACGTCGTCATGCCGATGATGCGCCCGGCGGCGTCGAACGCCGTGAAGGGGATCATCTCGCCCTTGTCCAGCAGGCCGAGGCGGCGTTCGATCTCAGCGGCGACGCCGTCGGGCGCGGGGACGGAGGTGTACCACGCGGCCTCCCAGAGCCGCCCTTCCGTGACCGCCTCGACGAGCCCGTCGTGGTGCTCGCGCGCGAGCGGGCGCAGTTCGACGAAACTCCCCGTGAGGGTGACGGATGCTGGAGGCGCGCGAAACGGCATCCCCCCATTCAACCCCACGCGCACCCGCCGCACCGCCGCACCCGCCCACAGGGCGCGGCGGAGCAATTCGTCTCCTCGGGACAATCGGGGTGCCGCGAAGCGGCGGGGCCCCGCTCTTGTTCCGAGGAGACGAATCGCGAAGCCCCCCGGGCACTAGAGAGTCCGGCGGGAGCGCCCTCGACTCACTCCCACTCGATGGTCCCCGGGGGCTTCGACGTGACGTCGAGCACGACCCGGTTGACCTCGCGGACCTCGTTCGTGATGCGGTTCGAGATGCGCGAGAGCACGTCGTACGGCACGCGGGTCCAGTCGGCGGTCATGGCGTCCTCCGAGGAGACCGGGCGCAGCACGATCGGGTGCCCGTAGGTGCGGCCGTCGCCCTGCACGCCTACTGACCGGACATCGGCCAGCAGCACGACGGGGCACTGCCAGATCTCACTGTCGAGCCCCGCGGCGGTCAGCTCGGCGCGGGCGATGGCGTCGGCCTCACGCAGAATCGCGAGGCGGTCAGCGGTGACCTCACCCACGATCCGGATGCCGAGGCCGGGGCCCGGAAACGGCTGCCGCGACACGATCTCCGGTGGCAGTCCCAGCTCGCGCCCGATCGCGCGGACCTCGTCCTTGAAGAGGGTCCGCAACGGCTCGACGAGCTCGAACTGCAGGTCCTCGGGAAGCCCGCCGACGTTGTGGTGGCTCTTGATGTTCGCGGTGCCCGATCCGCCGCCGGACTCCACGACATCGGGATAGAGCGTCCCCTGCACGAGGAACCGAATCGGATCTCCCGAAGCGGCCGCATCGGCGATGAGCTCCGCCTGCACCTTCTCGAACGCGCGGATGAACTCCCGGCCGATGATCTTGCGCTTCTGCTCCGGGTCGCTGACGCCGGCGAGCGCGTTCAGGAACGTCTCGCGGGCGTCGACGGTGATGAGGCGTACCCCGGTGGATGCCACGTAGTCCTGCTCGACCTGCTCGCGCTCGCCCTTGCGCAGCAGGCCGTGGTCGATGAACACGGCGATCAGCTGATCGCCGACGGCCTCGTGCACGAGCGCCGTCGAGACGGCCGAGTCGACGCCGCCCGACAGCGCGGACAGCACGCGTCCGTCGCCGACCTGCGAACGGATGCGCGCGACCTGCTCGGCGATGACGTTGCCGCTGTTCCAGTCCGCTGCCAGGCCCGCCGCCTTGTGCAGGAAGTTCACCAGCACGTCCTGGCCGTAGTCGGAGTGCTTGACCTCGGGGTGCCACTGCACGCCGTAGAAGCACTTCTCGGCGTTGCCGAACGCCGCCACCGGGGTCGCGGCGGTCGACGCGAGCACGTCGAACCCTTCGGGAGCGCGGGCGACCTGGTCGCCGTGGCTCATCCACACGTTCTGCTGCGCGGGCTGGCCGCCGAGCAGGACTCCCCCGTCGTTCGCCACGACGGCATCCGTTGCGCCGTATTCGCGCAGCCCCGTGTTGGCGACCTCGCCGCCGAGCTGCTGAGCCATGATCTGGAATCCGTAGCAGATCCCCAGAGTCGGGATGCCGAGTTGCAGCACCTCCGGGTCGAGTGACGGCGCGCCCGGCTCGTACACCGACGACGGTCCGCCGGAGAGGATGAGGGCGAGCGGCTCGCGCGCCACGACCTCGGCGGCCGTCACGGTGTGCGGGACGAGTTCGCTGTACACGCCGGCCTCGCGCACACGGCGGGCGATGAGCTGGGCGTACTGTGCGCCGAAATCGACGACGAGGACGGGGCGCTGCGCGGTCTCGGTCTCGGTGGTCACCGCTTGTTCTCCGTGGGGATCTCTTGGGTCAGGGAGGAGTGCTCGGCGCGCGAGTGCAGTTCGTCCGCCTCGCGCGCCGCGAGGTACGCCTTCACCTCGCGGCCGACGCGGGCCTCCATGAAGAACGACAGCAGCGGCACGATGCCGCCGAGCGCGAGCATGACGAACCGCAGGAATCCCCAGCGCATGAGGCTCCACACGCGGAAGCACGCGAACAGGTAGACGACGTAGAACCAGCCGTGCGCGATGAGGATGCCGAGGGACAGATTCACCCCGTCGCCCGTGGACTCGTGACCGGTCGCGGTCTCGACGACGGGCGCGAACCAGAGGAAGCCACCGGACCCGCCGAGGAACAACTCGTACCCCAACGCGTACTTCACGACCATCTCGGCGCACAGCGACAGCAGCATGACGCCGGTGATCACCGATGCGATCTGGTAGAACCTCAGCGCCCCGCGAATCGCCGGAAACGAGGCGAGTTTCGGCTGCGGCATGCGCTCCAGTCTAGTCGCCAGGGTCGTGACGCGGCGGCGCGGCGCCGGCCGCGGCATCCC
>NZ_JBASZT010000071.1:0-7767 GCF_049661145.1 Microbacterium sp.
GGCGGGGGTCAGGCGGGCTGGGCCTGCTTCAGGCGGTAGCGCAGCGCGGCGAGCTCCGTGTGGAGGGCGGCGGGCACGCGGCCGTCGAAGGTGCGGTAGAACTCCTCGGTGAGGTCGGCCTCCTGCAGCCACAGCGCGGGTTCGATCTCGAACAGGGCCTCGAGGTCCGCCGCGGGCACGTCGATCCCGTCGAGGTTCAGATCCGAGATCACCGGGAGTCGCCCGATGGCGCTGTCGACGGCGGGCACGGCGCCTTCGATGCGGCGGATGATCCAGTCGATGACCCGCGCGTTGTCGCCGAAGCCTGGCCACAGGAACCGTCCGTCGGCGCCCTTGCGGAACCAGTTGACCTGGAAGACCCGCGGCGCGCGGTCGAAGCGCAGCTGCTGACCGATCTTCAACCAGTGGGCGAAGTAGTCCGCCATGTTGTAGCCGCAGAACGGCAGCATCGCGAACGGGTCGCGGCGAAGCTCACCCACCGTGCCCTCCGCCGCCGCGGTGCGCTCGGAGGAGATGTTGGAGCCCATGAACACGCCGTGGGTCCAATCCGTCGCCTCGACCACGAGCGGCACGTTGGTGGCCCGTCGCCCGCCGAAGAGGATCGCGTCCAGCGGCACGCCCTCGGGCGTGTCCCAGTCGGGGGCGATCTGCGGGCACTGGGCCGCGCTCACGGTGAAGCGCGAGTTCGGGTGCGCCGCAGGGCGGCCGGATGCTGGGGTCCACGCCTTCCCCTCCCAGTCGATGAGCTCGGCGGGAACGTCGTCGGTGAGACCCTCCCACCAGATGTCGCCGTCGGGACGCAGCGCCACGTTCGTGAAGATCGTGTTGCCCCACAGCGTCTCGACGGCCGCGACGTTGGTCGACTCGCCGGTACCGGGAGCGACGCCGAAGAAGCCGGCCTCGGGGTTGATCGCCCAGAGGCGCCCGTCCTCGCCGGGCCGCAGCCACGCGATGTCGTCGCCGAGCGTCTCGACGCGCCACCCGGGGATCGTGGGCCGCAGCATCGCGAGGTTCGTCTTGCCGCACGCGGACGGGAACGCTGCGGCCAGGTGGTATGCCTTGCCCTCGGGCGAGATCACGCGGATGAGCAGCATGTGCTCGGCGAGCCACCCCTCGTCGCGCCCGATGACCGAAGCGATGCGCAGGGCGAAGCACTTCTTCGCGAGGATCGCGTTGCCGCCGTAGCCGGAGCCGAACGACCACACCTCGAGGGTCTCGGGGAAGTGCACGATGTACTTCTCGTCGTTGCACGGCCACGCGGCATCCGCCTCGCCCGGCTGAAGCGGAGCACCGACCGAGTGGACGGTCTTGACCCAGGGCTTTCCGGCGGCGATCTGCTGAAGCACCTCGACGCCGACTCGGGTCATGATGCCGATCGAGGTGACGGCGTAGGCGCTGTCGGTGATCTGCACGCCGATGTGCGACAGCGGCCCGCCGACGGCGCCCATCGAGAACGGCACGACGTACATCGTGCGCCCTCGCATGGAGCCCGCGAACAGCGGCGTGATGGTGGCACGGATCTCGTCCGGGGCGACCCAGTTGTTCGTGGGACCGGCATCCTCTTCGCGCTCGGACGCGATGAAAGTGCGCGCCTCGGTGCGGGCGACGTCGCTCGGGTGCGACCGGGCGAGGTACGAGCCGGGCCGCCATTCCGGGTTGAGCCGGATGAGCTTGCCCTCGTCGACCTGCTGACGCAGCAGCGCCTCGTTCTCGGCACGCGAACCATCCACCCAGTGGACGCGAGCGGGCTGCGTGAGCGCGGCGATCTCGTCGACCCACGCATACAGCTCCGCCAGCCCGTCACCGGCCAGAGTCGGTCGCGATCCGAAGACGGGGGATGCCGGGGCGGATCCACCCGCGGCAGGAAGGGTGGTGGGACGTGTGGTGGGACGGGTGAAGAGGTCGGCGATGGCCATGTTCAACTCCTTGGGCAGGTGACGGGCGGCGGGTGTCGTGTCGGTGGTGAAGCGCTCTTCCACTGTGCGCTGCATTCGCGTGCTTTGCCGGTCAAAGTGCCGTCAAGAAAGTCGATTCTTTCGCTATGCTCAAACAATGCCGCCCTCCTCCCTCGAACTGTCGACGCTCGGCCACCGCATCCGCCATCAGCGTGTGTCGCACGGTTTCACGCTTGACGGATTGGGAGCCGTCGTCGGGGTCGCGGGCAGCCAGCTCAGTCTCATCGAGAACGGCAAGCGCGAACCGAAGCTCTCGCTGCTGCAGGCGATCGCCGCAGCGACCGGCACCGACGTCACCGACCTGCTCTCCCCCGAGCCGCCGAACCGCCGGGCGGCGCTGGAGCTCGAACTCGAGCACGCGCAGAACTCCCCGGTGTTCCGGCGCCTCGGCATCCCCCCGGTGCGCGTGACGAAGGCGACCAGCGATGAGACCATCGAGTCGGTCCTGGGACTACACCGTGAACTGCAGCGGCGTGAGCGCGAGGCCATCGCGACCCCCGAGGAAGCCCGCCGCGCGAACACCGAGCTGCGGCTGCGGATGCGCGAGAACGGCAACTACCTGCCCGACATCGAGAGGCTCGCCGAGAAGCAGTTGAGGGCGGCGGGTCACGTCACGGGCGCGCTGACGCACCGCACCGTCAGCATCATGGCCTCGCAGCTCGGGTTCGAGCTCATCTACGTCGACGATCTGCCCCATTCGGCTCGTTCGGTCATCGACCTCGAGAACGGGCGGGTCTATCTGCCCCCGGCATCCATCCCCGGCGGACACGGCCTGCGATCGATGGCGCTGCAGGCGATGGCGCACCGACTGCTCGGGCACACTCCGCCGACCGACTACGCCGACTTCCTGCAGCAGCGTCTGGAGATCAACTACTTCGCGGCGTGCTGTCTCATGCCCGAAACGGCATCGGTCGCCTTCCTCACTCAAGCCAAGAAGGAACGCAACCTCGCTGTCGAGGACTTCCGCGACGCGTTCGGAGTGACGCATGAAGCCGCCGGCATGCGTATGACGAACCTGCTGACCGCGCACATCGGCATCCCGCTGCACTTCCTGCGCGTGGACGGTGCCGGCGCGATCGCCCGCGTCTACGAGAACGACGACCTGCCGTTGCCGATGGATGTGACGGGGTCGGTCGAGGGCCAGGTCATATGCCGCCGCTTCGCCGCGCGATCCGCCTTCGAGCAGCAGAACCGCACCGTGGTGCACTACCAGTACACCGATACCCCCGCCGGGACCTTCTGGTGCTCCAGCCAGACGGGGCGCACCTCCGACGGGGAGTATTCGATCACGGTGGGTGTGCCGTTCGACGACGCGCGGTGGTTCCGCGGTCGCGAGACGCAGAAGCGGGCGACCTCGACGTGCCCCGACGAGTCGTGCTGCCGGCGGCCGGATGCCGACCTCACGGCGCGCTGGGAGGGCAAGGCGTGGCCGAGCGCGCGCGTGCACATGCAGATGTTCTCGCCGCTCCCCCGCGGCGCGTTCCCGGGGATCGACGACGGCGAGGTCTACGCGTTCCTGGATCGTCACGCGGAGTCGTGAACGGACTTGGCGGCGGCTCTGAACCCAGGCGAAGTTGCGGTGGCGCGGCGCGCGGCGCGCCCATCGGCACGGGATGAGTCACATGGTTCACTTCTGCGCGGCGCGTGGCTACAATGTGCTGCAGAGAGGGATGCGATGCCGAAGACGGACGGGTACGTCGGAACCATCGAGGCGGAGTCGCGTGACGTGTCGCGGCTCTGGTTCAGCCTCACGGATGCGGCGGCGGGTAGCGACTGGGTGAAGATAGGCGGGCACCGCGCCTGGTTCACGATGAGCATGGAGTCTGACGACCGGCCCACCCACCTCGCGCAGCTGTCGCTGCTGCTCGAAGCGATGCGCAACGGGTTGGCGGTGCGGGTGAGCCACGGCGGCGCAGCGGCGTTCCAATGGTCCGCCGCGGGCGATTCCTTCGAGGTCGACGGCGTCCGCATCCTGCGTTCCGGCCTTCAGTTCTGAGGTCACCCGTGGCCGACCTGTCGATCGTGTGCCTCGATCCGGGCGAAGGCGACGGGGCTCGCTACGAGCTCGGCCCGGGCAACTGGAAGGCGCCGTCGATCCCCGATCTCGCGCGGCCTGGGGAGCGCGTGGACCTGGCCGAGCACGAGGTGATCGACGTCGTGATCCTGGGAGACGGTCATCAGACCCGCGCGACTTTCGAGCAGCAGTTGTCGGCCTGGCTGACCGATCTGTTCGCGGTCGATGTCTACGAGGCATTCTCCGGCGCATTCCGCATCCGCGCCTTGTTCCGTGCATCGGCCGAGCCCTGTTCGAGCGGGCGAGGCTCCTACTATCGGATACCCGTCGGCACGTCGGGAGACGACACGGGCGAGGTCGCCAGTGATGGGTGGTGGCGAGGGTCTGCATCCGCGGACATCGAGTTCCGCGCACACTTCTTCGAGGATGTGTTCTCCTTCGCGGTCAATCCATCCGTCTACCCGCACGATCTCGACGCAGACGTGGTGAACGCGGATGGGAATCCCGTGCCGGTCATCCACAATCGCCTTGCCGGGATGCACTCGCATCTCGTGGTCGTGATGCTCGTGCGCTCGACCGTGGCGAACGCGAGCGGCCGCACCCGCGAGGTGGATGAAGACGACGGCTCGCGCCTCGTCAACGTCGCGTTCGGCTCGCACGCACTGCACGAGTTCGGGCACGCGTTCGCGTACCTCGAGGACGAGTACATCAGCGATCGCTCGCGCAAAGCCAAACGACGGAATCCCGTGGTGCCCAGCATCTTCACTCTTTCGAACCTCACCTTCGACAACCACATCGGGGCGGCTCCGTGGCATCACCTCAGCCCGTGGGGCCGGCGGCTCCGAAAGGCGGCGGGTGACCAGCCATCGCCGCTCGTAGGCTGGCTGTGGCGTGGGGGAGAGCAGAACGACGGGGTCTGGCATTCGGAGTTTCATTGCCTGATGAACGGGAGGCACGTTAACTACTCCTACTCCCTGACTGAGACGACCAAGCCCGGCGCCGATCTGCGATTTCGTCGTCCGCCCCGCTACTGCCTATGGTGCCGGGAGCTGGTGACCCTCCGCATCCTGGAGAAGACCGGACGTCTCGGCGATTCCGGCGACCCGACCGACATCAACGAGCGGGGCCGCCTCTGGTACAGCCGCTGGGTGGAAATCTGGCGCGAGCGGTACTGGGACGCATTCGACGTCGACCGGGCGATCGACGAGCGTGAGGCGCTATACGCCTCGCCCGGTTCCGAGCCCGGCACGTTCGATGAGCTTGCCGATGGGCTCGGTGGCTACCGGCGGTTGGACGCATCCGACCTCTGCAGCGTCTTCGCCGCGCAACCGCTCTCGACGGGCCCGGCGCCCGAAGACGACGAGGATGCCCTCCAAACCCTCCTCACGAATGCCTGACGACGACTCCCAGGCGCCCGGAACGGCGGGCCACCGTGCCTGCGACTTCGACTCTCAGCCGTCTGTGGCGCGTGCCCGCCACTCCGACGGGGTGAGCCCGAACCGGGCGCGGAAGGCGCGTGAGAAGTGGGCGTGGTCCGCGAAGCCGCACTGGTGCGCGATGACGGAGATCTTCGTCGACGACATCCGCGGGTTCTCGAGCATCTGAATGGCCCGGTCGAGGCGCCGGACCCGGACGAGATCGCCGAGATCGATGCCTCGGCGGGAGAGGATCGAGTAGACGTAGCGTTCGGAAATGGAGAACGCGGCGGCGATGGAGCGCGCTGACAGGTCGGGGTCGCCGAGTCGCGCCGCGATGTGCTCCTGGATGCGCGTGGCCAGCGATCGCGCGGCAGCCTCGCGCCCGGGGGAGGTGCCGGCGACAGGGCGGGTGAGGAGGAGCCGGACGAGCGCGAGCACTGGCGCCTCGAGTGCGGATTGCTCCGCGACGGGGGCGCCCGATGCGCGCCTGCCGGCGCTGAGGAGGAAGGCGGAGACCGTCGCGGCCGTGAGGTGATCCGCGTGGATCGGCCGGGACAGCTGATCGGTGACGATATCGCGCGGCAGCTCAAGCCGGTCGAACGGAACCTGGAAGGTGTGCCGCAGCGCGTCGGCGGAGAACCTCAGGCGGTACGGCTCGTCGGTCGTGAACAGCGCAATATCACCCGGGTGGAGCGCCATGACATCGTCACCGCGTCGCACGAGACCCGAGCCCCTGTCCAAGACGCTCACCATCAGACTGGGCGGCGTGGAGTCTCTCGACAGGCGCGTGGTCCGCACCACATCCGCACCCTGAGACTGCGTGGAGAGCATGTGCACGCAGCCGAGATCGGCGACGCGGGTGCGGGCGATGATGTCGGCGCCGAGGAGCGGCTCGAGCGCCAGTGGGACGGGTGCAGACCGCATCCGCTCGCGAAGGAACTCGATGCTGTCGGAGATGGGCAGTTCCTCCAGATCGAGCTGCACGCTCACACGCACTCCTCGTACGAAGTGTCCCTCCGGGACCCGCGGCTTTCGCCACTCCACGGCGCGGCAGCGCCGCTGAAAAGCCTTCGCGCTCATCGTAGCGGGGCCTGTCGATTCGGTACAGGGCGCGCACAGCGCCGTGCGATCCGGTTCAAGACCGCGGCTCCGTGGACCTCCAGCATGGAAATACCAGTCGGTCTTCGGAAAGGACAGCCATGGCGCAGCACGCCTCGACCATTACCTCCGCCGAACGAGCGGAGGTCGAACGGGCGAACGACTCGGGGCGGCCGCCCATCGCCTTCGTGCACGGACTATGGCTGCTCTCCAGCAGCTGGGACAGGTGGCGTGACCTTGCCGAGGAAGCCGGCTACACGACGATCGCGCCGACGTGGCCCGACGATCCGCCCTCGGTCGAAGCCGCCCGGTCGAATCCCGATGCGTTCGCCTCGAAGATGGTGCAGGAGGTGACCGACCACTACCTTGAGGTCATCGCCGAGCTGAACGTCAAGCCCGCGGTCGTCGGCCATTCGTTCGGCGGCCTGATCGCGCAGAAGATCGCCGGGGAAGGTGCCTCGATGGCGACGGTGGCGATCGATCCCGCGCCGTTCCAGGGGGTGCTTTCCGTGCCGCTGTCATCGCTGAAGTCGTCTGCGCCTGTGGTCGGACACCCTCGCAGCCTCAGCCACGGCGTCACCTTGACGCTCGAGGAGTTCAGCTATGGATGGGCCAACGCCCTCGACGAGGAGGAGGCGCGCGCCCTCTACCAGGAGTTCCACGTCGCGGCGGCGGGCAATCCGATCTTCCAGGTCGTGACCGCGAACCTCAACCCGTTCAGCCAAACGAAGGTCGACACGAAGAACCCCGACCGGGGACCGCTGCTGCTGATCGCGGGTGAGTCGGATCACACCGTCCCGGTAAAGCCGACCGAGCAGTCGTTCACCATACAGTCGAAGAACCCCGGGGTCACGGAGTTCGTCGTCATGCCGAACCGCGGCCACTCGCTCACCATCGACCACGGCTGGCAGGAGGTCGCGGAGGCCACGTTCGGGTTCATCGGGCGGTTCGTGCCCGTGGGGTGAGCGCGGTGCTTGAGCCAGAACGGGCGCACCTCCGACGGCGAGTACCACGCGCTGGGAGGGCAAGGCGTGGCCCAGCGCCCGCGTACACATGCAGATGTCCTCGCCGCTGCCGCGGGCGCGTTCCCCGGGGTCGACGACGGCGAGGCCTACGCGTTCCTCGACCGCCACGCCGGGTCGTGAGGCGGGGCGGCGAGCGGCGACGCCGGGTCCGGGTCGCAAAAGCAGGCTGAAGTGCACCGGACCGGGATGAAATCCGCCGTCTGTGCCGGTTCAGCCTGCTTTCTCGGCGACCGTGAGCGCCGCCCGCAGCCGCGACC
>NZ_JBASZT010000072.1:0-9090 GCF_049661145.1 Microbacterium sp.
TGCAGGCCGCGAGCGCCTCGTGCACCCGACGCCGATCCGGCGCATCCGCGGCCCGGTAGACGGCCGAGCGCACGAGTGGATGCCGGAACCGGACCCGTGCGTCGACCTCCATGAGGCCGGCCGTCTCGGCGAGCGCGGCGGAGTCGGTGGCAATGCCGACATGCGCGGCCGCGAGCCTGAGCAGCGAGGCATCGCCGGTCGGATCGGCTGCCGCGATGAGCAGCAGCGTCTGCGCCGCCTCGGACAGCGCGCTCGCGCGCCGCTGAAACCCGCTCTCTACGCGGCTGGGGACGTCGGCGAGGTCGGGCAGCAGGAATCCGCCGGCGAGACGGACAAGCTGCGTGCTTGCGGGCAGCTCGAGCAGAGCCAGCGGATTGCCGCGAGCCTCGGCGATGATCCGTTCACGTACGTCACCATCGAGCGGCACGGGAACGGCGGAGCTCAGCAGCGTCCGGGAGTCCGCGTCATCGAGCCCGCTCAGGCGCAGCTCAGGCAGCCCCGCGAACACAGCCGGGCGGGGATCGGTGTCGCGCAGGCCGAACACGAGAGCCAGTCGATCCGCGCTGATGCGGCGAGCGACGAACGCGAGCACCTCTGCCGACGCCTGATCCAGCCACTGGGCATCGTCGATGAGACACAGCAGCGCGCGGTGCTCGGCCGCCTCAGCCAGGAGATTGAGGGTCGCAAGACCCACGAGGAACCGGTCTGGGGCAGGACCGACGCGATTGCCCAGCGCCACGCCGAGCGCGAGCTGCTGCGGCTCGGGCAGGGCGCCCGCACGGTCGAGGAGCGGCGCGCACAGCTGGTGAAGACCCGCGAAGGCGAACTGCGTCTCCGCCTCGACACCGGTTGAGGTCTCAGTGCGGAATCGGAGTGCGTCCGCCGTCGCGCGCACGTGTTCCAGCAGGGCGGTCTTGCCGATGCCCGCCTCCCCGCGCACCACGAGCGCTCCGCTGCGCCCGGCGCGAGCCTCGGCGAGCAGCTGCTCGACCTCATGGCGTTCCGCACGCCTGCCTAGGAGCTTCGACAGATTCGCTCTCCTCCGAGGACGGATGCCCCGCCCTGCCGAAGTGTGTTCGTACCACTGCAAGTATCCCCCGACTTCGGTAGGGGGATACCTACGTGGCTTCCACCGACGCGAAGCGGTCAGCAGCGGTGCGAGCCTGACGATACGACCGGCATCCGGTCCCGACCGATCAGACGACGAAAGGGAACGACCATGGGATACATCACCGTCGGAGACGAGAACAGCACTCCGATCGAGCTCTACTACGAGGATCACGGCGCGGGCCAGCCCGTCGTCCTGATCCACGGGTACCCGCTCAACGGACACAGTTGGGAGCGGCAGACCCGCGAGCTGCTCGCCGCCGGGTACCGTGTCATCACCTACGACCGACGGGGCTTCGGCGGGTCTTCCAAGGTGGGCTCGGGCTACGACTACGACACCTTCGCCGGCGACCTGAACGCCGTGCTCGAGATCCTGGATCTGCGGGGCGTCGTGCTCGTCGGCTTCTCGATGGGAACCGGCGAGCTCGCCCGCTACGTCTCCCGCCACGGCCACGAACGGGTCGCGAAGCTGGCGTTCCTCGCGTCCCTCGAGCCCTTCCTCGTCGCCCGCCACGACAACCCCGACGGGGTGGCGCAGAACGTGTTCGACGGGATCGAGCGGGCCGCGTGGGGCGACCGGTACGCCTGGTTCACGCAGTTCTTCGCCAACTTCTACAACCTCGACGAGACGCTCGGCAGCCGCATCAGTCAAGAAGCGGTCACCGGCAGCTGGGACGTCGCGATCGCCAGCGCGCCGGTCGCGGCGTACGCCGTCGTATCGTCCTGGATCGAGGACTTCCGCGCCGACGTCGAAGCCGTCCGTGCCAGCGGCAAGCCCGCCCTGATCCTGCACGGGACGGCCGACCGGATCCTCCCGATCGACGCGACCGCCCGTCGCTTCCGTCAGGCACTGCCCGACGCCGCCTACGTCGAGATCGACGGGGCACCGCATGGGCTGCTGTGGACGCACGCCGACGAGGTCAACGCCGCGCTGCGCTCGTTCCTGGCGGAAGCGTGAGATGTCTGTCACCGGCATCCGCGCGGTCGGGCGACAGCCCCGACCGGTCAGCGAGTCACGGGAGCCCGTGCGCCTTCCGCCGTCCGACCGCTCGCTCGCGATCGAAGGCGCCGTCAGCCTCACCGCTGCGCTCGGCTGCCTCCTGCTCGGCCTCGACGCCGCGGCCGCCGCGCCCGGTCGCCGCGCAACTTCATAGGAGACTCGATGGCATCCCTCTTTGATCCGGTGACCCTCGGCGGTCTCCATCTGCCCAACCGCATCGTCATGTCCCCTATGACGAGGGTTCGCTCGAACGACCTGGGGCTGGCCACCGCCTCGATGGCCGCCTACTACGCGCAGCGCGCGGATGCCGGTCTGATCATCACCGAAGGCATCCATCCCAGCCGGGTCGGGCGGTCCAATCCCGGAACGCCGGGGCTTCATACGCCGGAACAGGTCGACTCCTGGCGGCAGGTCACGACCGCCGTTCATCGTGAGGGTGGCCGGATCTTCGCGCAGATCCAGCACGCCGGCCGCATCAGCCATCCCGACACCACGGGGCACCGGCCGGTCGCGCCCTCAGCGGTCGCGGCGCGGGGCGTGAGCGTCTTCACGCCCACGGGCTCGCAGCCGGCTCCCGTTCCTCGCGAGCTCTCGACGGCGGAGGTCCCGATCGAGGCGGCCACCTACGCAAGCGCGGCGCAGGCGGCGATCGAGGCCGGCTTCGACGGCGTCGAGCTCCACGGCGCGAACGGGTACCTCATCGGGCAGTTCCTCGCCAGCAGCGCCAACTTCCGCACCGACCGCTACGGCGGCTCCATCGCGGGCCGCATCCGGTTCGCGGTCGAGGCGGCGACCGCGACGGCCGACGCCGTCGGAGCGGACAGGGTCGGGCTGCGTCTCTCACCCGGTGCCGGGCTCGGCGACGCCATCGACGCCGAGGTATCTGAGCTGTACGCGGCTCTGCTCGCCGAACTCGCGCCGCTCGGCCTGGCCTACGTGCACCTGACCGCGGGCACCGCCGACGAGGTGCTCGTGGGACTGCGGCGCGCGTGGCGGGGCACGCTCATCGTCAACCCCTCGACCTACGGGGCCCCCGCGCCTGCCGGACGGGCGGATGCCGACCGCTGGCTCGCGCACGGCGCGGACCTGATCTCGTTCGGGCGCGCGTTCCTCGCCAACCCCGACCTCGTCGGACGGTTGCGAGCGAACCTGCCGCTGACGACCGCCGACGAGGCCACCTTCTACGTCGGCGGCGACGACGGCTACCTCACCTACCCCACCTACGCGGCGGCTGACTGAGGATGGACGGGGAGCCCCGTCGGGAGGACCGCAGCGAAGGAGAACTTCCATGGCCTGGAGCACGCGTGAGCTTGCGGAGCTCGCCGACACGACGGTGAACACGATCCGCCACTACCATCGCCTCGGACTGCTGGAGGAACCCACGCGCAGGTACAACGGCTACAAGCAGTACGGCGTGAAGGACCTGGTGCGGCTGCTGCGGATCCGCCGACTGGTGGGCCTGGGCGTGCCGCTGTCGCAGATCGGCGAGGTGGATGCCGACGGGCACAGCAGCCAGGAGATGCTGCGTGAGCTCGACGCCGAACTGGTCGCAAGCATCGACCGTCTGCAGCGAGCGCGCGCCGACATCGCCGCGATCCTGCGCGACGATGCGCCCGCAGACGCGCCGGCGGGGTTCGAGTCGGTCGCGGCCTCGCTGTCGGAGTCGGACCGGTCGATCCTCCACATCTCCGGACAGCTCTACGACGAGCAGGCCATGGCGGATCTTCGCAGCATGGTCGAGGTGGATGTCGGAGCCGGCGACGTGGGCAGGCAGATTGACGCGTTGCCCGCGGATGCCGACGAGGCGACCCGGGATCGACTGGCGCGTCTGCTCGCCCCGACTCTCGCGCAGAACCTCATCCAGTACCCGTGGCTCCTCAACCCGGCCGGGCGCCTTTCGAAGAGCGAACGGGTCACAAGGCAGACGATCACCGAAGCGGTCGTGGAGCTGTACAACCCGGCCCAACTCGACGTTCTCGGGCGCGCCAGCCTGCTCGCACAACAGCAGCTGCAGGCCGGACCGGGGGCGCCACTGAGAAAGCTGACTTGACCGTGTTCTGAGAACACGGTTTCTACTGGCTTCTGAAGCGAGATGATCCGACATCCGCGAAAGGAGACACATCATGAACCCCATCCAGGAACTCATCAACAACTTCCAGAATCTCGTCGGCCAGGTGCCCGAGCTCATCCAGCCACTCGTCGTCGCGCTCGCCGGCGCCATCCCCTTCATCGAGGGCGAGGGTGCCTCGCCGATCGGGGTGGTCGGTGGCATCCATCCCGTCATCGCGGGAATCGCCGCGGCCGCCGGCAACTTCCTGGGCGTGATGATCGTGGTGCTCGTCAGCGCTCGCACCCGCGCCGCCGTGGTGAGTCGTCGCGCGGCGCGGCGAGAGCCGGTGACTGTCGGCGGCCATGCGCCCGGCGCGGTCATCACCCTCGAGCAGCGCGACGAGGACTCGACGGCAGAGACAGCGGCGCCCCCGCCGGCGGAGCCCGAGTCGAAGGGCCGGCAGCGGTTCCGCAGGTGGCTCGTCCGCTTCGGTGTTCCCGGTGCGAGCATCCTCGGTCCGCTCGCGATTCCGACCCACTTCACCGCTGCGATGCTCGCGGCATCGGGAACGGCGCGCTCCTGGATCCTCCTCTGGCAGGCCGTCGCGATCGTCCTGTGGACCAGCGTCACCACCACCCTGGTCTGGCTGGCGCTGAGCGCCGTCGTCACGGCCTGAGTCCGGCCGGCCGATCCCACGAAAACGAGGAACCCACCAATGGGCGAGCAACCGACGCTGGCAGAGGACCTTCTCCTCGTGCTGTTCCAGCCCGATTCCGGCACGATCGCCGGCGAGAACACGCTGTTCTATGTCCTCGCCGGCGCGGTGCTGGCAGAACTGGCGCTCGATGAGCGCGTCACGAGCACCACCGCAGGGCTGGGGGTCACCAGCATCCGGGCCGTCGACGGGCGGGCGCCCGCCGATCCGATCCTGCGCTCGGCGTGGGACCACGTCTCCGGCAAGGCCCATCCGGTGCAGACCGTGCTGCCCGCGATCGGGCCGCCGCTTCGGCAGCCGCTGCTCGATCGCCTCATCTCACGCGGTGACATCCGACGCGAGAAGCGCAAGGCGCTGGGGCTGTTCGACACGACCGTCCTCATCGACGGCGGGAGCGGCAGGCGCTCCGAACTGCTCCGGGACGTGCGTGCGTTCCTCGTCGACGGCGCGGAACCGACGCCGCGCGTCGCCGCGCTCGCCGGACTGCTCTGGGGAAGCGGGACCCTCCCGCAGTTCGACGCCGTCATCCCCTGGAGCTCGGCGGTCATCGCCCGTGCCCAGCAGCTCGAACGCGACCACTGGGGCGCCGGAGCGGTCGCCGAGGCCGTGACCCGGACCTTCAACGCGATCATCTCCAGCAGCATCCTCATCGCGACCACGGCGCTCCGGCGCTGAGGGGTGACGCCGTGTACATCCATCGATTCGCAAAGTTGAGGCGGAAATGCTCATTCGCAACCTCGGAACTGTCCTGCTCGGCCTGGGCTTCGTCATGCTCGCGGCTGCGGCGCTCATTCGAGACCCGACAGCCCTGGATGCCAACATCGGCGCGGGCGGCCTGACCCTGATCGGCATCCCCGTCGGCACCCTGGGCCTTGCTCTGACGATCACCCATGCCGTCTACATGTCGGTTCGACGGCGGCGGAGTGCCCATACCTCCGCATCCTGACGTGCCCCGCGGTCAGCGGCGGGGAAGGTGCTCTTGCGCCCAGGCAAGCGCTGTCCGGCCGACGGCGAGTCCGTACTCCAGCGTCGCGAGCTGGTAGCGGGCGATGTCCTCGAAGCCCGTCGGGATCTGCATGGCTGAGACCTGCGCGTCCAGGCGCTCCAGCCGGTCGAGCTCCCGGCGGATGCGCGCTTCGACCCGCGCTGCGACCGCCTGGCGCTCGGGCGCATCCACGAGGCCCAAGAAGTAGACGCGGGCCAACACCGCCGGCTCGAGGTCACCCGTCGGATCGGTGAGCATCCAGCGGCGGAACTCCGCCCGGCCCGCGTCCGTGATCGCGTACGTCTTCTTGCCGCGCGGGCCATCCTCGGGGCCGACCTCGATGTGCTCCTGCGCGACCAGGCGGTCGAGCGCGCGCTTGATGCTGCCGGTGCTGGCGCTGTAGAAGAGCGAGGCGCCCGCCTCGAAGTTCTTCGTCAGCTCGTAGAGGCTCTGCGGCCACAGCATGAGCAGCCCGAGGATGACGTGCGACATGCGATCGAGTCTATGCCTTGACGACTCGGAGATATGTCTAGTAGACATGTCTCTGAGTAATATAGCCGCATCGTCGAAGGCAGCCCATGAGTGTCGACACCCACGTCCGCAAGTCCGTCGAGAGGCTGCGGCGCACGCGCAGCCGCCGCTTCCCCGTCCCGCCCATGGCCCTGGTCACCGGTCCGCGGCTCGACGTTCGATCCGGCGAGCCCGATCAGCCGTTCTACGTCGCGAGCATCGACAAGGTGTTCTACGCCACCCTCATCGCGCAGCTGTTCGACGAGGGTCGGTTCACTCCGGACACACCGATCGGGCAGTTGCTGCCGGCGGACGACCTCGCGTCGCTGCCGGCGGCGCCCGGTATCGACAACGCGCGCGACGTCACCGTGCAGCACCTGCTCTCGCACACGTCGGGCCTGCCGGACGTCATGCTGCCACCGCGCGGCCACAGCACGACCTGCTCCATCCCGAACCTGCTGACCGATCCCGGCCACGAGTGGACGATCCCAGAGTTCCTGGAGCAGGCCCGGCACCTGCCGCCGTTCGCCAGGCCGGGCGAGCGATTCCGCTACAGCGACACCGCCTACTTCCTGCTCCTGCGCATCATCGAAGAGGCGCGCGGCGGACGCATCGACGACCAACTGCGCACCCGCGTCTTCGAACCGGCGGGCATGAGCGATACCGCCGAATGGGCGGGCGCGGGCCCGGAGCGCCTCGCCGCCCTCGTGCCACGGCTGGCCCCGATCTGGCTGGACCGACCCGAGCCCGTTCCCCCGGCATTCGTCCCCAACCTCACCTGGCACAACGGCGTGGGAGGGCCGTCGACGGCGAACGACCTCGTGCGGTTCCAGCGCGCGCTGCACGGCGGCCACCTCTGCGATCCGGAGTGGGTGCGGTTCCTCGGCACGCCGCGCAGCAGATTCCGCCCCGGCATCCACTACGGCACCGGGATGGTCACGCTGCGCTTCGGGGGCTTCTCTCCGCTCCTGCGTGGATACCCGCAGCCGACGGGCGGACTCGGCTACACCGCGACGCACCTGTTCTACTACCCGCAGCAGCAGACCCACGTCGTCCTGAACCACCACGCGCACGGCCGCATGCAGGCGAGCTTCCAGGCGCACATCCGGCTCGCCGGCCTCATCCACCGATACGGCTAGCGCGGCTACGGGATCGGTCCGTCGAACTCCATCCAGAAGGCGACCGCGTCAGCGCGGGGGTGGGGCACGACGGTGCTGCCGGCTTCGAACCTCATGACCTGGCGCGGTTCGTCGCCGAACGTCGGCCATGACGGCAGACCCGGGCCGTTCGGGTCGCCGGTGCTCGTGAAGTTGACCCAGTAGTTGGTCAGCTGGTCTCGCAGCCGGTAGTCCGTGGCGGTGTACGCGGCGTCGCTGTCGGCGCCGAGGTTGTCGAACGCGTACGCGATCTCGGCTCCGTGGTAAGCGCCGTACTTCTCGAGCGCGGGCTCCGGCGGCACGTGCGAGAAGAAGTAGAGGTACGCCGCCGACTCTCCCGTCTGCGACTGGAGCGACGCCCAGCGGTACATGGCGCGGGTCATCACCTTGTCGGTCTGCGCGCGCAGGAGCGAGTCGAGCACCTGGTCCTCCGTCTCGCCCGGGTAGAGCGAGAGGAAGCGATCGGTCTCGTCACCGTATGTGTCACGCACCGATGCGCGGTACTCGTCGACATCCGTCTCCGGCGGCGCCGCGAGGGCGAGCGATGCCTCGTCGGCGGTGCTGCCGGCGATCATCGGCACGTCCAGCTGGTCGCCCGCGGCGTAGACCTCCGAGGGCAGCCGGTCGAGGACGTACCCGTCGATCGACGGCCGCCAGTGGCCGCCCCACGCGGCGGCCGCCTCGACGATGCGTTCGACCGGCATCCTGCGCAGTTCATCGATGGATGCTGCGCCGAGCGCCTCGCTGAGGCGGCGGCCGATGTCCTCGGCGACCTCGCGGGTGTCGTACTGGTCGCCGTCGCCGGTGTCGCCCAGCGTGCCCATGCAGGCGCCGCTGCCGCCGATGAGTCCGTCGACGAGTCCCTTCGCGAGCGGGGTCGCGCCGATCGTGCAGACGCTTTCGCCACCGGCCGACTCGCCGGCGAGGGTGATGCGATCGGGGTCGCCGCCGAAGGCCGCGATGTTGTCGCGCACCCACTGCAGCGCCGCGAGCTGGTCCAGGATGCCGTAGTTGCCCGAGGCGCCGTGCTCGGACTCCGCTGTCAGCTCGGGGTGGGAGAGGAAGCCGAGCACGCCGAGCCGGTAGTTGATCGTGACGGTGATCACGTCTCCGCGGGAGGCGAGAGCCTCGCCATCGTACAGCGGCAGGGCGCCGGAACCCGTCGCGAAGCCCCCGCCGGGGAGGTAGACGAGCACGGGAAGCGGACCGGCATCCGGGGTCATGCTCCGCCAGATGTTGAGCGTGAGGCTGTCCTCGCTCACCGGGTACGGGTTCAGGAGCGTCTCTTCGAGAGGCGCTTGCACCAGCTGCGCCAGCGCCCTCGTGAAGAACGTCGTGGTGCCCTGCACCGGTGCCGGCGAGAACCGGTCCGTGACGAGCACCGCGTCGCGCGGCTCGGGTGGCTGCGGAGCGCGCCAGCGCAGGTCGCCCACCGGCGGCTCGGCGTACGGGATGCCGGCGAAGATCTCGACGCTGCGGTCCTCGTTGAGTACCCCCGTCACCGGCCCCTCGCGCGTGGCGACGGCCGCCGTCGGCGAGCGATCCGCCCCGCCGGCGACGCGCACC
>NZ_JBASZT010000073.1:0-2023 GCF_049661145.1 Microbacterium sp.
GCACCTTCCTCAACGTCAACGGCGACACGTTCGTCGCGATGCTCGTCGCCAACGCGAACAACGAACTCGACCGCGACGTCTACTACGGCAAGAAAGAAGTCACCACCGACGCCATCGACCTCGAGAAGATGAAAGAACAATTCGAGAAAGCCGACGCCGCCGACTGACGTCCTTTCCAGACACACGGATGCCGGGGTCACGCACAGCGGGCCCCGGCATCCGTTTGTCTGACGTAAGGGGTACGCGGCAACGGAGGCGCGGCCGATGTCCGACGCGAAAGCTAGCCTGGGCATCGTGAGCCGTCCGAGTCTGGATCATCTCCGCACCTTCGTGACCGTCTATCGGGTGGGGTCGGTGACCGGGGCGGCCGAACTGCTCGGCATCTCGCAGGGCACCGCGTCGGCGCACGTGCGCGCGCTGGAGACCCAGCTCGGGTATGCCCTGTTCGATCGCGACCGCGCCGGGGTCTCGCCGACGCCCCGAGGGATCGAGTTGGCGCGCGAGGTCGCGAGCCACGTCGACGCGATCGAGGATGCCGCCCTGCTTTCGGCTCCCGCCGGCGCCCCGGTGCGGGCCGTGCAACTGGGCGGGCCGGCAGAGATCCTCTCGATCATGGTCGTCCCGCGGCTCGACGAACTCGTCGACGCGGGTCGCTCCTCCGTGCGCCTCACGTTCGGACTCGCCGAAGACCTGCTCGACGCGCTCACCCACCGGATGCTCGACATCGTGGTCAGCTCCGTGCAGCCGCGCCGGCGCGGCGTCACCGCGGTCCCCCTCTACGACGAGGAGTTCGTCCTCGTCGGCGCGCCTCGCTGGCGGGGTGTCGACCTCGAGGAGGTGCCGGTCGTCTCGTACGCCGAGAACCTCCCGATCATCCGGCGCTACTGGCGCAGCGTGTTCGACCGTCCCCCGCAGGAGCTGCGCGTCGTTGCGGTTGTGCCCGACCTGCGCGGCATCCGTTCGGCACTGCTCTCGGGCCTCGGGATGTCGGTGCTGCCGACATACCTGGTGCGCGGCGACCTCGACAGCGGTGCGCTGGTCGCGCTCGACGCGCCCGAAGTGCCACCGCTGAACACGATCTTCCTCGCGACGCATGGCCGAGAGGTCGAGAGCAATCCGGCTGTCGGCGCCGTCGCGGCGGAGTTGCGCCGTCTCATCCGGTGACGCCGCGCATCCATCGATACACCGATGGGTGCGATCGGCATTCCGATGAAGGTGCGACGCACTGAAGGGCGAGCATGGTGGACGTCGAAAGGACCCCACATGTCGAACGTTCTCATGGTTGTCACCGCGGCCGACGCCCTCACGCTTGCCGACGGCTCCTCGCACCCGACCGGATACTGGGCGGAGGAGCTCGTCGTCGCGCACCGCGAGCTCGCCGCGGTCGGCCACGCAATCACGATCGCCACTCCCGGCGGGCGCGTGCCCACGGTCGACCCGGGGTCGCTCTCGGTCGAGGTCGTCGGCGATGTGGACAAGGTCGAGGGCTTCCGCACGTACCTCGCGTCGATCGCGCGCTCGTTGTCACAGCCGCTGGCACTGGATGCCGTCGACCCCGCAGACTACGAAGCGATCGTGCTCCCCGGCGGCCACGGCCCGATGGCCGACCTCGCCTTCGATGCGGACCTCGGCGCCATCCTCACCTCGGCCGATGCCGCCGGCACGCCGATCGCCCCGTTCTGCCACGGGCCGGCAGGACTGCTGAGCGCCGTGGACCCGACGGGCGCACTGGTGTTCGCCGGACGCAGGCTCACCGCCTTCACCGACGAGGAGGAGCTCACCGGTGGTCTCGGCGAGAACACCCCGTGGCTGGTCGCCGGCACGCTGCGCGAGCGCGGCGCGCTGGTCGAAGACGGCCCAGCGTGGACCTCGCACGTCGTGCGTGACAGAAACCTCATCACGGGACAGAACCCGCAGTCCAGCGAGGCGGTCGCGCGCCTGCTGATCGAGGTGCTGGCGGGCTGATCGGTGGGCGGCGCGTACCGGGCGGTCCGGCGCCAGCCTGGGCGGCACGGCGCCTGGC
>NZ_JBASZT010000074.1:0-3361 GCF_049661145.1 Microbacterium sp.
GACGTACACTCCGCGCTCGACCTCCGCCGAAACGACTCCCCCTACCGCCACTACCCCCACAGCCCCAGAGCGAACTCCGCGACGACCGCCGACAGCAGGAACGACGCGGTGATCGCGACGATGCCGACGGGGATGATCTTCCAGCCGATGCTACGCAGCATCGGAAGGTCCTTGCCCAGGCTCAGGCCCGCGATCGTGAGCATGACGGTGATGAGGGCGAGGAAATCGACGGATGCCGACACCCCGACCAACCACGTCGCGATCGGCGAGACCGGCGAGGTCAGGAACGCTCCGACCGTCATGACGATGATGATAGCCGGGACCTTTCCGCGCGTCGCCTTGGCGACGCCGAGCCCGGCGGCCACGAGCGCGGCGAGCACCACGAACGTCCACACCATGTCGATCGAGGCCGACTTGGTCGCGATCATCGACACGATCAGCCCCGCCACCGAGATGACGGTGAGCGAGATCCACAGCGGCACGCCGACCTTGGGCTTTTCCAGCACGGCGGCCTCGACAGCCCCCATCTCGCTCGTCGCGAGCGTACCCTCCGGGCTCTTGCGCGGCCCGCGGCCCGGCAGCTCGGCATCCTGATTGCGCGTGAGGAACTTGTAGAAGCGGTCGGCGAGCGGCAGCGACACCCACACGCCGATGTACAGGCCGAGCACGCCCGTGACGAGGTTCGAAGTGGCGGCGAGCGCGAGCACCTGGTCCTGCATCTCCGGGTGCGCCGAGACGATCACCGAGGCGGCCGCGGCCATCATGGAGCCGGAGCCGACGCCGGCACCCATCGCAAGGGCGAGCGGGTCGAAGATGCCGAAGGATGCCGCGAGCGACGCGATGAGGCTCACGATGACGGCGCCGAAGATCGTGCCGAACACATACATCGACAACACGCCGCGGTACTGCGGGGAGTCGGAGCCGTAGCGCTCGCTGACCATCGCGAACGAGCCCTCGCGGTCGATCGAGAAGGTCGCGCCGACGGTCGCCGGCCCCATGCGCAGCAGCACGGCGAGCGGTAGCGCGAGCGCGATCGTACCGAACAGGTGGCCGACTTCCTGCAACAGCAGGGCGGGACCGGCCTGCAGCAGCAGCGGGATGTTCGGGCCGATCGTGAAGGACATGCGGGCGACGAGGAACAGCACTGCGACGCCCATGATGACGGTCGCCGCCTGCTGCAGATCGATCGGGAACGGCTTGATCTTCTGCCCCGACACGATCGTGCCGGCGAGAATGCCCCAGATCATCGGCAGCAGCGTGATCGCCGCAATACCGAGCGGAATCACGATCGGTCCGATCGCCTGAGCACCGGCGGCGATCAGGATCAGGGCACCGATCAGCACCCAGATGCGCTTGTCGCGCAGAGTGAGCATGACGACGGATGCCGGGGCGGCGGCGGTCGCCTGTGGCGACCCGCCTGCGGTGGAAGCGGGGGAAGTACTCATGATGTGGTCTCCAGAGGAAGGGCCCGATGACGTCAGGCTTCGAGCGTGATGCGCGTCGCCCCGGCGGGGCGGGCGGCGGTGCGGCGATGGAGCTCTGCGCGCAGGGTGTCATCGCAGGCGGCGTCGAGCGCTGTCCAGGCCAGCAGCACGGCGCCGTCGACGACGGCATCGTCGGCCGCGGGCGTTGCCGCCGCCGCCGCGAAGTCGGGATTGTGGTGCACGGCGTCCTCACCGAGGAAGGCGATCATGGGGTGCAGCGAAGGCACGACCTGCGACACGTTGCCCATGTCCGTCGACCCGCCGCCCACGGGAGTGCCACCGAGCTCACGGCCGCGGGCGGCCAGGTTGCGGTCCCACAGCGCCGCGAGGTCGGGGTCCGGGTTCATCGGCGCGTACGGGTGCTCGGTCGGCTGCCAGTTCCACCGGCATCCCGTCGCGATCGCGGCACCCTCGAAGCACGCGAGGACGCGCTTTTTCATGTCGCGCCAGTCGTCGATGTCGAAGGCGCGCAGCTCGACCTGCACGACGGTGTGGTCCGGGATGATGTTGGTGGCCTGGCCACCCAGCGAGACGAAGGCGTTGAGGTTCGTGGCCTTGGGCAGCTGCTGGCGCAGCAACGCGATCGCGGTCTGCGCGAGGGTCGCCGCCGACGCGGCGTTGATGCCCTTCTCGGGGGCGCCCGCGGCGTGCGCCGTGAGGCCGTGGAACTCGACCTCGAACCGGTCGACCGCGGTGAACACGGCAGCCGAGGACGTGAAGTCGAGGCCGGTCATCCCGTGCACCATCATCGAGAAGTCGGCATCCTCCCACGCCCCCGCAACGAGCATCGAGACCTTGCCGCCGCCGTGCTCCTCCGCCGGCGTGCCGAGGAGCTTGACGCGCAGGCCGGCCTCGGCAGCGACCGGGGCGAGGGCGAGGGCCGCGCCGACGCCGGACGCCGCGATGACGTTGTGGCCGCACGCGTGTCCGACCCCGGGCAGGGCGTCGTACTCGGCGCACAGCGCGAGGGTCAGGTCGCCATCGCCGGTCACGGCCTCGAACGCGGTGGGGATGCCGTAGGCTCCGCGCGTGACCTCGAAGCCCTCCGCCTCGAGCAGCGCGCAGATGCGCTCGGACGACGCGAACTCCTCCCACGAGAGCTCGGGGTTCGCGTGGATGTCGTGGCTGAGGCCGACGAGCTGGTCGCGGCGGCGCTCGACCTCGGCGGCAGCGCGCTCCTTGAGCTCGTTGAGCGCGGCGAGGGCGCCCGAGGGCGCGGGAGCAGTCGGCTCGGTGATGGTCACGGGGCATCCCTTCGTGGACGGATGCCGACGATTGTGCAGACGCGGATGTCACCGGAATGTAAACTCGCAGGATTCCTGCGCGGGAGCGCATCGATATGCGCGCAGTGGCGCTCCCCCACCCCCTCCGCCCACATCGAGGAGCACGCAGATGGCGGAACCGAGACTCGACGACACCGACCTACGCCTGCTGCACGCGATGCAGATCGAGCCGCGCGCGGCCTGGAGCGACCTCGCGCCCGTCGTGGGCGTGGACGCTGCCACGCTCGGCCGCCGGTGGGCCCGCATCAGCGAGGCGGGCATCGCGTGGGTGAACGCGTATGCCACCCGCGGGCAGGACGCCCTGATCGAAGTGGATTGCGACCTCGAGCACCTCGAGACCATCGCCGGCGCGTTGCAGCAGGACTCCTACGTCGCGGTGCTCGACCACACGTCGGGTTCGCGCGACCTCCTCGCCCTCGTGCGCGCCCCCGACCTCTCCTCGCTGTCGGACTACGCCGTCCGCAGGCTCGCGGGGCTGCCGGGAGTCCGTGCCGTGCGCACGCACCTGACCAACGAACTGCTCATGGACGCGTCCAGCTGGCGCCTGCGCGCACTGTCGCCGGAGGAGGTGGCGCGCATCCGCCCGCCGCGACC
>NZ_JBASZT010000075.1:0-3954 GCF_049661145.1 Microbacterium sp.
CAGCGCACCCCAGATGTCTGCCGCGGCGGGCGTGAGGGGCGAGGCGTCCGAGCCGCTCGCTGCCGCGAGGAGCACTCCCCGGCCCTCCGCGTCGCGCCCGAGAAAGCCCCACTCCACGCCCTCGCGGACGGCTTGCACCGCGATGGTTCGCAGGGTCTGGTCGGCGGCGAGGAGCGTGCGGTCACCGTGCACCGCGACGACCCGCGTCGCGCGATCAGCGCGCAACCGGTACAGCAGGTCGGGGTCGGCGCGCTCCTCTGCCGCCCGGTCGATGCCGGCGCGCGCAAGCGGCGGGGGTGAGCCTGCGGCAGGTTTTCTCGCCTCCACGGCGCGACGGCGCCCCTGAAAATCTGACGCGAAAGTCTCGCCTTCCCGAGGCAGGTCCTCTTGCCCCGTGGCGCGACAGCGCCCGTGAAAATCTGACGCGAAAGTCTCGCCTTCCCGAGGCAGGTCTTCTCGCCCCGTGGCGCGACAGCGCCCGTGAAAATCTGACGACGGCATCCGGGACCTTCCTCGCCGGGCGTGGCGCGCACGGGGACGGAGTGCGGCACACCTACCCTGGGGTCATGGCACGCTCACCCCTCACTCTAGCCGCGGCAGTGACCTCCGCCCTTCCCCGCGTCGCCGTGGTGGGCGTCGGTCCCCTCACCGAAGGGGTGTCCGGTCGGTACGACAGCGCCGTCGCCGAACTCGACGACGGTCGCCGCGTCGTCGTGCGCGTACCGGTGGACGACGAGGCCGACGCCGAACTCCGCGACGAGGCACGCGCACTGGCGTCGCTGACCGCCGGTGTGCGCGGTGTGCTGCCGTTCGGCGCTCCCGACGTGCTCGGCCGGACGGGCGTCGATGGGTACCTGACGCTCGTGCAGACGCTGTTGCCCGGATACCGCGTCGATGCGGCGCATGTGCCGGCGGGACCGGGCGTTGCGACGGCACTGGCGGCGGCGATCGCCGCCGTCCACGATCTGCCCGTCACCGTCGTCCGCGACGCCAGGCTGCCGATGCGCACCGCCGCGCAGGTGCGTGACGAGGCCGAGCGCCTGCTCGATCTCGCCGAGGCGACGGGACGTCTTCCCTTCGGCCTGCTGCGCCGGTGGAGCACGGCGCTCGGTTCCGATCCACTCTGGCGGTTCGAGACGACCGTGGTGCTGGGCGGGGTGGACCCGGCATCCTTCGTCTTCGAAGACGATGCCGACGGCATGCCGGTGGTGACCGGTCTGCTGACCTGGGGCGGTCTGGGAGTCGGTGACCCCGCTGTCGACGTGCGATGGACGGCGGCGGCGCCGGCCGCGCAGGTGGACGTGCTCGACGAGTACGCTCGCCGGTCGCACCGCGCTCCCGACGCATTGCTCGCCGAGCGCGCACGGCTGTACGCCGAACTGGAGTTTGCGAAGTGGCTCGTGCACGGGCACGCCGACGGCGACGAGGCCGTCGTGGCGGACGCCGTGGCCCTGCTCGAGTCGCTCGACGAAAGCGTCCGCGACGAACCGGTCCGCTTCCACGATCAGGTCACCGCTGACGATGCCATCGCCGCCACCGAGCGCGTCCCTGCCGGCGCGGCGGTGGACACCTCGATGCAGACCGACAGCTTCGATGCCGACACGCTCGCCGCGTTCCTCGCCGAGGAGGCCGCTGGACAGGCCGGGGACGGCGCGGCTCCATCCGGCGAGGTCGAGACGGTGCCGATCGAGCTCTCAGACTGGTCCGCCACGCGCGGCGGAGGCTCGGGTGCTGCCGCGATCGCCGCGGCCGCATCGGATCGGGCAGGGGCCACGGTGTTCGACGACGCATCCGACCTCGACCGCACGGCCGACGAGATCGATCGCGACACCGCCGCGCTCAACGCCCTGCGCCGCTGGACCGGCACCGCCTGACTTCTCGCCCCGTCCCCGCCCTCGCTATCCGCGAGACCGCCGCTGCGGGTCGAGACCCCACGCTCTTTCCGCGGGTTTCGACCCACACACGCGGTCTCGCGGAAAGGGGGGCGGCGGCGGGGGCGGGGGCAACGGGGGTCAGCCGCGGAGGACGAGACCGTCGGCGACGTAGAAGAGCACGACGTCGATGTCATCCAGCGGGATGCCGTGCTTCGCGTGGTATGCCCGCCGGTACAGCTGCAGCTGCAGCATCCGCTCGTCGCGCTCGGCCGGCGTGCGCGGGGCGCGGCCGGTCTTCCAGTCCACGATCTCGACACGGTCGCCCCGGCGGTAGACGGCGTCGAGCTTGCAGATGATGACGTGCGTGCGGCCGTCGCCGAGAGCGTCGGGCACGGCGACGTCGATCTCGGTCTCGACCTCCAACGGCTGCAGGTGCGCCCACTCCGACGCGAGAAACCGCTGCTGCAGCACGCCCAGTTCCGTCGTGTCGGTGTCGCCACCGGGCTCGTCGTCCCACAGCGCCTCGTCGGGTGAGCCGCCGACCCCCACCACACCGGACCGCTGCTCAACCCAGGCGTGGAACAGCGTGCCCAGGCGCGTCTGCCGGTAGGGGCGCTCGGGCATCGGCCGACGTAGCGCGGGCGCGTCACCGAGGAAGTCCTTGAATCGGGATGCCGGGATGCGCACGGGCGCGGCCGGGGCCGCCGGGTTCTCGCGGGCGGCCCGCTCGGCCAGCAGCAAGGTCAACTCCCGCGTGGGCTCGGGGGCGTGGGCAACGGATCGCGCAGTCGCCTCGCGTACCAGCCCCGCGGCGCGCTCGACCGCAGGGCGCCGCACGCCCAGCGGATCGAGGGGCCACTGCAGCATTCGCCGCTCCCCCTCGTACGGGTTCTCGCCGGCCTCGTCCAGCTCGGGGAACCCCCGGGCGGGCTCGGCGTGCAGCGCCGCGGCGATCTCGCGGAGGAATCGGCTCGCCCGCCGCGGGCTCTTGGTCCCCGACCACGTCGAGCCCGTCAGCAGCAGGTGATCGCGCGCGCGAGTGACGGCGACATAGGCGAGCCGCCGCTCCTCCTCGATCTGGCGCGCGCGGTTCTCCGCGGCGAACTGCGTAAGCGCGGCCTTCAACTCCTGCTGGGTCGGTGCCTCGTCGGCCCGCCAGCGAAGTCGTGGCAGCCACGGTGCATCGCCGCGGAACTCGTACGGCAGCACGCCGAACCCGAGCCAGCCCTGCGTGTCCTTCGCTCGCGTGGGCAGCTCGTCCTCCACCAGTCGCACGACAGCAACGGCATCCCACTCCAGCCCTTTCGAGCCGTGGATCGTGAGCAGCTGCACGACGTCGTCCTCGGGCGGCTCGGTGCGCGGGGCGAACTCATCGAGACGTTCGGCGTGGTCGAGCCACGCCAGCAGGCTCGGGAGCGATCCGCGCTCGTCGGTCGCGAGAAAGCCGTGGAGCTCGTCGACGAAGGCGCGCAGCTGATCACTCGCGATCCGTGCCGGCCCCCGCGCCTCGTTCGCGGCGAGCTCGATGTCCAGACGCAACTCCTGCTCGATCATGCGCACGAGCTCGGGGATCGGCAGTCCCGCCTGCCGCCGCAGCGCCGCGAACACCGCCGCCGCCTCGCGCAGCCGCTCTCGGGCAACGGAGGTGAAGTCGTTCAGCCAGCCATGATCGGGCGGATGCCGGGCGAAGAAGTCCATAGCGTCGATGAGCGACGCCTGCTCGTCCCCCGCCGAGGTACGCATCCGTTTCACGATCTCGGGCGCCAGCGGCTGCAGAGCACTGTCGTGTCGGGAAATGCGCCGGGCAAGCTCGGCAAGGGCACGCAGGTCCGGCAGCCCGATCGCCCATCGAGGACCTGCAAGCAGGCGGATGAGCGCGGAGCCCGCGCGGGGGTCACTGATCACGCGCAGCGCCGAGACGACGTCCACGACTTCGGGGGTGGACAGCAGTCCACCGAGGCCGAGGATGCGGTGCGGGACGCCGCGGCGAGCCAGCGCGTCGGCAAAGCGCACCATATGCTTCTTGCTGCGCAGCAGCACGGCACCCGTGGTCGGCCCGCCCGCGGGTGCGCGCGCGACG
>NZ_JBASZT010000076.1:0-16194 GCF_049661145.1 Microbacterium sp.
CACAGATTGATCCCGTCGGGGTCACCGACATCGACGCCCAGCCGGCGCAGCGCGACGGCGAGCCGGTCGATGCGGTCCCGGTAGATCAGCCGCGCGGTCCGCACGCGGGCGTGGGGACCGGATGCCGTCAGCAGATCCCACAGCACCGTCTGCAGCAGCCGCGACGTCCACGCGGGCCCCAGCATCCTGCGCGCGACGACGCGCTCCACGATGCGCGCGGGGCCGCCGAGCGCGCCGATGCGCAGGTCGGGGCCGTGCGACTTCGAGAAGCTCCGCACGTGCACGACCTGCTGCGGCAGCCATCGCGCGAGCGTCACCGGCGGCGCGCTGCTGATCAGGGCGGAATGGTCGTCCTCGATGATCGTGACCGCTCGTCCGCTCGGCGCCGTCGTCAGCACCCGCGCGAGCGCGCGCGCCCGCTCCACCGACATCGAGATCCCCGTCGGGTTCTGCGCGCGCGGCTGCAGCAGCATCGCGGCCGGCTTCGTCGAGAGGGCACGAACGAGGGATGCCGACGTCACGCCGTCCCGGTCGAGTTCGACCGGGACGATCTCGGCGCCCAAGGCTTCGACGAGGTCGAAGAAGTGCGGGAAGCCGGGGGATTCGACGATGACGCGATCGCCGAATCGCAGGACCTGTTCGAGCGTGCGGGAGATGCCGTCGAGCGCCCCGTCGACGATCGTCAGGGTCTCGACGCCGGGCGTCGGCCAGCTTTCGCGCAGCACGGCCTCGAGCTCGGCGAGGATGGGCCGGTCGTGGTAGTGTCCGGTGTCGGCCCGCGGAGCGAGGCGCCCGAGGGCCGCGTCGAGGTCGGGGAGCATCGCCGGGTCGGGGGTGCCGAGCGACAGGTCGAGCTGCACGTCGTCGCCCGTCCCGGTCATCCCCACGACGCGGCTGCTCAGCCACTCGCGGCGCTCGCGGCGCACGAACGTCCCCGCCCGCCCCCGCGAGACGAGCACCCCCGCCCCCGACAGGGCGCGCCAGGCGGCCGAGACCGTCCCCGCCGACACGCCGAGCTGCCCCGCGATCTCGCGCACCGTCGGCAGGCGCTCGCCGGGTGCCAGGGTGCCGTCGTCGACGAGGCGTGAGATCTCCGCGGCGATCGCGTGCGGCGAGCGTCCGGTGAGCTCAGCGAGCGTTAACATCCGGTCCCTCCCGTTCTCCAGCCGACTCTTGCTCCCGGAATGTTCAAGGGTGACCGTAACAGGTGGGGCCGAGTCGTTGCGGGGTCGCTGCGCCCGCCGGTCTTCTTGCCGCCGGACGTTCACGCACTGATGCTCTGAGAGCATCAGTGCGTGAACATGATGGCGGGCCTGGTGACGCACATCCCGTGCCCCGGGCGCCGGGATGTGGGCGCACCTGGCCGCTATGCCGTGAGAGGTGGGCGAACTTGGTCGCTATCGGTCGCGGAAGCGACCAGGTCGGCCACAAAACGTGCACGCGTTCCCGCGAGGCGTAACGGTCGCGACACAATCGGTAATCGTCGAGAAATGTTCAAGGGTGACAGTAACAGAAAGCATCCGAGAGCCCGAGGAGTCGACGATGGTGACAGTGCGCGCGGGGATCACGCAGACGACGTGGACCGGGGACAAGGAGTCGATGCTCGACAAGCACGAGCAGTTCGCCCGCGACGCCGCCGCCCAGGGTGCGCAGGTGCTGTGCTTTCAGGAGCTGTTCTACGGCCCGTACTTCGGCATCACGCAGGACAAGAAGTACTACCGCTACGCCGAGCCGGTCGACGGCCACATCGTGCAGCGCTTCGCGGCGGTCGCCAAGGAACTCGGCACCGTCATGGTGCTCCCGATCTACGAAGAGGCGCAGACGGGCGTCTACTACAACACGGCAGTGCTGGTGGATGCCGACGGCTCGATCCTCGGCACGTACCGCAAGAACCACCTGCCCCACGTCGACAAGTTCTGGGAGAAGTTCTACTTCCGTCCCGGCAATCTCGGCTATCCGGTGTTCGAGACCGCCGTCGGCAAGGTGGGGATGTACATCTGTTACGACCGGCACTTTCCGGAGGGATGGCGGGAGCTCGGCCTGAACGGCGCGCACATGGTCTTCAACCCCAACGCGACCAAGCCGGGCCTGTCGAACCGGCTGTGGGAGATCGAGGGACCCGCCGCGGCCGTCGCGAACGGCTACTACGTGCTGCAGCCCAACCGGGTGGGCCTGGAGGACAACGAGTACGGCGACGACGCCGTCTTCTTCTACGGCAACAGCCAGGTGATCGATCCGCGCGGCAACTTCGTCGGCGCGGTCGGGTCGAGCGAGACCGAGGAGGTCCTGGTGCGCGACCTCGACCTCGACCTCGTGCAGCAGATGCGCGACGACTGGCAGTTCTATCGGGACCGCCGGCCGGACACGTACTCGGACATCGTGGCGCCGTGAACCGGAGGAACTCATGACCACTACCCTCATCACCGGCGGGACGGTCGTGAACGCGACCGGCACGGGAGCGGCCGACGTGCTCGTCGACGGCGAGACGATCGTCGCGGTGCTGCAGCCCGGCTCCACGCTGCTGGGGCACGACCTGGCGGCATCCGTCGATGTCGTCGTGGATGCCGCGGGCAAATATGTCATCCCGGGCGGGATCGACGCACACACCCACATGCAGATGCCCTTTGGCGGCACCGAAGCCAGCGACACGTTCGAGACCGGCACGCGTGCCGCCGCGATCGGCGGCACGACGAGCATCGTCGACTTCGTCGTGCAGTATCCCGATCAGAACATCCTCGAGCAGTACCACGCGTGGCACGAGAAGGCCGCCGGTAACTGCGCGATCGACTACGGGTTCCACCAGATCCTCTCCGACGTGCAGGACTCGTCGCTCACGGCGATGGACGAGCTGATCGCCGAGGGCGTCACGAGCTTCAAGCTGTTCATGGCGTACAAGGGCGTCTTCCTCTCGGACGACGGCCAGATCCTGCGCGCGTTCCAGAAGGGCGCCGACAACGGCGCGATGATGATGATGCACGCCGAGAACGGCGCCATCATCGACGTGCTCGTGCAGCAGTCGGTCGCCGCCGGCAAGACGTCGCCGTACTACCACGGCATCACCCGGCCCTGGCAGGCCGAGGAGGAGGCGACCCACCGCGCGATCATGATCGCCGACCTCACCGGCGCGCCGCTGTACGTCGTACACGTCAGCGCCAAGCAGGCGGTCGAGCAGATCGCGGCGGCGCGCGACAAGGGTCTCAACATCTTCGGCGAGACCTGCCCGCAGTACCTCTACCTCTCACTGGAGGACCAGCTCGGCGCCTCCAGCGAGGAGTGGGGCGACTTCGAGGGCGCGAAGTGGGTGTGCTCGACGCCGCTGCGCTCGAAGCAGGAGGGCCACCAGCACCACATGTGGCAGGCGCTGCGGACGAACGATATCCAGATGGTCTCCACCGACCACTGCCCGTTCTGCATGAAGGGCCAGAAGGACATGGGACTCGGCGACTTCTCGAAGATCCCGAACGGCATCGGGTCGGTCGAACACCGCATGGACCTCATGTACCAGGGCGTCGCCACCGGCAAGCTCACGCTGCCGCGCTGGGTCGAGCTGACGAGCACGACCCCGGCGCGCATGTTCGGCATGTACGGCAGGAAGGGGGTCATCCAGCCCGGAGCGGATGCCGACATCGTCGTCTACGACCCGAACGGTCACACCTCCATCGGTCTCGGCAAGACCCACCACATGAACATGGACTACTCCGCGTGGGAGGGCTACGAGATCGACGGGCACGTCGACACCGTCATCTCGCGCGGCGCGGTCGTCGTCGACGAAAGCGGCTATGTCGGCACGAAGGGGCACGGGTCGTACATCAAGCGCGGTCTGAGCCAGTACCTGGTGTGATCGGGGACTGACATGGATTTCGGTGTCGTTCTGCAGACGCATCCGCCGGCGGCGCGGAGCGTGCAGCTCGCGCAGCTCGCCGAGGCGCACGGGTTCAGCCACGTGTGGACGTTCGACTCGCACCTGCTGTGGGAAGAGCCGTACGTCATCCACTCCGCGATGCTGAACGCGACCAAGCGCATCACGGTGGGCCCCTTCGTGACCAACCCGGCGACGCGGGACTGGACGGTCACGGCATCCGTCTTCGCGACGCTCAACGAGCTGTACGGCAACCGCACGATCTGCGGCATCGGCCGTGGCGACTCGGCGGTGCGCGTCACGAACGGCAAGCCCACGACGCTGCGCGAGCTGCGCGAGGCGATCCACGTCATCCGTGAGCTCGCCAACTCGCGGCCCGTCGAGTACAACGGGGCGACGCTGCAGTTCCCGTGGAGCCGCGGCTCGCAGCTCGATGTCTGGGTCGCCGCCTACGGCCCGCTCGCGCTCAAGCTCACCGGAGAGGTCGGCGACGGCTTCATCCTGCAGCTGGCCGACGTCGACATCGCGGAGTGGATGATCAAGGTCGTGCGGGATGCCGCGGCTGCCGCCGGCCGCGATCCGGACGCGATCGCCTTCTGTGTTGCCGCCCCTGTGTACATCGGCGATGACCTCGAGCACATGCGCAACCAGTGCCGCTGGTTCGGCGGAATGGTCGGCAACCACGTCGCCGACATCGTCGCCAAGTACGGCGCGAACGGCGAGGTGCCGCAGGCGCTCACCGACTACATCGCGGGGCGCAAGGGTTACGACTACAACACGCACGGCCAGAGCGACAACGACCACGTCGATTTCGTGCCCGACGAGATCGTGGACCGGTTCTGCGTGCTCGGCTCGGCATCCGACCACATCGCCAAGCTGCAACGGCTGCGCGAGATCGGCGTGACGCAGTTCGCCGGATACCTGCAGCACGACAACAAAGAGGAGACGATGCGGGTCTACGGCGAGACCGTCATCCCTGCGCTGACCGACCGGGCGACGGCCAAGTCATGACGGCCCGGGCGCGTGCGGCGTGGATGTGGGGAGCACTCGGCCTCGTCCTCGTCGCGGCGCTGTGGGAGCTGTACAAGTGGCTCGGCCCCGCCGAGGGCTGGGTCGTCGGCGCCGTCGAGGGGCGCACCGGTTCGGGCCTGCGGCTGCTGCCGCGCGCGAGCGACCGGGCCATGCCGCACCTGTGGGAGATGGTCGCGCGGCTGTTCGAGCCGACCAGCGGCGCGTCGTCGCCGCCGCTGTGGCAGTCCGTCGCGCAGGGCTTCGTCACGACGCTCGGGATCGCCGCCGTGGGGTGGGTGATCGGCGCCGTCGTCGGGCTGCTGCTGGCGTTCGCGATGCAGCGGTGGCGGGTCGTGGAGTGGGGACTCCTGCCCTGGATCGTCGTCTCGCAGACCGTGCCGCTCATCGCGTTCGCACCGATCGTCGCGCGGGTCGGAAACCAGATCGACCGCGCCGTCATGCCGTGGCCGCAGTGGCTGTCGGTCGCCCTCATCGCGTCGTACCTCGCGTTCTTCCCCGTCGCCGTCGGAGCGCTGCGCGGACTGTCGTCGCCCGACGCGATCCACGTCGACCTCATGCGCAGCTACGCCGCCGGGTACCTGCCGACGCTGCTGAAGCTGCGGCTTCCGGCCGCCGTTCCAGCGTTGCTGCCGGCGCTGCGGCTCGCGGCGGCCAACGCCGTCGTCGGAGCGATCGTCGCGGAAGTGTCGATCGGCATGCAGGGCGGGCTCGGCCGGATGATCCTGCAGATGGCGCAGTCCGCCTCGTCCGACCCGGCGCTGCCGTGGGGGCCGATCATCGGTTCCGTGCTGCTCGGCCTCGTCGCCGCAGGGTCCGTCGCCGTACTCGGCGCGGGGCTCGGCCGCTACCGACGGACGGAGGCACGGTCATGAGCGAACTCGCTGTCAGCGCCGCCGGCGTCGACCGGGTGTTCGGCACGCGCACGCGCGTGCAGGCGCTCGCCGGCGTCGACCTCGAGGTGTCGGCGGGGGAGTTCGTCTCGCTCATCGGCCCGTCCGGATGCGGCAAGTCCACCCTCATGCGGCTCATCGCAGACCTCGACCAGCCGACCTCCGGCGACCTGCGCGTCTTCGGCAAGCCGGCCCGGCGGGCGCGCATCGACCAGGACTACGGCATCGCCTTTCAACAGGCGGGACTGCTGCCCTGGCGCACGGTGCTCCAGAACATCGCGCTGCCGCTCGAATTGCACGGGATGCCGGGGCCGCAGCGCACGGCTCGCGCCGCCGAACTTGCTGGCCTCGTCGGGCTGACCGAGTTCGGCGAGCGGCATCCCGACGAGCTGTCCGGCGGCATGCAGCAACGCGTCGCCATCGCGCGGGCGCTCGCGACCGAGCCGCGCCTGCTCCTCATGGACGAGCCGTTCGGCGCGCTCGACGAGATGACCCGGGAACGGATGCAGACCGAGCTCGCCCGCATCGCCGCCGAGACCGCGGCGGCGGTCGTGTTCGTCACGCACTCCATCCCCGAGGCGGTGTACCTGTCGGACCGCGTCGTCGTCATGTCGCCGCGCCCGGGCCGGATCACCGACATCGTCGACATCCCCTTCGGCGCCGAGCGCGCCGAGGCGCTGCGCGAGGCGCCGGAGTTCTTCGAACGCGTCACGGCGGTGCGCGAAGCGCTCCACGGCGCCCCGGTCGAACGGGCCAACGAGCGATGAGCGTCGCGACGACGGGGATGTCCCGCGGGCTGACGGTACGCGGCGAGCGGGTCGCGCGCGTCGCGGCTCCGATTGTCGTCGGCATCCTGCTGCTCGTCGCGTGGCAACTGCTGTCGGGCGTGCAGACCGGACGGCTGCCGCTCGTTCCCGCTCCGGCCGCCGTCTTCGAACAGCTCGTGTCGCGGTGGGACCTGATCCTCGACAACGCGCTCATCACGGGAGGCAACGCGCTCGTCGGCCTGATCGGCGGGGCGATCCTCGCGATCGTGCTCGCCGGCGTCGCCGCGTGGGTGCGCGCCGTCGACGGCATGCTCGCGCCGCTCGTGGTCGGGCTCGCCGTCATCCCCATCGTGGCCCTCGCGCCCGTCCTCTACGCGATGTTCGGGCTGTCGGCCCAGACCGCGCGGCAGATCGTGGCGGGCGTCGCGGCGTTCGTCCCGGTGTTCGTCAACGTGCTCTCTGGCCTGCGGCAAACCAGCGCCGTCCAGCGTGACCTGTTCCGCGCCTCCGCGGCCACCGGCGCACAGACCTTCCGCAAGCTGACCCTCCCGGTCGCCCTGCCTTCGCTGTTGACCGGCCTGCGCCTGGCGAGCGCCCTCGCCGTCATCGCGGCGCTCGTCGCCGAGTACTTCGGGGGACCGGCCAACGGCCTCGGTACCGCGATCGCCAGCTACGCCAAGACCGGCGCATCCGCGCTCGCCTTCGCGAGCGTCCTGGCGGCAATCAGCGTCGGCCTCGTGTTCTTCCTCGTGACCGTGCTGCTGGAGCGGCTCGTGACATGGAGGCGGCCGGGGTGACGCCGGTTTCCGACCCGCCGGCATCCGACCCGCGCGCGCTGACCCCGATCGGCCCCCGACTCAGCCCGACCTGCACCATCCACCCGCACCACCCGTACCCACCCGAAAGGAACACCATGCGACACAGCACCCGTCGCGGCCTCGCGCTCGTCACCACGATGACCGCCGCCGCTCTTGCCCTCTCCGCGTGCTCAGGGGGATCCGAGCCCGCATCGTCCGAGTCCGGGGGCGATGAGGACTTCACGCCGATCACCGACATCTCGCTGCAGCTGCAGTGGCTCCCGCAGGCCCAGTTCGCCGGGTACTACGCCGCGCTCGACCAGGGCTACTTCGAGGACGAGGGCTTCGACAACGTCGAGATCGTGCCCTCAGGCGGCGACATCGTGCCGCAGGACGCCCTCGCCGCCGGCGACGTCGACTTCGCGGTCGCGTGGGTGCCGAAGGTCCTCGGCACGATCGAGTCGGCCGGTGTCGAACTGACCGACATCGCCCAGGTCTTCCAGGCCTCGGGGACCACACAGGTCTCGTGGCCGGCCTCCGGAATCACCTCGGTCGCCGACTTCGAGGGCAAGGCCATCGGCTCGTGGGGGTTCGGCAACGAGTGGGAGATCTTCGCCGCCATGGCCGCCGACGGCCTCGATGCCTCGTCGGTGTCGATCACGACGCAGGGCTTCGACATGACGGCGCTGCTCGACGGCTCGGTCGACGCCGCGCAGGCGATGACCTACAACGAGCTCGCGCTCGTGCTCGAAACGGTCAACCCCGCGACCGGAAACCTCTACACGCTCGACGACCTCAACGTGATCTACTACGAGGACACCGAGGGCGCGATGCTGCAGGACGCGATCTGGGCCGACACCGAGCGCCTCGCCGACGACCCGGCGTACGCCGACGCCGCCGTCCGCTTCCTCAAGGCCGTCATCAAGGGCTGGGTCTACGCGCGCGACAACGTCGAGGAGGCCGCCGACATCTCCTACCAGGCATCGGTCGACGGCAACGGCTACCCGGTCGGGCCCGTGCACCAGCTGTGGCAGATGAACGAGGTCAACAAGCTCATCTGGACCGGTGGCACCTTCGGGCTCATCGACGACGCCGCCTGGAAGAAGACGGTGGACGGCGCGCTGTCGGCCGTCAACGAACAGGGTCTCAACCTGATCACGACCGAGCCTCCGGCATCCGCGTACTCGAACGACTACATCCAGCAGGCGATCGATGAGCTCGCCGACGAGGATCTGACGCTCGATGGGACGTACACTCCCATCGACGTCACTCTCACCGAGGGCGGTCAGTAACACCTTGCCGCCCGAGCGGGGCACGGATCCCGCTCGGGCGGCCTCCCTCCCACACGAGAAGGCACGAGGAGAACCCCATGAGCCTGACCCAGACCACCGACCTCGACGCGCTGACGCGCGAACTCGATCGGGGGCACGTGTTCCACTCGTGGTCGGCGCAGGGGGCGATCTCGCCCTTCGTGCTGGCCGGCGGCAGCGGCACGACCGTGTGGGATCACTCCGGGCGGTCGTGGCTCGACTTCTCGAGTCAGCTCGTGAACGTCAACATCGGGCACCAGCATCCGGCCGTCGTGCAGGCCATCAAGGAGCAGGCCGAGATCCTCACCACGGTCTCGCCGGCGACGGCGAACCTCGCCCGCGGGCGCGCCGCGAGCCTCATCGCGGACCTCGCGCCCGACGGGTTCGAGAAGGTCTTCTTCACCAACGGCGGCGCCGACGCCAACGAGAACGCGATCCGCCTGGCGCGCCTGTACACCGGCCGCGACACCGTGCTGTCGCAGTACCGCTCCTACCACGGCAACACGGGAGCGGCCATCGTCGCGACGGGAGACTGGCGACGGATGCCGAACCAGTACGCGCGCGGGCACGTCCACTTCTTCGGGCCGTATCCGTACCGCAGCGAGTTCTGGTCCGTCTCGCCCGAGCAGGAGTGCGAGCGCGCCCTGCATCACCTGCGCCGGACGATCGAGGCGGAGGGGCCTGGCACGATCGCGGCGATCCTCATCGAGTCGATCCCGGGCACCGCGGGGGTCATCGTGCCGCCGGACGGCTACCTCGCCGGCGTCCGGGCGCTGGCGGACGAGTTCGGCATCGTCCTGATCCTCGACGAGGTCATGGCCGGCTTCGGCCGCACCGGCGAGTGGTTCGCCTTCGAGCGGCACGGCGTCGTGCCCGACCTCATCACGTTCGCGAAGGGCGTGAACTCCGGCTACGTGCCCCTCGGCGGCGTGATCATCTCCGACCCCATCGCGGCGACGTTCGATGACCGCGTCTTTCCCGGCGGGCTCACCTATTCGGGCCACCCGCTCGCGACGGCCGCGGCGGTCGCGACGATCGAGGCGATGCACGCTGAGGGCGTCGTCGAGAACGCGCACACCATCGGCGCCGAGGCGCTCGCCCCCGCGCTCGCCGCGCTGGCCGAGAAGCACGAGGTCATCGGCGAGGTGCGCGGCGAGGGCGTGTTCTGGGCGCTCGAACTCGTCGCCGACCGCGCGACCCGCGAGCCTCTGCCGGCCGCGACGATGGCGCGCCTGAAGACGGAGTTGCTGGAGCGTGGGCTGCTGCCGTTCGTCTCCGACAACCGCATCCACGTCGTGCCGCCGTGCACCGTGACCGCCGACGAGGTCGCGCGGGCCGTGGAGATCTACGACGCGGCGCTGGCTGTCATCGAACCGGTCGGCTGAGGCGGCCCGGGCAGCGCGAGACCACTGCCCACGTGCATTGCTTCCTATAGCCTCGGCGTGTGCGAGTTTCACTCATCGTGAGTAGTGCAGTCTCCGCACGTTCAGCCGTAAATGCTGCTGCGGCGGTCGACATCGATGGCGATGACCGTGAGTTCCGCGTTCTGGACGCTGATGATCACTCTGTAGTCACCGACGCGGAGACGCCAGAGACCTGCTTGCGGATGTGCTTGTCGAACGCGGATGACCGGACGAGATCGAATCCGCTCATCGGGAGAGGCTCGAATCCGGGCTAAGCACCAGCGCCGGAGTTCGCCTCGGCGCGCAGCTCGGCCGGGTCGAACCCGAGTTCGCGGGCCAGCTCGTCCATCGGCCGAGTCTCGACCTCACCACGCCGGATCGCCTCGACTTCAGCATCAAGACCGGCCACATACTCAAGCGCCGAAAGATGCTCTTCGAGCAGGGCGCGGACGTAGAACGACTTGGGCCGACTGGTCGACTCGGCAAGCCGGTTCAGCCGGGCGTTCAGATCCTCCGGCAGCCGAAGCGTCAGCGTGTGAGACATGTAATACACACTGCGCTGTGTCACCGGCTACTGCAACCAGTTCACTCGCTCCCTGCCGTCGCCGCTCGATTCCCCTCCTGCTCGACAACTGACTCATGGACGTATGCCACCGATGGTGGGGCGTGCGCACCTCCCTCATCATCGGGGCGTTCGATGATGACGACTTCATCGAGCTGGGAGCCGATCGGCTGACGCTGCAGCAACTTCGCGGGAGAGAAGACCGGACCCCTGTTGCGGATTCGCCGTGCCTGTGTCGCGGTCAGTGTCGGTGACCAGATTGGTGACCAGAAACCCCCCGCTCGCCACCGAGTGACCTGATAGTCCTTCATCTGGCGCCCGGCGTTACCGACCCGCTTGGGCCCACGAGGGGAGCGTTCCGTCGCGGCGCGCTGCGCGCAGGTCGCCGGAACGGGCGTGCCCTTCGAAGTTCTCGGCGCGCGCAGCGCGTCCGAGCAGCTCGCCGAGTTCGCCGGAAGCCGCGGGGGACGTCACTTCCTGGTAGGTGACCGTCTTGAGGTACTTCCCGACCCAGAGCCCGCCTGTGTACCGCGCAGCCTTACGAGTGGGGAGGACATGGTTGGTGCCGATGACTTTGTCCCCGAAGGACACACAGGTGTTCTCGCCGAGGAACAGGGCGCCGTAGTTGGTCAGCGCGTCGAGCGCTTCGCGCGGGTCCTGCGTCAAGATCTGCACGTGCTCGCTCGCGTACTCATCAGTGATCTGGTAAGCCTCCGCCAGGCTTTCAGCGAGGATCACTTCGCCGTGCTCGCGCCACGCCTGACCCGCGACCTCTCCGGTGGGCAGGCCCGGCAGGAGCCGATCGATCTCCGCAAGCGTGCGTTCTGCGAGGTCCTTCGAGGTGGTCACGAGCACAGCGGGTGAATCCGGTCCGTGCTCGGCCTGGCTGAGCAGGTCAACGGCGGTCAGGAGGGGGTCTGCTGTTTCATCGGCGACGATGAGCACCTCTGTCGGGCCCGCGAACAGGTCGATGCCCACCTCGCCGAAGAGCTGCCGCTTAGCCTCGGCAACGTAGGCGTTGCCCGGCCCTACCAGGATGTCGACTGCTGCGATCGTCTCGGTTCCCAGGGCGAGTGCGGCCACAGCCTGGACACCGCCGAGCAGGTAGATCTCGTCTGCTCCTGCGAGGTGCATGGCGGCGACCGATGCATCCGGGATGACGCCTCGTGCGGCGGGTGTCGCGGCAGCGACCCGTTCGACACCAGCGACCTTCGCAGTCACGATGGTCATGTGTGCCGAGGCGAGCAGCGGGTAGCGGCCACCGGGGACGTAGGCGCCGACGGCGTTGACCGGGATGTTCTTCTGTCCGAGCAGCACGCCCGGCTCAACTTCGGCTTCGAAGTCGGAGAGTGACTCGAGCTGGAGTTGCGCGAATCGCCGCACGTTCTCCTGTGCGGTGCGGATGTCCTCGAGGGTCTGGGCGGGCACGCGGGAGATGGTGGCATCGATCTCCTCGGGCGAGAGCCGGAACGATGCGTGGCTCCACTGATCGAACTTTGCAGAGTACTCACGAACAGCGGTGTCCCCCTGCGTCCGAACATCGGCGATGACATTGGCGACCACGCTGCTCACGTCCGTGGACGTCGAGCCTTCGCGTGTCTTCGGCGTCGCGTGCTTCAAGTGGGTGGCCATGTGATCCTCCTGGTACTCAAACGGTGTTGCATTCTTCTGGCGACGCTACGGAGTTGGTACCAATAAGACAACGGCCAGTATTCTCATGCAATCTATAGTGTTGTGTTATGACACTGACTCAGCTTCAGGCATTCATCGCCGCTGCTCGTGCGGGCACGTTCACAGCTGCGGCAGAGGCGCTGAACATGAGTCAACCCGCTGTGTCAGATCTTGTCCGGCGGCTGGAGGAAGAGCTTCACGCCAAGCTGTTCGTCCGCGGGAGTCGCGCGCTGAGGCTGACATCGGCCGGCGAACAGTTGCTCCCGCATGCGGAGCAATCGGTCACGTCCGCCGAGTTGGGGGAGAAAGCCGTTCGTTCACAACAAGAGTTGGGTGGTGGCACGGCAACGTTCGGTCTCCTCCGCAACGCGGACTACTACTTTCGTGCCGATCTTGCGAAGCGGTTTCGACGCCGGTACCCGAAGGTTCGGGTACGGCTGATCGGTCAGAACAGCGCAGAAACCGCGGGCGATGTGGCGGCTGGGGTCTTGGAAGCCGGCCTTGTAACACTCCCGATCGACGACGACGCAATGGATGTGCTGCCTCTTGCCCGCGATGAGGTCGTCTATGTATCCGCCAACCCCGAGCACACACGCACGCCTCCGACTATCGAGAGCTGTTGCAGCGCCGCTCTGGTGCTGTACGACGCGCACTACGCGACAAGTGACCCAGCCCGTAGGCAGCTTCACGAGCGGGCGCAGATGGCCGGAACGCGACTCGAACCCGTGATCGAGGTGGAGTACCTCGGCACGGCACTCGAACTCGTGTCCGAGGGATTCGGCGACTCGATGCTGTGCCGTGCCGCCACGGCAGCATCGACCATGCCACCCGGGCTGCACACAATCTCTTTCGCGGAGCCGATGTTCGACACGCTGGCGTTCATCAAGAGACGCGGACAGATTCTCTCACCAGCCACCCGAGAGCTTGTCCGGTTGGCATGGCACTCCCTCGTCGAGCATCAAAGCGGCCCCGACGCGACTGCGCAGATCATCGCCGACGAGCTTCGTGTCCGCGCCTTTCTTGGGTGAACGAGCAAGGCGCACACACACTCCGGATCGGAGATGCTCCTCCAGTGTCACCGCGGCGCACATCTCGACCGCCGCGACCTGGGGAGCGACGTGAAATGAGTACTCGTGAAGCGCCTCGACAACGGGCGGCTCCGCGAACCCGCGAGACGCCTCCCGCGTCGGCCTTCGGCACCCGCCGGACGACCCCACGCGACGAGCAGCGGGTTGGCGACGTCGTGCTCTACGACATCACCGCGCAGACCGCGACGAGCCTGTCCGCGATGCTCGTCAAAGCCGCCGCAGCCTGGCCTGCGACGACGGCGGACGAGTTGAGCTGAGCTTGACTCTGCACCCCACGAAAGCCCGAACCTCTTTCGTAACTTTCGTAACTGTGTTAGCGTTGGGCGCCATACCGACACGCTCTGGAGGAGACGATGAGTGCGAACGCCGCGGTGGACGTCGTCCAGCCCGCACCTGGCGAGGCAGACGAGCTGGCGACCGTCCTCAGCTTCCTCGAAGCGCACGAGGCGCGCCATGGCGCTGCGCCCGCATCGGCGTACTTCCTCAGTGGCGTCGGCGCGCATGATCGGGTCGAGCTCACCGAGCAGCTGCACGCGATCTTGAAGCAGGTCGTGGAGGCCCTCAGCCGTGGCCGGTCGATCAGCATCCTCACTCGCGATCAGGAGATCAGCACGCAGCAGGCCGCGGAGATCCTCGGTGTGAGCCGGCCCACCGTCGTCCGGTTGATCGATGAGGGCGAACTGAACGCTCACGTGCCCGGCGCGGTGCGCCGCAAGCTGCGTCTGGCCGACGTGCTTGCCTTCCGGGAAGAGCTTCGCGAGCGCCGCAACAGGTTCATCGTCGACAGCACCGCCGCCTACGCCGACGACGCGGACACCGAGGAGATCGCGGACCTGCTGGAGCAGGCGCGCAACGCTCGTTGAGGATGCGATTCGGCCCAGTCTGACAGACTCGAGGCAGGTACCGCGCCATCCTCGACACCCGGTCGACGGGCGCGTGACGGGATGGGACAATGGTGGCATGGAGCGCATCACCATAGACCCGGGCATCTGCGGGGGAAGGCCGACGATCCGCGGCATGCGCATCCGCGTGCAGGATGTGCTGGAGTTGCTCGCCGCCGGTGTTCCTGAGCCCGAGATCCTCGCGGACTATCCGGATCTGGAGGCCGAAGACCTCCGTGCCTCCATCGCCTATGCCGCTCGCGAGATCTCGCACCCGGTCCTGATCGCTTCCTAACCGTGCGCTTCGTCGTTGACGCGCAACTACCACCATCGCTTGCTGCTGTTCTACGGCGCGAGGGCCACAGTGCCGTCGCAGTGCGAGACATCGGAATGCGTGATTCATCCGACAGCGCCATCTGGCATCACTGCGCCGACTCCGGTCAGGTGATCGTCACGAAGGACGACGACTTCGCCCATCGCGTCAGGTCTACCTCGATAGGTCCATCGGTCGTATGGCTGCGGGTGGGCAACTCGTCGAAACGGGCACTCGAAGCATGGTTCCTCCCACTGCTGCCCGCGATCATAGAACAGCTACAGGCAGGCGAACGTCTCATCGAGGTGCGATAGCCAACGCGCCAGGCGGGTCCACGATCTCGTTATCGTTGGAGCATGTGCATCCGTGCGTCCCGAAGACTGCCGGCTGATCGGTCAGGCTACCGATATTTCGTTCGCGTGATCGGCTGATGCGAAAGTGTGCGTTCCCGAAGCAGGTTTCTTGGCCTCGCGGCGCGGCAGCGCCCCTGAAAGGGCTGACATGTTGGACGTCGTGAGCGGAACAATCACCGACGAGAGCGACGCGGTCGCAGCGCTCGCCGCGACCGGCGACGCGCTCGACGAGTTGATCGCCCGTGCCGGAGCGATGCGCGACCGGGGCCTGGCCGACGCCGGCCGGCCGGCGACCGTGACCTACTCGCGCAAGGTGTTCCTGCCGCTGACGACGCTGTGCCGGGACCGCTGCCACTACTGCGCCTTCGTCGACACCCCCGCCCAGCTGCTGCGGGCCGGAGCGCCGCTGTACCTCGACGACGACCAGATCCTTCGTCTCGCCCGCGCCGGCCGCGAGCAGGGGTGCAAAGAGGCGCTGCTGACCCTCGGCGACCGCCCCGAGACGCGGTGGCCCGAGGCGCGCGCGTGGCTCGACGCGCACGGCTTCGCCTCGACCGTCGACTACGTCGCCCACGCCGCCCGCCTCATCACGGCCGAGACCGGCCTGCTCGCGCATGCCAACCCCGGCGTCATGACACCGGGCGAACTGGCGCTGCTGCGCACCGTCGCGCCGTCGGCCGGCATGATGCTCGAGACGACCTCGCGCGAGCTGTTCACCCGACGCGGCGCGGCGCACTTCGGTTCGCCGGACAAAGATCCCGCCGTGCGGCTGCGCGTGATCGAGGATGCCGGGGCCGCCCGCATCCCGTTCACCACCGGCATCCTGGTCGGCATCGGCGAGAGTCTTCTCGACCGCGCCCGGTCGCTGTTCGCGCTGCGCGACGCGCACCGTCGGCACGGGCACCTGCAGGAGGTCATCGTGCAGAACTTCCGGGCCAAGCCCGGCACCGCGATGGCCGGAACCGCGGATGCCGACCGCGACGAGTACCTCGCCGCCGTCGCGGTCGCCCGGCTCGTGCTCGGTCCCGGCATGCGCATTCAGGCACCGCCGAACCTTTCCGACGCCGACGAACTGGGCCGGCTGCTGGCCGCGGGCGTGGACGACTGGGGCGGCGTCTCACCGCTGACCGCCGATCATGTCAACCCCGAGCGGCCGTGGCCGCACCTCGACCTGCTGGCCGAGGTGACCGCCGCGCACGGGTTCACGCTGCGCGAGCGGCTCACGGCGCATCCGGAGTTCGTGCGCGCCGCCGCCGACTGGATCGACC
>NZ_JBASZT010000077.1:0-5773 GCF_049661145.1 Microbacterium sp.
CTCCGGCAGCCCGAGTCGGTGGCGCAGCGCCGCGTGCTCGCGGTCGTGAGGCGTCAGCACGCGCGGAGCGTGCGCCCCGGCATCCCCCGCCCCGGATTCCCCTACCTCGGAGTCCACCGTCACGAGATCGAGGGCGCCCGCGTCGATCACAACGGGCACGTCCGCTGCGAGGATATCGCGCAGCGTCGCTGTCTGCTCGGGTGTGCGCCGATCGCCCGCGGGCATCCCGGAGCCGATCACCCACGCCTGCACGCGGCCGGCGACCGTGACGGTCTCGGGGCGCCGCTGCAGCACGAGGTCGCGCGGACCCGCCGGTCCGAGGTAGCGCACCATGCCCACACCCGTGCGCCACGCGGCCTCGACGCCGAGCACCGCGGCTCCCGGATACTCGTCGGAGCCGGTGCGCAGCCCCACGACGCCGCGGGAATACTTGTCGTCGCCGGGAGTTGGCATTCTCAGACTCGCCGCCGCGTCGGCCGCACTCCACTCGCGTGACGAGTCCATGCGCGCCACCCTACCCACGTGCCGCGCGCGCCGCTCGACCGCCGTTCCGGTTTGATCTCGATCTGTTCGTCATCCTCCGACGAGGAAGGTCCGTATGAGCCTGCTGTTCTCCCCCTACGATCTGGCCGGCCGTGCCGTGCGCAATCGACTGTGGGTCGCACCGATGTGTCAGTACTCCGCCGTCGACGGGCTGCCGAACGACTGGCATCACGTGCACCTCGCGCAGTTCGCGTCCGGTGGTGCGGGCGCCGTCATCGCCGAGGCGACGGCGGTCGTGCCGGAGGGGCGGATCTCGCCGGACGACACCGGGCTGTGGAACGACGCCCAGAGGGACGCGTGGGCTCCCATCGCGGCGGCGATCCGCGCCCGCGGCGCGCTTCCCGGCATCCAACTCGCCCACGCCGGCCGAAAGGCGTCCACGTGGTCCCCGCTGACCGGGAACCACGGCTCCGTACCGCAGGATGCCGGGGGCTGGACCACGGTCGCACCCTCCGCGATGGCGTACGAGGGGTTCGCCGAGCCGGTCGCGCTCGACGACGCCGCGATCGACCGGGTGGTCGAGGCGTTCGCCACCGCTGCGGTGCGTGCCCTCGCGGCCGGGTTCGAGGTGCTCGAGGTGCACGCCGCGCACGGCTACCTGCTGCACCAGTTCCTCTCGCCGCTGTCGAACCTGCGGGAGGACGCGTACGGCGGGAGTCTGGAGAACCGGGCAAGGCTCCTGTTGCGCATCGTCGAGGCGGTGCGGGCCGCGGCGACGGAAGCGGCGGTGCTCGTACGGTTCTCGGCATCGGACTGGGCGGACGGCGGCTGGGATGCCGCCCAGACCGCGACCGTCGCCGGCTGGGCCGCGGAGCGCGGTGCGGATCTCTTCGACATCTCCAGCGGCGGCCTGGTCGCCCACCAGCGCATCACGACCGGACCTGGCTACCAGGTGCCGCTCGCCGCCGAGGTGCGACGCGGCGGCGACGTGCCGGTGAGCGCCGTCGGCGAGATCACGTCGGGTGCGCAGGCCGAGGCCGTGCTGCAGGCGGGGGATGCCGACGTGATCCTCGCCGGGCGCGAATGGCTGCGCGATCCGCACTTCGCACTCCGCGCCGCCACCGAGCTCGGCGAGACCGACGCCGGCTTGTGGCCGCCGCAGTACCTGCGGGCCCGCCCGCGCGCCTGAGCGCGGACGTCCACGTGTAGACGGGCAGCGCGGTGGGGTCGCAACTGGTCGCCTCCGGCCCTCCGATCCGACCATTCGCGACCCCGCCAGCACCGCAGCAACGCGGGCACGGGCAGTGGGGTCGCAAGTGGTCGCTCCTCCCCGCGGATAGCGACCATTCGCGACCCCGCCATTGCCTGAACGCCCCACGAGCAGTGATCGAGTGCGAGCGCGAAGCGCTCTGGACCCACGCGGCAAGCCCCGCGCCGCGCGCGGGAGGTCAGAAGCCGCGGCGAGTGGCGTCGTGGACCTCGCCGACGAGCTCCTCGATGATGTCCTCCAGGAAGAGCACCGCCGTCGTCTCCCCGACCACGTTCCGCACCTGGGCGAGGTGACGGCTGGAGCGGCGCATGAGGGCGAGCGCGTCCTCGAGGTCGGTCGTCTCTGCCACAGGCACCATGTGGTGGATGCGTTTGGGCTTGATGGGGGCGGTGACGTGCTTGTCGGCGTCGGGCCCCTCGGCGGCGCGCAGCACGTCCTTCAGGTGGACGTAGCCGACGGGCGCGCCCTCGGCATCCACGATCACGTATCGCGAGAAGCCGTGCTTCGCCACCGCCCGCTCGATCTCATCGGGCGTCGTGACTTCCGGCAGGGTGACGAGCTCTGCGAGCGGCACGGCGACGTCGCGCGCCTTCTTGTCGGTGAACTCGACCGCCGCCGCGACCGCGCCCGAGGCGTCATCGAGCACGCCCTCGATGCGGGACTGGTTCACGATCGTCGCGACCTCGTCGAGCGTGAAGGTGGATGCCGCCTCGTTCTTCGGCTCGACCCCGAACAGCCGCACGATGTGGTTCGCGGTCCAGTTCAGCGCGACGATCAGCGGGTAGAAGATCTTCGAGACCCACACCAGGGGCGTCGCCAGCATCAGCACGGCCCGGTCGGGCACCGAGAACGCGAGGTTCTTCGGAACCATCTCGCCGAACACGACGTGCAGGTACGACACCAGTACGAGCGCGATGGCGAACGCGACACCGCCGGTGACGGCCTCGCTCCAGCCGGTCAGCCCCAGCGGCACCTCCAAGAGGTGGTGGATCGCCGGCTCGGACACGTTCAGGATCAGCAGCGAGCAGATCGTGATCCCGAGCTGGCTCGTGGCCAGCATGAGGGTCGCGTGCTCCATCGCGTACAGCGCCGTCTGCGCGGTCTTGGAGCCGCGCTCGGCAAGCGGCTCGATCTGCGACCGGCGCGCGGAGATGACGGCGAACTCGGCGCCGACGAAGAAGGCGTTGAAGGCCAGCAGCACGAACAGCCATGCGATTCCCGCCCAGTCGCTCATCGCTGCTCACCTCGCTCGCGCTCGGTGCCGGCGTCGCCCGCATCAGCGTCCGCGCCGTCCGGCATCGGGCGCGGGATGAATTTCACCCGGTCGACCCGGCGGCCGTCCATGCGTTGCACTTCAAGGGTCCCGTCGTCCACCTCGACCGTGTCGCCGACGACGGGGATGCGCTCGAGCCGGGACATGAAGAAGCCGCCGACGGTGTCGTACACGTCACCCTCGGGAACGCGGATGCCGGTGCGGTCGAGCACTTCGTCGGGTCGCAGGTCCGCCGGGAAGGTCACGGCGCCAGCAACGCGCACGACGCCCGCGCGGCTGCGGTCGTGCTCGTCGAGCACTTCGCCGACGATCTCCTCCACGAGATCCTCGAGCGTCAGCACCCCGGCGGTGCCGCCGTATTCGTCGACGACGATGGCCATCTGGTACCCCTTGGCCCGAAGCTCCGTCATGACGACATCGAGGTGCACGGCTTCGGGCACGCGCAGCGGATCCTCGGCGATCGCGGCAGCGGGAACGTCGTTGCGGCGGTCGCGCGGCACGCTGACGGCCTGCTTGAGATGCACGATGCCGGTGATGTCGTCCATCGAGTCGCCGTAGACGGGAAAGCGGCTGTGCCCCGTGCGGCGCGCGAGTTGGATGACGTCCTCGACGCTGTCGCCGGCCGCGACGGCGTGGATGCTGGGGCGCGGCGTCATGACATCGGCGGTCGTCAGGCGCGCGAAGGTGAGGGTGCGGTCGAGCAACGACGCCGTGTCCTCCTCCAGCACCCCCGCGCTCGCGGAGCGGCGGACGAGACTGGAGAGCTCCTCGGCCGTGCGCGCTCCCGACAGCTCCTCCTTGGGCTCGATGCCGAGGCCCCGCAGCACGCCGTTGGCGCTGCCGTTGAGCACCGTGACGGCGGGGCGGAACACCGTCGTAAAGGCGACCTGGAACGGCATCACGAGCTTTGCGGTCTGCCGTGGGATCGCCAGCGCGAAGTTCTTCGGGACGAGCTCGCCGAGAATCATCGAGAACGTCGTCGCGAGCGCGATCGCGACGACGGTGGAGACCGGACGCGCCGCGGCATCCGGGATCCCCCACGCCGAGAACACCGGACTCAGCAGGTTCGTCAGAGCCGGCTCCATCGTGTACCCGGTGAGGAGTGTCGTCAGCGTGATGCCCAGCTGCGCGCTCGACAGGTGGGTCGAGGTGATCTTCAGGGCGCTGATCGTCAGCGACAGTCGGGATTCGCCGGCATCCTGCCGCGCCTGCAGGTCCGCGCGGTCGAGATTGACCAGCGCGAACTCGCTCGCGACGAACAGCCCCGTCCCGATGGTGAGAAGCAGCCCCACGCCCAACATGACGTAATCCATCACGCGTCACCCCCCTGGGGCGCCGATGCGGCGCTCGTGCAGGAAGAGGGTCGGTGGGGCGATCGTCTGCAACTGGGAGGGTCGTCCATTGTGCCGACGAGTTTACGGCATGCCGCCGACGCGGGCTCCAGCATCCGGTGGTCTCGGCTCCGGCATCGCGCGGCGCGCGGCGCCAGTGCGGTCGCGCTGCCGAAAGCGGCTCGCGCTGCCGAAAGTTCCGCCGCGAATGCCACTTTCGGCCGCGCGAAGCCTGCGGGACATCGGCCCCTCCACAGCGGACGAATCGCTGAAGTTGTCCACAGATGTCGCGGGCGGGCGGATGCCGGGGCGAGCGCACCGCGAGAGTATCGGCATGACGCCGTCACCCGACATCCGCCTGGCACGCCGACGCGACCTGCTCGCCGCCCCCGACTACCGCCGCGTGCGGCGCCACGTGCGCGAAGGGACATGGCAGCGCATCGCACCGGGCGTGTTCGCGCATCGCGCGGACTGGCTCGCACTGAAGCCCCTCGAGCGTCATCGACTGCGGGTCGAGGAGGTCGCACACCGGCTGGAGCCGGGAGCCGTGCTGTCGCACTTCGCCGCCGCGGCGATCCATGGCATCGACCTGCTCGGGGCCTGGCCGGATGCCGTCGAAGTCACCATCGAGCGCGCGACGGGTGGCCGCTCCGGAGGGGCCGTCGCTCGGCGCGCGCTGGGCCTTGCGGGCGTGGAGCGCGTGCCGTTCGGAACTCACGAAGTCACGACACCCGCACAGACGGCCCTCGATCTGGCGCGTGCGCTGCCGTTCGTGCGCGCCGTGAGCGCCATCGACCAGGCGATCTGGACGGGTCGGCCCGGCGGTCCGCTCACGACGAAGGCGGAGATTCTCGCGCTGCTCGACGGCGATGCGCCACGACGAGGCGACGCCCGCGCGCGGCGCGCGATCGAGGCTGCGGAACCGCTCGCCGCGAACGCCCGCGAGACGCAGATGCGCCTCCTGGTGATCTCGCTGGGGTTTCCTCGCCCGCGATTGCAGGAGCGGCGCGTGCTGCGCAGCGGTCGCGTCGCCTACGGCGACCTCTATTTCCCTGACCAGGATCACTGGGTCGAAATCGATGGCCGCGGCAAGTACCTCAGCCCCGAATACGCGAGTGATCGCGATCCGTCGGAGATCGTGATCGACGAGAAGAACCGCGAGAATGAGATCCGACGCGAGGTCCGCGGCTTCACCCGATTCGAGGCGACGGATGCCGACGACTCGCGCTACGTCTACGACGTCCTCGCCGCTGACGGCATGCGCAGCACCAAGCCGCGCCCCGCCCGGCGCCGATAGCTCGCGGACCCGGCATCCGTGCCCTCTGCGCTGCCTCGCGCTGCCCAGCGCTGCCCAGCGCTGCCCAAAACGGCTCACGCTGCCGAAAATTCGACAGCGCGTGCCACATTCGGCCGCGC
>NZ_JBASZT010000078.1:0-18307 GCF_049661145.1 Microbacterium sp.
CACGGCGACCTGGGCGACGGGCTCGCGTGGCGGCGTGCGGTCTTCCGCGGCGAGCGCGGCCAGGGGCGCGCCGACGCGTTTGGTGAGCAGTTGCCGGGCGATGAGGATCCGGTCGAAACCCGCGATCCGTACGCGGACCTCGTCGCCGACGCGCACCGGCTGGGCGGCCTTCGCTTTCTCGCCCGCGATGCGCACATGGCCGGCGCGGCACGCCGTCGTTGCCGCCGAGCGGGTCTTGTAGACGCGGACCGCCCACAGCCAGGCATCCACCCGCACCGAAGGTTCGCTCACTCCTCGATTCTGCCCGACTCCGTGCCGTCAGATGCCGTGAGCGACACGATGGGGCGAGCCGGCTTCGGCCGCGCTACTTCGGTGAAGCCCGCGTGGAGGAAGGTCGAGAGCGCGCCGTGGAAGAGCTCGTTGGAGGTGGTCTTGCCGCGGTCGGTGTCGATCGGGTAACCCTCAATCACGCGTGCGCCATGACCGCGTGCGTGCGCGACGGCGGCGTCGAGCAGCATCCGGCCGATGCCTTCGCCGCGGTGCTCGCGCCGGACCACAAAGCACGTGATCGCCCAGACGGAGGGGTCGTCGAAGGGTTCGGGCGACGGCTGGAGGTTCCGCGTGCGCGCTAGGAGACTGCTGAACAAGTTGGTGGTGGCGCGGGCGGAGCGCCGCCAATGGCCGTTTCGCGGCGTGTGTAGGTCAGCACTCAGGGTGCGACAACGGGGTCACTCCGCCCGCTGTGGTCATTCTGCGTCGGTATCGGGGGTGGTGTCCAGTGGTTCACCGTGTCCGCGGTGGGCCTGTCAGGGTCTCAGCTCAGCGCCCAGGTTCCTTCTTCGATGCTCAGGCCGAGGGTGAGGAGTCGTTTGAGGTTGATTGCGGCGGCCCGGGTGGTCCACCAGGCGTTGTTCTTCTCAACTCCCCGGTAGGGGACCCTGCGTGCGCCGCGGGTCATCCACGCGATCGTGCGTTCGACCATGGGGCGATGCTGCCGATACGGTTCCTGGAACTCGGGAGTCGCCGCTCGTGCCCGGTGCTCGCGCAGTAGCCGGTCGTGGACGGTGAGATCAAGCTTGCGCCCCCGGGTGGAGGTCGTGCATCGTCCGGCGAGCGGGCAGGTGCGGCAGATCGCCCCGAACGTGACGTGGCGTTTCGCCGTGACCGGTCGGGTGTGTCTTGCCGGGCAGGTCGCGGTGCTCGCGTCCTCGTCGATGGTGAAGTCATCGATCGTGAACCCGCCGGGGACTGCGGCCCGCAAGGGCATCGGCTTGACCAGAGCGAGGTGGCCTGCCTGCGCGAGCGCGGCGAGCATCGGGCCGCGGCGAGCAGTTCGATGCCGCGGGCTGCGTCGCTGTTCTCGGATCCGGACGTCTTGGAGAGCACGGCCGCGGTGACCAGGCCCGTGTCGGGTTCCGCGATCAGATGCGCCTTGAACCCGTCCTGTCGCTTCTGCCTCGACTTGTGCGCGTGACGGGTGTCCGGGTCGACGGTGGAGATCACCCGGTCCGGGGCGACCCGGCGGGCGATCCGCCACCGCCCGTCGGTGCCGTCGGACCCGTCCGCCGGTTCCACGTCCTGCCCGGCGACCAGCGCGAGCAACGCGACTGCGTCCTGCTGACGCTCATCCAAGTCGGCGTCCTCAACGGCGGCGAGGACGGTGTTCGCGTCGATCACCAGGCGGGAGACGAGGTCGTCACGAGCAACCTGGTCATCCCATGCGATGTCGGGCTTACCCGGCCGGGAATAGTCATGACCGGTCAACCCCGCCACCACCGGCCCGGCGGGGGGAACCTCACGGGCGACCCGGCGGATCTGCGCGATCAGCTGCGTGACGGTGTCCTGCCTGGCCACCGCGTCATCGAGGATCGTGGAATCCAGTGCCCGCCGCGTCTTGCCCGCGATCACCCCGGTCTGACCGATCACCTCACGCACAGCGTCGAAAATCCGGTGCGGACGCTCCGACGCGGCCAACCGGCGCCGCCAATACGTCAACGTCGACGGGTGGAACCCGGCCGCGTCGATCGCGAATCCGCACGCCGCCTTCCAGCGCAAATCGAATGTGACCGCGTCGACCGCTTCCCGATCCGACAGGCCATGCAACGTCTGCAGCACCAGCACCGACGCGGCGACATCTCCCGGCAGCGACGGGCGACCCCGCCGCGAGGGGAACAGGTCCTCGAACATGTCATCGGGGAACAGCTGGTGCCGGTGCTCAGCGAGGAACGCGAACACGCTCCCCGCCGGCAACAGATGCCCCGCGAACGAGGACACATCCAGAAGAACACGCGACCCGTCATCACGACCCTGCATCAATCAAGTCTCAACGACCCCGCGCGACCAGCCCGCAGGCGCGCCTTAACCAGCCAGATTGTTCAGCAGTCTCCTAGGCGCGGCTGGGCGGTTCGCGGGGCGACCTTGACCCAGCCGACCGCTTCGCCGTCGGTGTAGGCAACGAGGGCGGATGCCGGCGTCTCGGCCACATCGCGTCGCAACAGCTCGCGGCGCTCGGCGTTGGTGGTGGAACTGAAGTCGGTGGCACGCAGCATCCACCATTGGCACCAGCACGAGCCGCCGTCCCCGCCGCCCGTGAGCGCGTGCTCGACGTCGGCGAAGCGGTCGGCGGATGCCGGGGTGATGACGATCTCGGTCATGCAGCGACCGTACTCGCCACCTTCGACACCGTTCACGCGTTCGCGACCGGCGCGCCGACCCGGTAGGATAGGGGAGTTGTCCGCGTGCGGGCAGCTCGACCGGGATGTGGCGCAGCTTGGTAGCGCACCTGACTGGGGGTCAGGTGAGTTAGCGAGGCGGAGCAGCACGAAAACTAAACAACGGGATGTGGCGCAGCTTGGTAGCGCACTTGACTGGGGGTCAAGGGGTCGCAGGTTCAAATCCTGTCATCCCGACCGGAAAAGCCCCGGTGAGAAGCTAAATCTCACCGGGGCTTCGTCGTTGTCTGCGGCGATTGTCGCCCGTTGACCACAACGGCTACCACAACGGCGCGACGTAGGCTTCGAACATGGGCGGCAGGAAGCAAGGCGAGCAGCACGCGCGGACGCTCGCCGAGACGTTGAACGAAGCGCGATGGGCGTACGAGCGCCGGCATCTCGACCGGCTGAGCTATCAGGCGATCGCCGACCTCTCGGGCGCGACGGTCCCGGACGGCGGACTAGGGCGCTCGATGACGATCGGGACCGCCCGTAAGCGCGTGGCCGAGTACCGCGACACGCTCGCCGTAGCTCTCGACGACGAGACGCGTGACGAGCAGCGGGCCGCTGAGCTCGCCGATCTCGATCGTCAGCAACGCGCGTTCACGTCGCTACTCAGCCGCGTCGACGACGTCGCATCGGCGCAACGTGCGTTCGCGATGAACACGACGCTTGACGTGCTGCGCGAGCAGCGCCCCGACTTGCTCGTGCTGCGCGATGAGAAGCAGATCATGCGCGCACTCGACAGCCTTCGATCGATCGGCGAGTCGCGCCGGAAGCTTCTCGGCATCGACGCCCCGAACCGGGTCACGGCGACGGTCGATCTCGTCAATCACGACGCGCTCATCGAAGAGCTCAACGCCGAGCTCTTCGCACTCGGGGAAGAGCCCGTCGCCGTCGAGTGACGAGCTCCGCCGCTTGAGCTCGTGACACGACGAAGCGCCCCGCCGGCCGAAGCCTGACGGGGGCGCTTCGTGCGCTCTACTGGGCGCGTCGTGCCTTCTTCTCGGCGCGATAGCGCCGCTGCGTTTCGAGATGTCGCGCCTTCGCTTCGGCCGTGAGCTTGACGGGCGCGGCATGTATCCGGCGATGCTCTTCGGCGACGTCGAGCGCCTTCGAGTGATCCATGAACGGCCCGAGCGCGAAGCCGCACGTACACACGACGAGCGAGCCCGTGTCGGGAGAGCGGTCAACGCGACAGGCCGCGGCGCTCATCGGAGGAAGAGGATCGAGCCGGCGACGGATGCGCGGCCGATCGTGTAGGCGCCGGGGAAGCTTACGAGAGCGTGCACGTCGACCGTCGAGCCGGGCGCGAGGTCTTCGACGACGACGGCGCTTGTCGCCTGGACGCCGCCGTACTTCTGGCCGTCCACGCTCGCCCACTGGTTGTAGAATTCGCCGCCCGACGCGGCGACGATCGCGGCGCACATGAAGAGCGTCGAGACGCCCGCGGCTTCGTTCGATCGAAGCGTCGCCGACGCTGTCACGTGCACGAGCGCCCGTGTATACCCGTCGGGGACCGGCGTCGAGACGGCGGCAAGAGGCGACGCTGCCGCCGTGATGGTCGCCGGGTCTTCGCGCTGGTAGATCGTCGCGGGTCGGACGAGCGCCGCGAGCTTCGCGACGGTGTTCCCGATCGCTTCGCCCGACGGGGCTTCGAGAATGCCTAGGCGCCGCTGGATCTCGTCGAGCTCGTCGATCAGGAAGCCGAGCTCTGACGGGATCGCGCCCTGACGTGACGACCTACGCATCGCGCGCCGCCTTCGCGGCGTTCTCGGCACGCTGACGCGCGTTCGCTTCGACGAGCCGGGCGTGAATGCGTTCGAGCTGGGCTTCGAGCTTCGCAAGCGCCTTCTCGATCTCGGCGGGCGACGCGGCCGGCAGAGACTTGCCGGCGCCGCCGCCCTTGACCGGACTCACGGCCGACCCCGAAGGAAGTTCGCGGCCTTCTCACTCGCCGTCCGTGCGCTCGGCGGGGCGCCGCGGTCGCCGTCACGGTCGCTCTCGCCGGCGACGCTCTGCCGCTTGTAGACGACCGTCTTCGGGCGACCGGTCAGCGCGCCCGAGCGGCGTTTCTCCGAGAGCTCGTCGAGCTCGGCGGCTTCGTCGTCTGTGAGCTCGTCCTTCTCGATCAAGAGCTCGCGGAGCCGGGCATAGTCGCCTGTCGCCCCTCGCGTCTCGCCGGGTCGGTCGTCGCTCGTGCCGCCGGTCAGGAAGGCCGCGGCCTGTTCACTTGCCGTACTCATCGTTCGTTCCTCTCAGTGATGTCGGGGGTCGGTCGTACACTTCGCACTCGCGCCTTCCATGCGGCGGCGAGACGGTCGAATTCGGCTTCGTCGGCCGGCGACATGGCGTCGAGCTCGACGAGCTCACGAAGACGCGAGCGAAGCACGTCGGGGTCGTGCTCTTCGTTCCATCGGCGCCACGCCGCGATGCGTTTCCGCTGCCCCTCCCGGCCCGGATACTTCGCATCGAGATAGCGAAGGCATGCCATCAGAAAGTCGGGCTCGCTGTCGTAGTTCCGCCGGCGCGGCCGCTTGAGCGCCATCACTTCACCCCGTTCTCGTCGATGATCCGGTCAAGAAGGTCGATGATCCGATTGCAGACGCGAAGCGTCTCCCGGTACGGGTTGAATTCGGCCGGGTTGATCGTCACGTCGGGGATCGAGAAGTCGGCGTCGATCCGGTCGCGCGCGTCAGTCATCGTCCGAGCCGATCTCGAATGCGGGCGCGTCGTCGCTCGTCGAGATGGTCGGAACGGCGACAGGCGCCGCGCTCGCGGCCTGTCCGCGCGCGCGTGCCTTCTCAGCCTTTGCCGCTTCCTTCGCGGCCTTACGGCGCTCGGCGTCGGTCATCGTGCGGTCGTGGAGCTCTTGCGTGGCGAGATCGAGCGCGTCGCTGAGCGAAGCGAGAGCGGATTCGATCGCGACCGTCCAGCCGCCAGGGCGCGGCATGACGCGAAGGTTTCCGACGGACGTGCCGCCCGCGTAGAGCCCTTCCTGGCGCCCTTCGAAGTCGTCGAGGGCCGAGAGCGACCCCATCGAGTGACGGCCACGCTCGGCGGCGTCGCGCGTCATCGCGAGCGCCGCCGCGAGATCGAGCACGAATGCCTCGCCTTCGGCCGCGGCGTTGCTCTTCCACTCGTCGGCGTACTTCGCGACTGTCGACCGAATCTCGTGGACGATGCGCGGCTTCGCGGCTTCGAGTCCGTTCACCTTGCGCTGTAGGCGGGCGACTTCGGCGCGATGGAAATCAACAGCGTCGGCGGGGTCGTCACCGGCGGCGAGGTTGCCCTTCACGAACTCTGCGGCGAGGTCGAGAGCGTCACGCTGCGCGGCCTTCTCGGCGAGCTCGTCGTGCTCATCGCGGGCGGTCATGGCGGCGGACGACTCGCGCTTGATGTCGAAGCCCACGGCGATGACATCGCGGACGGGGGCGGGCATGCTCGGCGCGTCGCACACGTGCGAGATGAATCCGGGAAGCATGAGCTCGGCGGGGAGTGTGCTGGTAGTCACGATCGGTTCTCCTTGTCGGTTGTGGTCGGTTCGGGGTCTAGCGGGAAGGTCGTCCGCGCGGCGCGCCACTCGGCGAGCGCCTTGTGCGCCCGATCACTTCCCCACTTCATGCGGCGCTTGACGTCTTCCTTCGACGTCGGCGGCTCGTCGAGCTCGTCGAGCGCGCGGACGTCGTCGCTCAATTGCGCGGCGTCGCGCTCGTCCTTCGGTCGGCCCGGCATGAAGCGCCACGACCACGGCCCATTCGCTGAGTCGCGGGAGTCGAGTTCGAGCACGGCCACGAGCTCGCCGACGCCGTAGCGGACGCCGCCGTGCCGATCCTTGAGCAGCGTCAGCGCGACCTTCCCGACGCTCCCGGGCCGCGGCGGGTCATCCTTGAAGGGCGCGAGTGCGTACATCGCGCCGTCGAGCGTCCGCTTCTTCGCGCTCGTCCCGGTCGTGTAGCCGGTCCCTGTCGCCGTCTTCGGGAAGTGATCGAGCAGCAGCACAGCGGCGCCCGTCTCGGCGATCGGCGCCGGCACCTGTCGGAAGATACGTGTCCAGTCGTCGGCGTCATTCGAGTTACCGCCGAACATGGCGACGAGCTCGCCCGCCGAGTCGATAACGGCGAGATCGTCTGCGCTCAGCCAATCGACCGCTTCGGCAACAGAAGCGAGAATCTGCGCGGGCGCTTCGCCGACGAGAAGGCGAAAGCGGGCGGGATCGCGGAGCACATCGAGCGGCGCGCCGGCCGCGAGAAGCCGAGCGACGGTCGCTCTCGCCCCGTTATGGTCATAGTCGTGCCAGAGCACGCGACCGCCACGCTTGAACGTCTCGACGGCGTTGAGGGTCGCGACGATGGTCTTTCCCGCGCCAGGCTCGCCGCCGAACATGTTCACGGCGCCCGCGTACAGCAGCAAGACGCCGTCGTCGCGGATCGAGCCCGCCGTCGGGGACGGCGCTTCGACATCGTCGCCGAGCGCCGCGACGTCAATGTGAGTCGGAACATCGTCACCGGCGCCCGCGATCTCCGCGGCGACGATCTCCGCGGCTTCCTTGCGGATGCGCTGCCGGTCGGCCTCTTCATTGACGCGCGACATGCGCTCGCGAGCGTCGTCGCCGAGAAGCGTCGAGTCGACGCGACGCCGGCCACGCTGCCAACCCTTGCGGATGCTCTTCGCGAGATCGCGCTTCGCCGCCTTCTTGCCGTACATCGCGACGATGGCCGTCTCATCGATCGCGGCATCCTTCGCGAGCTTTGCGACGACGACATCGACCGGGACGACGCGGGGATCGACGTTCGCACCGATGCGCTCGGCGACGAAGATCGGATCGGCGCCGTCTCGCTTCACAGCGCGGCGACCGCGGGCAAAGTAGTCGCGCATGTCGGCCTCTGTTAGCACATAGCGCGGGCTCTCCGTTGTCACTTGTCCGCCCCGCCCTTCGCCCGAGACAGCGCGGCGCGTGCGGCCTCTTGCTTAGCTCGCAGTAGCGCCGCGCTGCGACGCTCTTCGTTGCTCTTCCATTCGCGTTCCGGTTGCTCGCGGTCGATCACGCCGAGCCAGTATTCGAGCGCCCGCGCCGACGGCTGCGGCTTCGGCGGCGTCTTCGTCGCAGGGAGCCCCGCCGCCTCACGCTCTGCCCGGTACTTCGCCCATCGCGCCTTCGCGGCGTGCTTCGTCGACGCTGCGAGCTCTTCGGGCGTTTGGGATGCCGCGCGAGCGAGCCCGGCGAGACGGGCACGAGCGGCCGCGACTTCGGGGTCGATGTTCGGGCGGCGGCGCTTCCTGGCGGTCATAGCGACATCCATTCGATCCGGCCGACCGCTCGCTCGCAGGTCGCGCACTTCACTTCGTCACGGTGCTCGCCGCGCATCTCGCTCGCCCAGTACTTCGCGTGGGCGTAGCAGAGGAAGAAGCCGTCACCGCACGGCCAGGCCGTGCCGTACTCGACTGCCATCGGATTAGGGGCGCACTCGCCGGCGTCGGGGGCGTGCGAGAGTCCGGTCGCGTGGTCGCACATGGGCGCGTCGATCGTCGCGAGCAGACCCTTCGCCACTTCGCGGATCGCGGCCTTCTTCTTGCCGCTCATGCGTAGAGTCCCGCGACGTAGCGCTCAAGCTCGGCGTGTGCGATGAAGGTGCGTCGGCCGATCTTGACCGCGCGGAGTCGGCCGGCGGCGATCTCTTCGAAGAGCTTCGAGCGCCCGATCCCGCCGAGCATGTGCCGGGCGTTCTCTTCGTCGTAGAGAAGCGGCGCGATCGTCGGTGTCGCCTGTTCCATGTCTGTCCCTCGGGCTTGTATGAATGCGAGCTACTTGACAGTTCACCGTCTGCCACGCCATTCTTGGTACGACAGCAACGTTAGGAATGTGGCATGGCACCTTGGATCAAGACGAAGTCGACCGCGACCTTCGACGGCGGCGCGCCCCGAGTCGTGGACGTCGTCCTGCAGAGAGACGACGAACTCCGCGGAGGCGGCAAGGCCGCGGAGGCGCGTATTCGCGTCGTGGACGGGGTCGACGGCGCCGGGGTCGAGACGATCAAGATCGCCCGCCGGGGAGGCCGCATCGTGACGTCGGCAGACGTCCGCGAGCTCAACCTCGAGCGCATCGCGGAAGACGCGATCGCCCACCATGCGACGGTCATGCAGCCGAGCGGCCGCGTCGCGATCCCCGCCGACCGTCGAGCGATCGGTGCTCGCGTTCACGGCAGCAAGCGCGCGCCCGCGCCCGACCTCCTGCGGCGCGTCGCCCGTGCCTACCTCGATCCCGCGAACCGCGTAGACGCCGAGACGGGATCCACGATTCCGCGCAATCGACGGCAGCCGACCGAGCGCGTGCGCGTCGACGTGCTCGGCTTCGTCGATGCCTTCCCCGGTCAGAAGAACGGGCTGCGCTCGGCGTCGCGCCGGATCAAGGACGCGCGCGAAGCGGGACTGATACCCGCTCACGACGCCGACGACAACGAACTCGACGCGGCGTTCGCCGCACTCGCTGAGGGGGAGAGCGATGGGGAAGCGTAGCAACGGCGACGGGATGCTCCGACAGCGGCCAGACGGGCGCTGGGAAGCCCGGATGACGTGGACGGACGACGAGACGGGCAGGCGCCGGTCGCGGTCGTTCTACGGCAAGACGCAACGCGAAGCGAAGGCGAAGATGGCCGACGCGCGGAAGCGTCTCGATGCCTTCGCGCCGGTCGTCGATGCGCGGACCCCGCTCGCGACGTGGATCGATGAATGGGCGAAGACCTCGCTCGAAGCGTCAAGCCGCAAGGCTGCGACGAAGAGCCTCTATCGGACCCTCGCCCGCGTGCATCTCGCGCCCGCGCCACTCGGGACGATGGCGCTCGCGGCGATCCGGCCCACGCACGTCGAAGCGCTCGTGCAGCGCATGCGTGACGCCGGATCGAGCGATTCGACGATCCGCACGACGTACACGGTCCTTCGTGCCGTGCTCGACGGCGCCGTGCGCGACAAGCTCGTCGCCGACAACGTCGCGGCGAAGGTCAAGCGCCCCGCCGTGACGTCGCGCGCCGACGGACGCGACGAAGCACGGCACCTTGCGCCGAGCGAGGTTCGCGCCGTGCTCGATGCTGCCGCCGGTACGCGATATGCCGCGATCCTGTCGCTCATCGCCGGGACCGGCCTACGGCGCGGGGAAGCCCTCGCGCTGCGCTGGGAAGACGTCGATCTCGAAGAGGGCGTCGTGCGCGTGCGATGGACGCTCAGCCGGGTCGGCGCCGATCTCGTCTCGACGCCGCCGAAGACGATGCGCTCGCGGCGCGACGTGCCACTCACACCCGGCGTCGTGACGTTGCTTCGGAAGCACGACATCGCACAGAAGGCCGAGCGGCTTCGTGCCGGCTCGCAATGGGGGAACGATCGCGGGCTCGTCTTCACGACGGAGCTCGGCGCCCCCATCGACCCGCGGAACCTCTTCCGCGCCTTCGTCGCGGCCGTGGGGCGCTCGGGGATCGATGCGACGGGAGTCGGGCTTCACACGCTGCGGCATTCGGCGGCGACAGGCATGCTCGATGCGGGCGTTCCGCTTCACGTCGTCTCTCGCGTGCTCGGGCACTCATCCGTCGCGATCACGGGCGACATCTACGGCCACGCCGACGACACTCGCCAGCGAGACGCGATCGGCATGCTCGGTGCCGCGCTCGGGCTTTGAGGCTTCACGCCTTCATTGCTCGGCGTAGTCCGTCCCCCGTACGGTCCTCCGTCCTCACCCTAGGGTGTGAGGACTCCAGGACCGTTTACCGGGCCGCGGTCCGGGACTGGTCCGGGACGGTCCGGGACCGTTACTTGTAGAGCATGGATCGTCGAGTCGTGAGGGTCACGGCTTAGCTCGGCGTGCAGTCGCTAATTTCAGAGCGGCGGGGGAGCGTGACCACAACGCCGACCACAACGGGAGCGCGAAATCGAGTGTCCGCTTCCGTCCGTCGCCGTCCGACCCGCGGAAACACGCGGCGAAACGGACCGTCGCGGACCCGCCCGGACCCCGCTCCGATGCCTGGGGGTCAAGGGGTCGCAGGTTCAAATCCTGTCATCCCGACAAAAAGCCCTGGTGAGGGGCAACTTTCACCAGGGCTTCGTCGTTTCTGAGGGTGGTCACTGGCTGGTCCACTTGCTCGATCTGCTCGATGCGGTCGCCGTCGAAGTGGACCAGTCCCGTTCGGTGTCGTCGCTCGCGAAGTGCACCAGAAGGTGCCCGTGGAGTGGACCAGAATCCGCGCAGGACGGTTCTCCTGCCCTTTTCGAGAGGGTCGGAGCGAGCGTCGAGGTGGTCACAGGCGGGGTCCGTTGCGGCGGGTGGCGTCCCTTCTGGTGGGGGCTGCGGAGAGGAACTGGTTTGCTTGCCGAGCGGCTTCGGCGAGGTGCCGATGGTCGGGGTGCAGGTAGCCCTTCGTGGTCTCGATCGACTGGTGCCCGAGTATCTCTTGGAGCACGTGCAGGGCGATGCCGGCGTCGGCCATCCAGGTCGCCCCGGTGTGACGGAGCCCGTGCCTGGTGAGATTGTCGAAGCCGAGCTTTGCGACGAGGTCGTCCCAGTGCGTCGCGTCACGGACGGTGGCGGTGGTGAGGACTCCGCCGCGCGGCCCCCGCAGGAGCGGATCGTCGGGCTCCTTGCCGTCGGTGAGACGTTCGAGGACGGGTTCGAGCGCGTCGAGCATCGGCACGGGCCGGTCTCGGCGGCCTTTGGTCTGCTTGATGACGAGGCCGCCTTTGCCGGGGTAATGCTGACGTCTGATCCACACGATGCGGTTGCCCCAGTCCACATCCCCGGCACGCAGCCCTGCGACCTCGGACCCGCGGGCGGCGAGGAGGGCGGCGAGCATGACGTGATCGGAATACGACTGGTGCACCTTCCCGCACGCGTCCGCGAGCTTCTGCAACGTCGGAAGATCGGGAAGCGCGTATTGGCGGAGCGCCCCGGTGGTGTGGGTGACGTGCTTGCCGAGGTTGCGGCGGGCGCGGTGCTTGGCCGGATTGATCGAGATGATGTCGTCACGGACGGCCTCGTCCAGGACCCGGACGAGCGGGGCGATGGAGTTCTTGATCGTGGACGCGGAGTGCTCGGCCTCCCAGCCGTCGATGGTGCGGTCGATCATCCCGGCGGTGATCTTCGCGACCTGGATGTGCCCGAGCGCGGGCAGCACACGGAGCCGGAGCCCGGTGTCGTAGAGCTCGGCCGTGGACGTGGGATCGAGGCCTCGCTGCCACCTGTCGCCGATTGACGCTGCGTAGGCGGCGAGGGTGACGGTGGTGTCGTTGCCGGTCTCGGTCGCGGCGCGCATCTGCTCGAAGAACTCCTCGACCTCCTCCGGGGTGCGGACGTGGCTGACTCGGCCGACGCGCTTCTTGGTCGAAGGATCGGTCCAGCGGACGCGGGCGCGGAAGCCTTCGGTGCGGCGTTCGACGTCGGTGGTGAGCTTGACGCCGACCGGCGGCATCCGATGGTTGCGGGGGTCAGCCATGCGCTGTCTCCTGCTCGCGCACCCAGGCGCGCACGGTGACAGGGTTGTAGCGATAGACGCCACCGACCTGGAGGAACGGCGGCCCGACCTTCTCGCGCCGCCACCGGGACAGCGTGGCCTGGGAGACGGTCAGGAACTCCGACGCCTCCCTGGGGCACCACAGCGGCTCGAGGGTGCCGATGCCGCGGTCACTGAGTGGGCTCGTCATCGCCGGGAACCTCGCCGGTCTCTGGGTCTGCGCCGAGGCTGGCGTAGAAGGCGTCCTCGGCCTCCTGGCGCCGTGCGACATCGGCCTTGACGAACGCCCGGAAGTCCGCCGCCCGATCAGGGATCACGACGTCCTCGATCGCCTCCGCGGGCGTCTCGCCGGGCCATGCGGTCTGCCGGGTGGCGCGGTCGCGGTCCAGGCGGGTGCCGCACGCGGCGACCCAATCGCGCAGGCGCTGTCGGGCGTCGGCGAAGTCGCGGTGCCAGCCGTTCGGCGCGGACCCGTTCTCCTCCGGGTCGTACGCGCACAGCCAGTGCAGGTGCAGAGCGGACAGCTCCCAAACGAGTTCGGGGTGGCGGTGCCAGAACGGCGGGACCACGCTGGCGGGGAGCCCGTAGGTGTGGCGCAGCCAGGTCACCCACTTGTCGAGCTCGACCCACTCGCCGGCGGCCTCCTCGGCGGTGAGGAGGTTCCAGTTCACCGGATGCGGCGGCTCCGCGAGCACACCGGCGTCCTCCTCCAGCGCCTCCATGCCGTCGGAGTCGTCGTCCAGAGGAGCGGGCTCCGGCTCGTCCTGCTCGGGGATGCCGTCTACCTCAGCCATGACCATCTCCTCGATCACAGCCCGAGCCCTGGCGCGGCCGATGGGGAGGGACGCCGCGGTTCGTCGCTGTGCGCGGTCTCTCTGCCCGCGGTCGGTGTCGGGGCTTCCTGCTCCGCGGTGCGGATGTTGCGCGGGTTGCGGTCGACTTCGTAGCTGGTGCGGGCGAGGTCGTAGCCGATCTTCTTGGCGACGAACTCCTCACCCTGCACGGTCTGCCCGTCCCGCTCGTACTCGTACGGGTGCGCGTAGCCCTCGGCGACGAAGCTGTCGCCCTTCGCGAACCGTTCATGCGCCCGCTCAGCGGTCGCCCGGTACGCCACGAGGTCGTGGAACGTGGTCTCCAGCTCGGTGAACGACCCGTCCGGCTCCTTGCGGTAGTGCTCCTGCCCGACCCGGGCGTAGAACCTCGCCTCGCCCTTGCCGGTGTGGCTGAGCTGCGGGTCCGAGGCGATGAATCCAGTGAACGACTCCTGCGTGCGGATCGCCATGACGACCGTCCCTTCCTGGCATCGGCAGTCCCACGGCGGGACCGCTCTTGTCAGGCAGGTGCGTCAGGGCTCCCCAGCGGGCGGCGTTGTAGCAGTGCTTCGATGTCGGCGCGGTCGGCGCGCAGTGCCTTGGCATCGGGCCGGTCGGTCCACAGGCGCAGTCGGGTGACGATGGGCGGTGCGGCGCGCAGCATGACGAGGGCGGTGCCGAATGGGAGGGTGCGGATGGTGTCGGGCGGCATGATCGGCACGCGGCGGATGGAGCGTTGCGCGGTGCGGGAGCCGTGGTCGCCGATCGTGGTCGAGTCGGTCACCTCGTCACGGTCGCCGATGAGCGTGGTGAGGTCGTGCAGGTCGCGGCTGTTGGACGCACCGCCGAGGATGACCTTGACGATGGAGGCGTCCCAGATCGCACCGGCTGCGTTCTCGGACCACTTCTCCCGCGCCTGGGCGAGCGACTGGAGCACAGGCATGGTCGTGATGCCGGTGCCGCCCCCCTCGGCCATCAACGTAGGCAGCGAGGGCAACGGTGCGAGGTTGCCGACCTCATCCAGCGCGAGCAACAGCGGCGGGTCGAGGCGGGCGCCGGGGCTGGTGGCGGCGATGCGGCGGGCAGCTTCCACGAGGTCTTCCACGAACGCCGCCACCAGCGCCGCGCTGTTGTTGGCGCCGGCGCCGGTGGCGAGCAGGTAGAGGGTGCCTTTGGCGCGGAGGAACGCTTCGGGGTCGAAGTCCTCGCCCTCCCGCGGCGATACGGCGTCGAGCACGCGCGGGTCTGCGAGAGCGGCCAGCGCCAGGGAGACGCCTTGCCAGATGGAGTCGCGGGTGCGGGGGTCGGAGTCGATCATCGCCTGCAACGACTCCGCCCATCCGGTTGCGGCGTGGGGGTTGGCGGTGAGGATCGCCACCGCGTCCGCGGCGGCGGAGGGGTCGAGGGTCCACCGGAACAACTCACCGGGCGGCCGGTGGTCGAGGGCTGCGGCGTGGAGGAGGGCTTGGAGGGCGGTGCGGGTCTTGCCTTCCCAGAACCCGCCGCCCTCGACGCCGCCTGCGGACAGGCCGGTGCCGGCGGCGAGCCCGGTGGCGCGGATCATCGCGCTCAAAGGGTCCTCGCACCCTCGGATGGGTGACCATCTGAGCCCGGCGGGGACGCCTTCGGCGAGGTGCTGGGGGTCGAATACCGCGACCGGGCCGGTCTTCTGTCGGGCGCGGAGGGTGGCGGTGAGGTTGTCCGGCCGGGTGCTGGTGGTGACGACCGCGCCGGGGGCGTCGAGGATCATGTTGATGACGATCCCTGCGCCTTTCCCGGAGCGGGGCGGGCCGAGCAGCAGGATCGAGTCTTCGACCGAGGCCCAGACGCCGTGCCCGCGTGAGGTGCCGATGCGGTAGCCGACATCCTCCGGGGTGGGCTTGTCGAGGGACGGGCGCAGGTGTCCGGCGCGGCGCAGCAGCGCGGGTTCGGAGGCGGCCCGGGCGACCTCGGTGCGGGTGGCGATCCCCGCGATCCGGTGCGGGTCGGTCTTGATCTGCCGGCCATGATCGCGCAGCAGCCGCCACCCCCACCAGCCGAGTGCCCCAGCCGCGAGGATCAGGACGGCAGCGGTGATCCAGTACGCCACGACGTGCAGCCCTTCCGCGTCGAGCGCCGTCGCGGGGTCTGTGGGGTTCAGCAGCACGCCCAAGCCGGTCTCGACGCCGCCTGCGGGCTGGGCGGCGCCGGTGATCCACGCGGCGACCGACCCGGCCGCGCGCAGGATGCCGGCCAAGAGGGCGGCGGCGATAAGGAGGCTGATGCCGAGGTTGCTGAGCTCGTCACCGAACGACCCGGCGGGGCGTGGCGTGCTCATTCGGGGTGTCCGATGGTGAGGGTTCCCGAGACGCGGCCGAGCAGGACGACCTCGCGGGTCGGGCTCGCTGCGGCTTGCTCTGCGGTGAGGAGGGCACGCATGGTGCCGTCCGGGCCAGCGTCGCCGTGCGCGATCACGATCGCGATTCCCACGTCCTCGCCGGGCACGAACCCCTCCCCGTGGAGCGTGACGAGCTCCGGCATCACCTGTCGCGACGGTGGCGGGGTCGGTGCGGGCTCTGGTTGGGGGCGGCGGCGTGTGCTGGGGGTGATGATGTCGGTGAACGTCGTCCCGTCCGCCTCGCGCACCTCGACTCGCAGCGGCGAACGGTGCTGGGCGGTGAGCTGGTCCAGGACGCGGGCGAAGTCTTCCCTCCGCCACGCCGGGGCGAACGGCTCCGGCTCGTACCGTGTCCCGTCGACGGTGACGGTCATCCGCCCGTCCGGGGCGATGTCCATGACCACGTGCGGGAGCGTGACCGGGACGGGTTCGTCTCGGGACTCGGGTTCGGGGCCGGTGCGCTTGTATCGGGGGCGGGCCATCAGGATTCCTGCCGATCGTTCACGATTCCCGAAGCGGCGTCGGGATTGCTGAACCCGCGACCTTTCGAGGTCATGCGGGTGGTGGTGTCGAACGCGGTCAGCTCTGCGGGATGGAGTTGGTGCTGGACGACGAAGGAGCGGTCCTTGATCCGCCACAGCCCTTGCCCGGTGCCGAGCCCTGGGAGGAGCTTCTGCTCGGTGCCGGTCAAGCCGAGGGCGGTGGCGGTGGAGCCGAGCTGGTCGGCCTCCTGCCGGTACACGATCCGGGTCTCCGCGTTCGCCAATAGGGATGAGGCGAGCGCGCGCATGGCGGAGCCCTGGTCGCCGACGTTGTCGAGGTCGCTGAGCTTGTGGAAGATCAGCATGTTCGCGATCCCGAAGTGCCGAGCGAGCCGCCATTGCGCGTCCATCCGCCGCAGCAGCGACGGGTAGGCCATGAGTCGCCAGGCCTCGTCGTAGATCACCCAGCGTTGCCCGCCGTTCGGGTCCGACAGCGCCGACTCCATCCACGCCGACGAGCACGTCATCAGCACCGAGATCAGCGTCGAGTTCTCCGCCACACGGGACAGGTCCAGCGACACCATCGGCAGGGACGGATCGAACCTGACCGTGGAAGGGCCGTCGAACAGCCCCTGGAGGTCCCCGGCGACCAGACGGCGCAGCGCGTGGCCGACCAGACGGCCGTCCTCCGCGAGGCGCCCGTCGGGGTCGTCTTCGGGGTTGGGGGTGAGGATGCGGTCGACGACCATCGGCAGGATCGGCACCACCGCCGCCCGTATGGCGTCGCGGAGGGCGAGGTCGATCGCGGTGTGCTCCAACGGCGACAGCACCCGATCCAGCACCGTCTCGGCAAGGGCGCCAATCAGGTCGCGGCGGCGCGAGGCAACCTGCATCGCCCACTCCGCATCCGACACGGTGGAGGGCCGGTGGCCCTCATCCAGCGGGTTGAGCCGGTTGGACACGCCGTGCCCCAGGACGATCGCCCGCCCGCCGACTGCCTCGGCGACGGCGGTGTGCTCACCCTTCGGGTCCCCGGGGACGTAGACGCGGCGGCCGAAGGGCAGGGAGCGCGTGTAGAGGGACTTGGCGAGGGAGGACTTGCCGGAGCCGACGATGCCGGCCAGCACGACGTTGGGGGCGGTGATGAGACCCCGCTGGTAGAGCACCCACGGGTCGTACACGAACGACCCGCCGGAGTAGAGGTCCTGGCCGACGAACACCCCCGCCGATCCGAGGCCCCCTTCGGCGAGGAACGGGTACTGCCCGGCCAACGTGGCGGAGGTGTCCTGGTGCTTGGGGAGCCGCAACCGTCCGGGGGTCCGCAGCGCTCTGGGTCCGGGTTCCCCGGCGGCGGGCAAGTAGGTCGTCGCGCGTTTCTCTGCTTGCTCGGCCTCCCACTTCGCTTTCGCGTCGGCTTTCCGGGTGTCGCGGGCGGTGGTCTCGATCCGGGTCGCGGCCTTCCGGCGGGCCTTGCGATGCTTGCGACGCTCGCCCTCAGGGCCGACCAGCACCACCGTGTGCAGACGGCCCTCCTCCCGCCCGGTCACAGTCCCAGCCCCCGCCCCGATGAGGCGGATGCGCCGGGCCGGCGGGCGAACCAGTCCGTTCCCTCCGCACGGCGCGCTGCCCGCGCCGGCTCCCGGTCGACGGTGCGCCGCGCCGGCGCAGGGTCGGGAGCGATGGTCGGGTCGGGGGTGGCGTCGTGGGTGCGGAGCAGGGAGACGTGGCCGAGGAAGGGGCTATAGGTGAGGGTGTAGGCGTCCTTGGTCGCGGTGCGGTCCAGGGCGCCGGTCGGAGGCTGGTCGTAGACGTACCCGTTCTCGAGCGCAGCCTGCGTGGTCTCCTCCCCGAAGTCGTAGCCGGCGAGGTGGTCGATCGCGGCATCGGTGCCGTCGTGGTCGATGATGTCCAGCACCTGGTCGGCGTCATCGCCTTGGAGGAACACGACACTGATCCACCGGCGGGGCGTCTTCTCCGTCAGGTCGGGGTCGTGGTCGATCAGAACGGCCAGCTCGGCCTGGTGCTGGCGGGCGGCGTCGGCCACCCATCCGGGGAACGCGCCCTCGTTGTCGGTGTGCTGGCCGGGATTGTCGATCGCGAACTGGCGTGACTCGCCCGCGGCTGCGAGGAACACCGCGAGCTCGCGCACTGCTCGTGCGGGTGAGACGGGCGCCCCGGTCCCGGTGAACAGGTCCCGGCCCTCCACGCTCTGCCCGGTGGGGGTGTGCTCGATGCGGTAGGCGTAGCGCTGGTGCTCACCCAACGGGGTGTCCGGCCACACCGTCAGCCGCAGCTCGCCGGCATCCACGCTCGCGCGTGTGGCGGAACCCGGGTGTTTCGGTTCGGGGTGCCAGGCGATCCGCGCGGACTGGCTCATCGCGGCATCCACCCGATCGTGCACGGCATCCAGCAGTGTGCCGGCCTGGTGCAGCTC
>NZ_JBASZT010000079.1:0-6429 GCF_049661145.1 Microbacterium sp.
CGTGGGCGCGCTGCGCTGAACCGCGGCGGAGCCGCGACGTAGGCTCGGACCATGACCGCACCCGAACCCGTCGTCTTTCCCACCGACCCCGCCGGCTGGACGGCGTTCGCCACCGAACGGCCGACCGCCGCCGTCGCCGTCGTCGCGGATGTCGACGCGCGGCTTGTGGCCGGGGCCGACCTCGATGCGGCCGCACGCCTCGACCTGTGGAACGACGCCGACATCGCGCTGCAGCAGGCGACGAGCGAGGCGTACCTGCTCAGCGAGGCGCATCCGGATGCCGCGGTGCGCCAGGTCGCCGAGGAGCAGGTGCAGAAGCTCGAGGCCCTGTCGGCATCCCGCCTGCTCGACCGCGACCTGTTCGCGGCACTGTCGGACCTCGAAGAAGACACCCTCGACGGGCAGCAGCGCCGGTTGCTCGCCAAGGTCCTGCTCGACTTCCGTCGGGGCGGCGTGGATCTGCCCGATGCCGAGCGGGAGCGCGTGCGTGAGCTCACCGACCGCGACACCGAGCTGAGCCTGGAGTTCTCCCGCAACATCCGCGACGGCCGCCGCGAGATCCGCGTCGCGCCTACTGCTCTCGCGGGCCTGCCCCAGGACTTCCTCGACGAGCATCCCGCCGGCGACGACGGGCTCGTGATGCTCACGACGGACTACCCCGACCTCATGCCGGTGCGGGAATATGCCACCGACCGCGTGACCCGCACCGCGATCGTCGCCGCGTACAACGATCTCGCGTGGCCGCAGAACGACGCCGTGCTCGCCGAACTGCTGGAGGTGCGGGCCGAGCGCGCCCGGCTGCTCGGCTACGGCGATTGGGCCGACTACGAGACCGAACCGCGCATGATCAGCGGGGGCACGCGTCACGGCGGACAGGCGATCGCCGACTTCCTGGCGCAGCTCGACGAGGCCTCCGCCGGCGCAGCCGGGGGCGAATATGACCTCCTGCTCGCGCGCTTGCGGGAGGACGACCCGTCGGCATCCGAGGTCACCATCGCCGACTTCTTCTATCTGCTGAGCACGCTCCGCAGCGAGCGGCACGACGTCGACGCGCAGCTCGTGCGCTCGTGCTTCTCGTTCGACCGCGTGCTGCCGGGCCTGCTGTCGACCACGGGGCGGCTGCTCGACGTCGCGTACGTGCCCGTCGAGGTGCCGACGTGGCACGGCGACGTCCATTCCTATGATGTGATGCGCGACGGGCGCCGCCTCGGTCGCATCCACCTCGACCTGCACCCCCGCGAGGGGAAGTACAACCACGCCGCGTGCTTCCCCTTGGCCCCGGGTGTCTCGGGTCGTGTGCTGCCCGAGGCGGTGCTGCTGTGCAACTTCGCGCGCGGACTCATGACCCACGACGAGGTCGTGACCTTCTTCCACGAGTTCGGGCATCTCGTGCACGACATCCTCGGCGGCGACCAGCGGTTCGCACGGTTCTCCGGGACCGCGACCGAATGGGACTTCGTCGAGGCGCCGAGTCAGTTGCTCGAGGAGTGGGCGTGGGATGCCGATGTACTCGCCGACTTCACGGCGAACGCCGCCGGCGAGCCGATCCCCGCCGAACTCGTCGCGAGGATGAAGGTGGCCGACGGCTTCGGCCGCGCGCTCGAGGTGCGTCGCCAGCTCGGGCACGCGAACGTCTCCTACCACCTGCACGTCGACCGTCCCTCGGATCTGCAGGCGGCCACCGAGCACTGGTACGACGCGACCAGTCCGGTGAAGCCGCTCGCCGGGCTCCATTCCTACGCGGGCTTCGGCCACCTCACGGGGTACGGCGCGTGCTACTACACCTACCAATGGAGTCTGGTGATCGCTCGCGACCTGTTGTCCGGGTTCGGCGGCGACCTCATGGATCCGGATGCCGCGGCCCGCTACCGCCGCGAGATCCTCGAGCCCGGCGGCAGCCGCGACGCCAACGACCTGGTCGGCCGCTTTCTGGGGCGGCCGTACTCGTTCGACGCCTACCGGGTGTGGCTCACCGGCACCTGAGGTCGGCGCCGTTCGGGTATCCTTCCTCGTGTCGGCCGTCCCGTGTCGACGACTCTCCACCCGGCGTCGCCTCTCCGGTGGCGCCCGCGTTGAAGCGGAGACCCCATGACCGATGTGCAGCCCGCCCGTGACGAGAACTCCGATGCGTCGCCGTTCGATGAACTGATGGCCGGGCCGGCCTCGGCATCCGCCCTGTTCGCGACGACGTTCCGCGGCTACGACAAAGCCGAGGTTGACGCCAGGATCGCCGAGCTCACCGCCGTGAGCACCGGACACACCGAAGAACTCGCCCAGCTCAAGGACAAATACCGACGTGCCGTCGCGACGATCAAGGCCCACCGGGTCACGATCGAAGAGTTGGAGAAGCGGACGAGCAGCCTCGAGGCCGATCTCGCCGTCGAAGCGGCTCGGGCGGGCAACGCGGAGGACAAGGTCGCGACCCTCAGCAGCGAGCTGCTGAACGCCAACGACGAGTCCTTCAAGGGTCGCGAACGCTTCGAAGAGGTGCTGCGGGTCGCCGAGGAGCAGGCCAGCGTCATCATCAAGAACGCGAGCGTGCAGGCCGACCGGCTCATGGAGGCGGCGCGCGACGAGATCGCGTCGCAGCGTGCGCAGGCGCACGCGGATGCCGACATGCTGCGATCCGAGGCTCAATCCGACGCCCAGCAGGTACGGCTGCGGATCGAGACGGAGCTGACCGCGCACGAAGCGCAGCTGGAGCGTGAGCGCGCCCACGCCGCGGAGAAGGTCGCGCAGGCCGACCAGGAGGCGGCGGCGATCCGCACCGAGGCCGAGAAGGGCGCGGCAGCCCTGCGCTCGCTCGTCGCGCGTGAGACCGAGCAGGCCCGCGCCGGGGCGGAGGAGGCGGTCCGCGAGCAGCGGATGCGCGCGCTGGAGTTCGAGGAGTCGCTGACCCGCCGTCAGGACGACGCGCAGCAGGAGTTCCTCGTGCTGCACAATCAGGCCGTCGCGCACGCCGAGCGCATCACGCAGGACGCGAGCGACCAGGTCGCCGCCTCGCTGGAGCACTCTCAGCGCATCACCGCGAAGGCCGACGACTTCGACAAGCTCATGCGGGCGCAGTCGCAGCAGCTCGAAGCGGACGCGAAGCTCCGTGCCCGCGAGATCCTCGAGCGCGCCAGCACGAAGGCGCAGAAGATCATCGACACCGTCACGACGCACTCGCAGTCGGTGCTGCGCGACGCCGAGGACCGTACGCGGCAGCTGCGGTGGCAGCAGCAGCAGCTCACGAGCTTCATGGCGGAGGTCAAGGAGCTGATCCGGCCGGAATCCGCTGCCCCGGCATCCGGCGACGCCGGCGGAGCTGGTGCCGAGGCGGATGCTGCAGCGCCTGCCGCGGAAGAGGTGCTCGCCGAAGACGTAGGCTAGCCCGTCGACGCCGGTCGCTGAGCGGCCCCCCGGTCGCCCCGCGACGCGCCAGTCGCCCCGCGACGCCCCCGATCGTCCCGCGAGGCCAGCAGGGTCGAGTCGAAACGCCGCAACCCGCGACTCAGCTTTTCAGTGGCGCTGCCGCGCCGTGGGGCGGGAAAGTCTGCGTCGGGGATGCGAGACTTTCAGGTCAGCGCGAGGTCAGCCGTGCGAGCTCCGCGACGAACGCGTCGACGTCGGCCTCGGTCGTGTCGAAGGAGCACATCCAGCGGACCTCGACCTCGCCGTCGGCGAGTCCCGTCGCCCCGGACCAGTCGTAGAACCGGAATGTCGTCCGCAGCTCGTCGGCGATGCTTCCGGGCAGAGTCGCGAACACGCCGTTCGACTGCGTCGGCTGGGTGAACCCGACACCGCGGATCGATCCTTCCGCCAGCCCCGTCTCGATGGACGTACGCAGCCGGCGGGCCATCGCGTTCGCGTGCCGCGCATTGCGCAGGTGCAGGTCGCCCTCCAGCAACGCGATCAGCTGCGCCGAGACGAACCGCATCTTGCTCGACAGCTGCATGTTGAGCTTGCGCAGGAAGAGCAGCCCCTCGGATGCCGATGGGTTCAACACGACGACCGCCTCGCCCAGCATCGCGCCGTTCTTGGTGCCCCCGAAGCTCAGCACGTCGACGTCGGCATCCGTCGTGAACTCCCGCAGCGGCAGATCGAGCGCGGCGGCCGCGTTCGAGAGCCGCGCGCCGTCGAGATGCAGGCGCATTCCGCGGGCGTGCGCGTGGTCGGCGAGCGCGCGGATCTCGGCTGGCGTGTAGAGCGTGCCGAGCTCGGTGGACTGCGTGATGGACACGACGAGCGGCTGCGCGCGGTGCTCGTCGCCCCAGCCCCACGCCTCGCGGTCGACCAGTTCGGGGGTGAGCTTGCCGTCGGGGCTCGGGACGCTCAGGATCTTGATGCCCCCCACGCGCTCCGGCGCGCCGCCCTCGTCGACGTTGATGTGGGCGGTGGATGCCGAGACGACGGCGCCCCAGCGCGGCAGCATCGACTGCAGGCCGACGACGTTGGCGCCGGTGCCGTTGAACACCGGGAACGCTTGCGCGCCCTCGCCGAAGTGCTGGGCGAAGACCTCCTGCAGGCGCGCGGTGTAGGCATCCTCGCCGTAGGCGATCTGGTGCCCGTCGTTCGCGGCGGCGATCGCCGCCAGCACGTCGGGGTGTACACCGGAGTAGTTGTCGCTCGCGAAGACACGGACGGCGGGGTCGTGCAGAGGGGTCACACCGTCCACCATAACTTTCGCGTGCCGTCGGGGTGTCCTCCGGCTGCCGCCCGGGTGTCCGAGGTGTCTTCCGCATGTCGGAGCCCCCCGTTACCCTCGACGCCATGGCCGATCAGTCCGCCGACTCCCCGGCATCCGCTCCGCACCTCACTCCGCCCACCGTGCCCACGGACGGCATGAGGACGTTCCTGCACGTCCTCGTCAACACCGCGGCGGCGAACATCACGACGAGCTACCTGTGGTTCGCGCTGACGTTCTGGGTGTACCTCGAGACGCGGTCGGTGCTCGCGACCGGCATCATCGGCGGCGCGTACATGCTGCTGCTGGCCGTGTTCGGCATGGTGTTCGGCAGCGTCGTCGACCGACATCGCAAGCACCGCGTCATGGTGGTCTCGGCGCTCGTCACCCTCGTCGCGTTCATCCTGGCTACCGCGCTGTACTTCTTGCAGCCCGAGTCCGCGCTGCTCGACCTCGGTGGACCGTGGTTCTGGCTGTTCTCCGGCATCGTCCTGGGCGGCGCGGTCATCGAGAACCTCCGCAACATCGCGCTGTCGACGACGGTGACCCTCCTCGTCCCCACCGACCGTCACGCCAACGCGAACGGCATGGTCGGCACCGTGCAGGGGCTCGCGTTCCTCGTCACGAGCGTCTTCTCGGGGCTGTCGATCGGCCTGCTCGGCATGGGCTGGACCCTCGTGATCGCCGTCGTGCTCACAGCGCTCGCGCTGGCGCACCTGTTGACGCTGCGCGTACCGGAGGACCAGCCGGAGCGCGATCCCGACGCCCGGTTCGTCGACGTCCGAGGGGCGGCGGCGGCCATCCGCGCCGTGCCCGGGCTGTTCGCGCTCATCATCTTCTCGACCTTCAACAACCTCATCGGCGGCGTCTACATGGCGCTCATGGACCCGTACGGGCTCACGCTGTTCCCGGTGGAGTGGTGGGGCATCGTGCTCGGCATCACCTCGACCGGATTCATCGCCGGTGGCGCGATCGTCGCCGCGAAGGGCCTCGGCCGCAACCCGATCCGGACGCTGCTGATCCTCGTCATGCTCATGGGCCTCATCGGCGCGCTGTTCACGATCCGCGACTGGTGGTGGCTGTACGTCGTCGGAATCTGGATCTACATGGCGATCATCCCCGCCGTCGAGGCGGCGGAGCAGACGGTCATCCAGCGGGTCGTGCCCTTCCAGAAGCAGGGGCGTGTGTTCGGCGCGGCGGCGGCGATCGAGGTCTCCGCGGCGCCCATCACGTCGTTCCTCATCGCGCCGATCGCCGAGTTCTGGATCATCCCGTACATGGAGTCGAATGCCGGGCAGCAGACCTGGGGCTGGCTCCTCGGCGACGGACTCGGCCGCGGCATCGCGCTCGTTTTCCTGTTCGCCGGGCTCGTCATGGTCGTCGTCGGCGCCCTCGCGTTCGCGACCCGGTCCTACCGCATCCTGTCGGCGGAGTATGCCGAGGCTCCCGAGAGCGCGGCGGTCTCCGAGAGTGAGGGTGGCGGCGGGGATGCGGCCGGCCCGGCATCCGCTGCCCAGGCGCGCGGCGGTGTCGCCTCGCGGGAGTGAGTCCTCCCCTCTGGTTCGAGGCCGCCACACGCCCGACGCTCACGTACCGAGATCGAGCACGCGATCGTTGACGGCGGTGGCATCGGCATCCCACAGGTCGACGAACGCCGCCGCGAGCTCGTCCTCGCGCCCGGTGAGGCTCCGCACGCGGAAGACGACGGATGCCGCGCGCAACGCGTTGCCGTCGTCCGGAGCCTCGGCGCTGGCCGCGCGCTC
>NZ_JBASZT010000080.1:0-1815 GCF_049661145.1 Microbacterium sp.
GGCGAAGCGGGGGTTGGCGCTGCCGCCGAGCCGACCGGCGAGCTCGCCGGCGACCCGGGGGTCGCACCATGAGCCGGCTGCCCGACGGGGTCCTCCGCGAAGCGACGATCGACGTCGGCGCGATCACCGCTAACGTGCGGCACCTGCGCCGGATGACGGAGTCCGAGGTCATCGCCGTCGTTAAGGCCGACGGGTACGGGCACGGCGCCGTGCGCAGCGCCGTTGCGGCGCTCGAAGGGGGCGCGAGCCGGATCGGCGTCGCCGACATCGGTGAGGCGCTGGCGCTTCGGCGCGGGGGCATCGGGGCTCCCCTCCTCGCGTGGCTGCACGCGCCGGGCGCGAACTTCCGCGAGGCTGCGGGCGCGGGAATCGAGCTTGGCATCTCGAGCTTCGAGCAGCTGCTGCAGGCGGCGGCCGCGGCATCCGTCGACCGTCCGGTCGGAGTGCACCTCAAACTCGAGACGGGGCTCGGGCGAAACGGCATCGCGCCCGAGGACTACCGTGTCGTCTTCGCCGAGGCCGCGCGGCTCGAGCGCATCGGCAAGCTGCGTGTCATCGGTCTGTTCAGCCACCTCTCCAACGCCTCGGCCGACGATGATCGGGCCGCGCTGCGCGTGTTCCACGATGCTGTCGCGGCCGCGGCATCCGTGGGGCTCGCCCCGCCCCTGCGGCACATCGCCGCGAGCCACGCCGCCATCGCGCTGCCCGAGGCGCGGCTCGGCTGCGTGCGCCTGGGCGTCTCGATCTACGGGCTCTCGCCGTTCGCCGATCGCGATTCGGGAGACCTGGGCCTCCGCCCCGCGATGACACTGCGCGCCCCCGTCGCGGCGGTGCGGCGCGTGCCGGGCGGGCACGGCGTGTCGTATGGCTACGACTATCGGGCAGGCCACGAGACGACCCTCGCGCTCATTCCGCTCGGCTACGCCGACGGCGTGCCGCGCACCGCGTCGGGCGCGGGCCCCGTGACGATCGGCGGTGCGCGGTTCCAGGTGGCCGGGCGCATCGCGATGGACCAGTTCGTCGTCGACGTCGGCGACCACCCCGTGCGGGTCGGCGATGAGGCGGTGCTCTTCGGGGATCCGACGCTCGGCGTGCCGTCGGCCGACGAGTGGGCGGATGCCGCATCCACGATCAACTACGAGATCGTCACGCGCATCGGGCCCCGCGTGCCGCGGCGGCAGGTCGCGTCGTGAGGCTGGCTGTCGTGAGGTCGGCGGCGTTGGGCCAGGGAATCCGAGCGATCCGCTGCGCGTTGACGCAGTCATGCGCAGGGGGGTCGAGGTGAGCGGACTCGAGTCGATCGACGGCGCGCACGAGATCAGTTCTCCCGAGGCCATGGAGCGGCTCGGCGAGGAGATCGGACGGATGCTGCGCCCCGGCGACCTCGTCGTGCTGACAGGTCCGCTCGGCGCGGGCAAGACGACTCTCACGCGCGGGATCGCGGCGGGGCTCGACGTGCGCGGGCCCATCCAGAGCCCGACCTTCGTCATCGCCCGGACGCATCCGTCGCTCAGCGGCGGAGCCCCGCTCGTGCACGTCGACGCGTACCGCCTCGGCTCGGCGGCCGAGCTCGACGACCTCGACATCGACTTCGCGAGTTCCGTCGTCGTCGCCGAGTGGGCGGCGCCGTTCGCCGGCGCCGTCGCCGACGGGTGGTGGGAGGTCGAGATCGACCGCGAGTGGAACGGACGCGGCGTCGACAGCGCGTGCGGCACGTACGGCCACGGCGAGGACCTCGACGCGCAGACGCCGAGGCTCGTGACGATCTCGCGGCGACCGTAGCTGCGGGTTCGCGGGGCGGCGGTGGTTGGGCCG
>NZ_JBASZT010000081.1:0-1730 GCF_049661145.1 Microbacterium sp.
GGCGGAGAGCGGCGCGGCGGGGACTGCACGGGCGGCGCAGCCGCAGAGCGGCGCGGCGGGGCGGCGATGACGCGCTGATAGCCTGGAGTGCGTGTCTGAAACCGTCGCTGCAAGTGTCTCAGCCGCCCCCCTGCGTGCGCTGGCGCCCGCCAACGACCCGGAGTTCGAGAACGTCTGGGACGAGATCGTGTGGCGTGGCCTGGTGCACGTGTCCACTGATCAGCCGGCGCTGCGCGCCGCGCTCTCGGGAGAGCCGATCACGTATTACTGCGGCTTCGATCCGACGGCTCCGAGCCTGCACCTGGGCAACCTCGTGCAGCTGCTGCTGATGCGCCGACTGCAGTTGGCCGGGCACAGGCCCCTGGGCCTCGTCGGCGGATCCACGGGTCTCATCGGCGATCCGCGCCCCACCGCCGAGCGCACCCTCAACACGAAGGACACGGTCGCCGAATGGGTTGGCTATCTTCGCGCGCAGGTCGAGCGGTTCCTGAGCTTCGAGGGCGAGAACGCGGCCCGCATCGTCAACAACCTCGACTGGACCGCGCCGCTGAGCGCGATCGACTTCTTGCGTGACATCGGCAAGCACTACCGCGTCGGCACGATGCTCAAGAAGGATGCCGTCAGCGCGCGCCTGAACTCCGAGGCCGGCATCAGCTACACCGAGTTCAGCTACCAGATCCTGCAGGGCCTGGACTACCTCGAGCTCTACCGCTCCTACGACTGCGTGCTGCAGACCGGCGGCTCCGACCAGTGGGGCAACCTCACGAGCGGCACCGACCTCATCCACCGCGTCGAGGGCGCCTCGGTGCACGCGATCGGCACGCCGCTGATCACCAACAGCGACGGCACCAAGTTCGGCAAGAGCGAGGGCAACGCGGTCTGGCTGGATGCCGAGATGTGCACCCCCTACCGGATGTACCAGTTCTGGCTCAACACGGACGACGCCGACGTGATCGAGCGACTGAAGATCTTCACGTTCCTCACCCGCGATGAGATCGAGGACTACGAGCGGCTCGTCGAAGCCGAGCCGTTCCGCCGCGCCGCCCAGAAGCGGCTCGCCGTCGAGGTCACGACGTTCGTGCACGGGTCCGAGGCGACGACCGCCGTGATCGCGGCATCCGAGGCCCTCTTCGGTTCTGGAGATCTCACGACGCTCGATCCCGCGACGCTGCGCAGCGCCCTCGAGGAGCTGCCGCACGCCGAAGTCGCCGCCGGGATGCCGGTCGTTCAAGCGCTCGTCGACACCGGCCTCGTTGCAAGTCTCGGCGAGGCGCGGCGCGCGATCGCGCAGGGCGGGGTGAGTCTCGACGGTGTCAAGGTGACCGACGACGCGGCGACGGTGACGGGAGCGCTGCCCGGCAGCGCCTCGGTGCTGCGCCGCGGCAAGAAGACGCTCGCCGGCCTCTTCGTCGTCTGACGATCGAGCCGACGCATGCCGTTCACTCCGAGCCACGCCGTCGTGGCGCTGCCGTTCGTGCGCACGCCCCTCGTCCCGGCGGCGATCGCGGTGGGCGCGATGACGCCGGATCTGCCGCTGTTCGTGCGCGGCACGCCGCTGACCTACCAAACGACCCACACCAACCCCGGACTGACGACTGCGCTCGCGGCGGTGCTGCTCGCGCTCTGGTATCTGCTGCTGCGTCCGGCGGTGCGGGAGCTGTCCCCAGAATCGCTCGCACGTCGGCTCCCGCCCGAGTGGGATGCCACGGGCACCACGCTCTGGCGCGACC
>NZ_JBASZT010000082.1:0-1528 GCF_049661145.1 Microbacterium sp.
CGCGGGCGACGCCCGGCGCGCGCGCGACGGTCGGCCGCTTCGAGCCGTTCCCCGGGGGCACGAACGTCATCGCCTCCGAGGTGCGCTTCTGGATCGACGCGCGGCATCCCGACGACGCCGTCACGCGCGACCTGATCGCCCGGATCGGCGCGGCGTGCGACGAGCTCGCGCGCGCCCACGGTTGCACCGCCGAGCTGACCGAGGAGTCGTGGAGCCCGACGGCGCACTTCGACCCGGCGCTGTCCGCACGCCTAGCCTCGACCCTGGGCGACGCCCCGCTGCTGTCCACAGGAGCCGGCCATGACGCCGGCATCCTGTCGGAGTTCGTGCCGAGCGCCATGCTGTTCACCCGCAACCCGACCGGCATCTCGCACTCCCCCGAGGAGTACGCCGAAGACGCGGATGCCGACGCCTCCGCCGCGGCTCTCGCCGACGTGCTGCAGGAGTTGCTGACGTGACCGAGCCGTCATCGACTGCCTTCTGGGCGCCGCGGGCGTGGATCGGCGACGGCATCGCCGACCACGTGCGGATCGTGTGCGACGACGCGGGCCGGATCGCTTCGGTCGAGACGGATGCCGGGGCTCTCGCGACCGATACCGTGCTCGACGGCGTCGTGCTCCCCGGTGCCGTCAACGCGCACTCGCACGCGTTCCACCGGCTGCTGCGCGGCCGCACGCACGACGGCGGGGGCAGCTTCTGGACGTGGCGTGAGCTGATGTATCGCGAGGCGTCGCGGCTGACGCCCGCCTCGTACGAACGGATCGCGACCGCCGTCTATGCCGAGATGGTCGCGGCGGGGTGGACCTCGGTGGCCGAGTTCCACTACGTGCACCACACGCCGGGCGGCGCGCCGTATGGCGATGCGCACGCCATGGAACTGGCGCTCGCGCGCGCCGCGCGGGCCACCGGCATCCGTCTCACCCTGCTCGACACGTGCTATCTCTCCAGCGGGTTCGGCGCCGGCCCGACGCCCGAACAGCAACGGTTCAGCGACGGGTCGGCCCGGCGCTGGCTCGACCGCCTCGCGGCGTTGCGAGCGCGGGTCGCGCAGGAGTTCTCGCCGGACGAGGTACTCGTCGGCGCGGCGCTGCACTCGGTGCGCGCCGTGCCGGTGGCCGAACTCGCCGGCGTCGCCGACGTGCTCGCGGACGAGGCGCCGCTCCACATCCACCTGTCGGAGCAGCCCGCCGAGAACGAGGCGTGCCTCGCCGCGACCGGGCGCACACCCACCGAACTGCTCGCCTCGTTCGGCCTGCTGAGCCCGCGCCTGTCGGCCGTGCACGCGACGCACCTCACTCCGGGCGACATCGCGCTGCTCGGCGCGGCGGGCGCGACGATCGTGATGTGCCCGACGACCGAGGCGGACCTCGGCGACGGGATCGGCCCGGCGCGTCGCCTGGTCGATGTCGGATGCCGCCTCGCCCTCGGCACGGACCAGCACGCCGTCATCGACCCGTTGCTCGAAGCGCGCGCGCTCGAATCCGGCGAGCGCCTTGCCTCGGGCGAGCGCGGCCGCTTCTCGCCCACC
>NZ_JBASZT010000083.1:0-6390 GCF_049661145.1 Microbacterium sp.
ACCCGGCACCCGGCGCGCCCGGCGCCGCCGGCGCAGCCGTCAGCCCCGCACGTGCGGCGGCAGCTTGACGAACAGCAGCATCACGAGCCCGACCAGCAACACCAGCCCGATGCCGAGCACGCCGTAGACGATCCCGCCGAACCACGCCAGGAACAGCGACCACGCCAGCGGCGACAGGAACGACGCGACGCGGCCGGTCGTCGCGTAGAGGCCGAAGATCTCGCCCTGCGTGCTCGCGGGGGTGAGCCGGGTCAGCAGGCCGCGGCTCGCGGCCTGCGCGGGTCCGACGAACGCGCACAGCAGCAGCCCGCAGACCCAGAAGACGACGGCGCCGAAATCCCGCAACAGGAACACGACGAACGCCATCGCCACGAGCCCCGACAGCGCGATGACGATCAGCCTGCGCGGACCGATGGCGTCGTCGAGCCGTCCCGCGAAGATCGTCGAGACGCCCGCGACGAGGTTCGCGGCCAGCCCGAACGCGATGACCTCCAGGAACGAGAACCCGAACCCCTGCGCCGCCAGCACCGCGCCGAAGGCGAACACGCCGGCGAGCCCGTCGCGGTAGACGGCGGCGGCGATCAGGAACCAGAACGTCGGGCGGTTCGTCCGGAAGAGCTTCCCCAGGTTCTGGACGAGCACGACGTACGAGCCGAAGAACCCGACCGGCTCCGGCCCGCCGTACGCGGGGGATTCGGGGACGTTGCGGAAGAACGGGATCGCGAACACGATCGTCCAGACGCCGCACAGCACCGCGACGAGCTTGTACGCGAGCGGTTCGCTCTGTCCTATCGCGAACAGGATCGGGATGCACGCGATGAGCGCGACGACCCCGCCGATGTAGCCGAGGCCCCAGCCCAGGCCCGAGATGCGGCCGACCGTCTGCGGGGTGGAGACCTCGGCGAGCATCGCGTAGTAGCTGACGTTCCCGATCTCGGCGACGACAGCGCCGATCGCGACGGCGAAGGCGCCGAACCAGAAGAACTTCGGGTCGGCTTCGATGAAGAACAGCACGAACTGCATCAGGGCGACGGCGAACGTGGCCCCGACGACCCACTTCTTCTTGCTGCCGCGCGCATCGGCCTGCTGGCCGAGCACGGGCGCCAGCACGACGATCAGGATGCCGGCGGCGAAGTTCGCCCAGCCCCACCACTCCGACAGGTCGGTGAGCCCGTGGCAGTACTCGCTGCCCGCGTACTGCGACGCGTTGCAGTTCATGTACGTGCCGTCCGCGAGCAGCCCCGACTCGCGCACCGCCGGATCGAGGAACTGCCTCGACGTCAGATAGAGCGCGACCCACACGAACGTCAGGATGACCGTGTTGAACGGCTGCATCGCCCAGTCCCACATCGCCCAGGACAGCACCCGCTTGCGAGGAACGGATGCCGGGGACGCGGCAGCCGACGCCGCAACCGCCGCGTCGTCGGCGGCGGGAGTGGGCTCAGGCGGCAACGACATGTGCGTCACGGTAGGTCCCTTCGGTGAACGACCGGTGCCGCCGGCATCCGTCGGGAAGTCTGGTGGCGTGCAGGCTCAGAATACGGCGCGGCGGTGCCATGATGGGAGCCATGCCAGTGCATGTCGAACGCGCCGAACTGCCGGGTATCGGCGTGCGCCATGACATCCTCACGCTCGAGGGTCGTCGCCTGTCGGTCATCAACTATCGCGACGGCGGTCGCGAGCTCGCGCTGTCGGACGAGGACGATCCCGACCGCGCCGAGGACACCATCGAGCTCACCGATGACGAGGCGACCGCGCTGTCGGAGGTGCTCGGCGGCTCGCTCATCCTCACGCAGCTCGCGGGGCTCCGCGAGCAGATCGCGGGCCTGTACACGGAGCAGATCCCGGTGCGCGCCGACTCGCCCTTCGTCGGCCGACCGCTCGGCGACACCCGGGCGCGCACTCTGACGCGATGCTCGGTGGTGGCGATCGTCCGCGAGACGGGCGTGCTGCCCGCCCCCGCCCCCGCCGACCGCCTCGACGCGGGCGACTCGCTGGTGGCCGTCGGAACCCGCGACGGCCTCGACCACCTCGTCCGCATCATCGCCGGCGACTGACGGCACGACGGCCCACGCGTATGGATCACGGAGCGCTCGACCTCATCGAGATCGGTGCTCTCCTGCTCGGCATCGCGATCGTCGGACGCCTCGCGGCACGGCTGCACATCTCGCCGATCCCCTTCATCCTCGTCGGCGGGCTCGCCCTCGGCGAGGGCGGGCTGATCCCCGTCGACCACGCGGAGGGGTTCATCGCCGTCGGCGCCGAGATCGGCGTCATCCTGCTGCTGCTCATGCTCGGACTGGAATACAGCCCGCGCGAACTCGTCGGCAACCTTCGCACGTCGTCCAGCGCCGGGGCGCTCGACATGGTGCTCAACGCCGCACCCGGAGCCGCACTCGCGCTGCTGCTGGGATGGGGGCCCGTCGCCGCGATGGCGCTCGCCGGCATCACGTGGGTCTCGTCCTCCGGGGTCATCGCGAAGATGCTGCAGGAGCTCGGCCGGCTCACCAACCGTGAGACGCCGACGGTGCTGTCGATCCTCGTGCTCGAGGACCTCGCGATGGCGTTCTACCTGCCGATCCTCACGGCATTGCTGGTCGGCATGGACCTCGGACTCGCGACCGTCATGGTCGTGGTGGCCCTGGCATCCGTCGTCGTCATCCTGTATCTCGCCCTGCGGCACGGCAGCTGGTTCTCGCGGATGCTGTGGACTCGCGACGCCGAGCCGTTCCTGCTCGCGGTGCTCGGTGTGACCGTCCTGGTGGCGGGGCTCGCTTCGGAGGTCAAGGTCTCCGCCGCCGTCGGCGCGTTCCTCGTCGGCATCGCGATCCAGGGGAAGACGGCCATCGAGGCGGAGCGCGTCCTGACGCCGCTTCGTGACCTGTTCGCGTCGGTGTTCTTCCTGTACTTCGGCCTGTCGACCGATCCCGGCGACCTCGTGCCGATGCTCCTGCCCGCGCTCGTGCTCGCCGTCGTCACGATGGGCACCAAGATCGCGACCGGGTATCGCGCCGCCCGCCGCGCGGGCATCGGCGAGGCGGGCCGGTGGCGTGCCGGATTCGCCCTGACCCCGCGCGGCGAGTTCTCGATCGTCATCGCGGGGCTCGCGGTCGGCGCCGGACTCGAACCCGCGCTGGGTGCGCTCGCCGCGGCATACGTCCTCATCACGATGATCACCGGCCCGCTGCTCGCCAGGGTGACGGATGCCGAGTGGTTCACGACCTGGTCGCGCCGCCGTCAGGCGGCGCGCCGCGAACGGCAGCGCGCCGCAGCATCCTGACCCGCGCGGCTTCCTGTCCCGCGCCGCTTCCTGTCCCTCCCGCTTCCGCCCCCGCTCGCGAGCCGCTATCTTTCGCACCAGCCGCTACGAAACGACGTGGCGAAACGTAGCGGCTCGGGCGTAACGTAGCGGCTCGGCGATGAGGGGTGGGGCGGGCTGCCGCCGGTAGCGTGGACCCATGGCGTCAGAGCGTGAGACCGACCAGATCGACCGGGACGAGTCGGCATCCGCCGGCGTCGACGCCCCGGAAACCCCGGCTGGGGCAGACACCGCACCCGCGGCCGAGACCGCGGCATCCGTCCCCCCGGCCTTCGCCGATCTGGGCCTCGCCGAGCCCGTGCTCAAGGCGCTCAAGGACGTCGGGTACGAGACGCCGTCGGCGATCCAGGCGGCGACGATCCCGCCGCTGCTGGCCGGTCGCGACGTGCTCGGCACGGCGCAGACCGGCACGGGCAAGACGGCGGCGTTCGCGCTGCCGATCCTGTCGCGGCTGGACCTTTCGCAGAAGACCCCGCAAGCGCTCGTGCTCGCTCCCACCCGCGAGCTCGCACTGCAGGTGTGCGAGGCGTTCGAGTCCTACGCGGGGCACCTGCGCGGCGTGCACGTGCTGCCGGTCTACGGTGGCCAGGGCTACGGCCAGCAGCTGTCGGCGCTGCGCCGCGGCGTGCACGTCGTCGTCGGCACGCCCGGCCGCATCATGGATCACCTCGACAAGGGCACGCTCGACCTCACCGAACTGCGCTACCTCGTGCTCGACGAGGCCGACGAGATGCTCAAGATGGGCTTCGCCGAAGACGTCGAGACCATCCTCGCCGACACCCCCGACACCAAGCAGGTCGCCCTGTTCTCGGCGACGATGCCGTCGCAGATCCGGCGCCTCGCGGGCACGTATCTGAAGGATGCCGAGGAGATCAACGTCAAGGCGAAGACCACGACGTCGGCGAACATCTCGCAGCGCTACCTCGTCGTCTCGTACCCGCAGAAGGTCGATGCCCTCACCCGCATCCTCGAGGTCGAGCCGTTCGAGGGCATGATCGTGTTCACCCGCACCAAGAACGAGACCGAGACCCTCGCCGAGAAGCTCCGCGCCCGCGGGTACACGGCGGCCGCGATCAACGGCGACGTCGCGCAGGTGCAGCGCGAGCGCACCGTGAACCAGCTCAAGGACGGCAAGCTCGACATCCTCGTCGCGACCGACGTCGCCGCCCGCGGCCTCGACGTGGAGCGCATCAGCCACGTCGTCAACTTCGACCTGCCGATCGACACCGAGTCGTACGTCCACCGCATCGGCCGCACCGGCCGCGCCGGCCGGACCGGCGACGCCATCAGCTTCGTCACGCCCCGCGAGCGACGGATGCTGACGTCGATCGAGAAGGCGACGCGCCAGCCGCTGACCGAGATGAGTCTGCCGAGCGTCGACGACGTCAACGCGACGCGCCTCACGCGCTTCGACGACGCCATCACGACGGCGCTCGCCGACACCGAGCGGATCGACCGCTTCCGCGACATCATCACCCACTACGTCACGCACCACGACGTGCCAGAGGCCGACGTCGCCGCCGCCCTCGCGATCGTCGCGCAGGGCGAGACGCCGCTGCTGCTGGATGCCGACGCGGATCGCCCGCTGCGCCGCGAGCACCCCCGTGCGTTCGGCGAGCGCAGCGAGTCGAAACGCGGCGACCGGGACGACCGCGCCGACCGCGACCATCGCGGCGACCGCGACCATCGCGGCGACCGCGACGGTGACCGCACCGACCGTGGCGACCTCGAGGATCGCCCGCGCCGCGAGCGCGGCTCCGCCGGCCCGACCGCGACCTACCGCATCGAGGTGGGCCGTCGCCACAAGGTCGAGCCCCGGCAGATCGTCGGCGCGCTCGCCAACGAAGGGGGTCTGCGCCGCGAGGACTTCGGGGCGATCCAGATCAGGCCCGACTTCTCCCTCGTCGAACTCCCCGTCGACCTGCCCCGCGATACGCTGCAGCGCCTGGAGAGCACCCGCATCAGCGGCCGCCTCATCGAGCTCAAGCCCGACCGCTTCCAGCGCTCCGCCAAGCGCACGCCCCGTCCCCGCGCCTGACCCGCGCCTGACCCGCGCGCACAAGAGCACGACCCGGCATCCCCTCGCCTGCCCCCGCGGTCGCGGATGCTGTGGCACGCCGGCGACCCGACGCATGTGGCCGCTCATCGGCACCACGAGCGACCACGCGCGTCGGGTCGGCGCGTTGGAGGGGAGCGTTGGGTCGGGCGCGAGCCGGGGCGGGTCAGGGCCGAGTCGCCTCCTCGAGCAGTTCGAGCACGTGCCGGTACTCCTTGCCGGTGGCTCGCGTCATGCCCAGTTCGCATGTGCGGTTGCACGAGGCGTGCGCATCGGCGTCGAGTGCCCGCACCTCTGCGGCCTCGGCGGCGGTCGCCGACGCCGTCAGCTCCGGATGGAGCATGCCACGGTCGCCGGCGAAGCCGCAACACCCCCAGGCATCCGGCACCGTGACCGTCCGCGCGACGGCATCGCCGACGGCGCGCAACGCCGGGTTCAGCCCCATCTGGGTGGACGAGCACGTCGGGTGCAGCACGAGCGCATCGACGACCGGTGCCACATCGCCGAGCACCGGGAGGACGACGCGCGCGACGAAGTCCACGGCATCCTCCGTGCGGTAGTCCAACCCGGCATCGTCGAAGATGTGCGCGAACCCCTCGGTGCAGCTCGCGCCGTCGCTCACGATGACCAGATCGCCGTCGTCGGACGCCTCGCGCACGGCGTCGATGACACGTCGGGCCATGACCTCGCGGCCGCCGGAGTATCCCTTCGACGTCCACGGGGTCGAGCAGCACAGCGACTCGATCCCTTCGGGTACGACGACGCGCACGCCGGCACGTTCGACAAGACGGGTGAACGCTTCTGTCACGCCGATGCCGTCGCCGGCCGCGCCGAACATGCTGTTGACGCACGCGGGAAGGTAGACCGCGACCGGGTCGCCGCCACCGGCACCGCGGCATCCGGCACGGGTACGGCGTGCGTTACCCCCGCCGGGGAGGTCGGCCGAGTACGACGGTACTGTGTCGGCGCCCAGCACGGCGCGGGCGACGCTGGTCGCCCCGCGCACCAGCGGGAC
>NZ_JBASZT010000084.1:0-4651 GCF_049661145.1 Microbacterium sp.
GGAGCGGCCGCCGCCACGGGGCGGCCGCCGCCACGGGGCGGTCGCAGTGTCGGGGCCCCGCGTTAGGGTGTCCGGTGTCCGCACCCGTCATCGCCGCCCGCAACCTTGTGAAGACGTACAAGGTCAAGGGAAAGCCCGACTTCGTGGCCGTCGACGGGTTGAGTTTCGAGGTCGCGCCGGGGGAGTCCTTCGGCCTGCTCGGCCCGAACGGCGCCGGCAAGTCCACGACGATGAAGATGATCGGCGCGGTCTCCACCCGCACGGGCGGCGACCTGCAGATCCTCGGCCTCGACCCCGACCAGTACGGCCCCGAGATCCGTTCGCGCCTGGGTGTCGTGCCGCAGCAGGACAACCTCGACGGCGAGCTCAACGCGCGCGAGAACCTCTACATCTACGGCCGCTACTTCGGACTGCCGGGCAAGGTCTGTCACCGCAAAGCCGACGAACTCCTCGCTTTCGCGCAGCTCGACGACAAGGCCACGAGCAGGGTCGACCAGCTCTCCGGCGGCATGAAACGGCGCCTCACGATCGCGCGCGGGCTCATCAACGACCCCCGCATCCTGCTGCTCGACGAACCGACGACGGGCCTCGATCCGCAGGCGCGCCACGTGCTGTGGGACCGCCTGTTCCGCCTCAAAGAGCGCGGCACGACCCTCGTCGTGACGACGCACTACATGGACGAGGCCGAGCAGCTGTGCGACCGCCTCATCGTCGTCGACAAGGGCCGCATCATGGCCGAGGGCACCCCGGCATCCCTCATCCGCGAGCACTCCAGCCGCGAAGTGCTCGAGGTGCGGTTCGGCTCCGACCGCAACGCGCAGGTCGCCGAACGTCTCGCGAACGCGGGCGACCGTATCGAGGTGCTGCCGGACCGCATTCTCGTCTATACCGAGGATGGCGAGGCCGCACTCGACCGCGTGACGGCCGCGGGCCTGACACCACTGACGAGCCTCGTGCGGCGCTCGTCTCTCGAGGACGTCTTTCTGCGCCTGACCGGAAGGTCGCTGATCGAATGACCGGCGACACGGCAGACCCCGAGACGACAGGCCCTGACCCGATGGGCCCTGACCCGATGGGCCCTGAGCCGATGGGCGCGCCGCAGACGGACGCCGCCGCGCACCCGTCCCTCGACGAGCTGCGCGCCGAGGCGATGGCCTGGGGGCGAAAGCCCCGCCGCCGGGGCAGCTGGTACGTCACCGAGCACATGGTCAGAGCCATGCGCGCGTACGGCTGGACGATCGTCGTGGGCGCCGTCGGCCAACCGATCCTGTACCTGTTGGGGCTCGCCGTCGGCCTTGCCGCCCTCATCACGGTCCCGATCGTCGACCACGGCGTTGAGGTCAGCTACCTCATGTTCGTGGCACCCGCGCTGCTGGCGACCGCGACGATCTCGGTCGCGAGCGAGGAAATGACCTACCCCGTCATGGCGGGGTTCAAGTGGCGGCGCTACTTCTACGGGTTCAACGCGTCGCCGCTGTCGAGCGCGCAGATCGCGAACGGCGTCATCGCGGGCGCGACCGCCCGCATGATCGTCGCTGCGGCGGCCTACTACCTCATCGTGTGGCTGCTGCCGTTCGGCGCGGTGCCGCAGCCGGCGGCGGGCTGGCTCTCGATCGTCGCCGGCGTGCTCGCGGGGGTGGCCTTCGGCGTCCCGCTCATGGCCTACGCCGGGTCGATCGAAGACGACAAGGGTCAGTTCGCGCTCGTGCAGCGTTTCGTCTTCGTGCCGATGTTCTTGTTCTCGGGAACGTTCTACCCGCTCGACGTCCTGCCGCCATGGCTGCAGTGGATCGGCTGGATCTCGCCGCTGTGGCACGGTTCGGAACTCGGCCGCGTCGCGACCTACGGCGCACCGGTCGCCCCGGCGATGATCGCGGTGCACCTCGCCTACCTCGTCGCGCTCGCCGCCGCCGGATACCTGTGGGGTCGGCACGTGTTCACGGAGAGGCTCGCACGATGACCGCCACGACGCAGGCCCCGCCCGTCGCCACGCGTCGCGGCGGCGTTCGCGCGCTATGGGCGGGAAACCCCGGCGCCGTCGTGCAACGCGGACTCATCGCGGCGCGGTCGTCGAGCTGGGTGGTCGTGCTGTCGGGGTTCTTCGAGCCGGTGTTCTACCTGCTGTCGATGGGCATCGGGCTCGGAACGCTCATCGGCGATGTCGAGACCACGCAGGGGATGCCGGTGTCGTACGCGGCCTTCATCGCGCCGGCGTTGCTGGCCGTATCGGCGATGAACGGCGCGATCTACGACTCGACGTGGAACGTGTTCTTCAAGCTGAACTACGGAAAGCTCTACGAGGGGATGCTGTCGACCTCGCTCGGTCCGCTCGACGTCGCGCTCGGCGAGATCCTCTATGCCCTGCTGCGGGGTCTCGCCTATGCCACCGGCTTCATGATCATCATGCAGGTGGCGGGCCTGAACCTGTCGTGGACGGCGGTGCTGGCGCTGCCTGCCGTGCTGCTGATCGCCTTCGGGTTCGCGAGCCTCGGCATGGCGGTCACGAGTTACATGAAGACGTTCCAGCAGATGGACTGGATCAACTTCGTCATGCTGCCGATGTTCCTGTTCTCCGCGACGTTCTACCCGATCACCGTCTACCCGGAGTGGGTGCAGCACCTCGTCATGGCGCTGCCGCTGTGGCACGGCGTCGAACTGATCCGGGGGCTGACCACCGGCATCCTCTCGACCGACATGCTCTGGCATGTCCTCTACTACGTCGTCATGATCGCGGTCGGGCTCGTCTTCACGACCAAGCGGCTCCGCGCGCTGTTCCTCGACTGAGCGCGCTCGCTGGGGGTCGTCGGGGACGCTTCTCGCGTGAGAAGCTGACGGAAGCCGCCCGCGAGGAGGAGACATGGGACGACCGAAGACCGCGCTGTTGTCGCGCGACGCGATCGCCGACGCGGCGCTGAAACTCATCGACCGCAACGGCAAGGTCACCGTGTCGGAGGTCGCCAAGGCGCTCGGGGTGGCTCCGCCCTCGCTGTACAACCACGTCTCGGGGCTCGATGAGATCATCGAGCTCGTGCGCGAGCGGATCCACGTGCTGCAGGGGCCCAAGATCGATCCCTCGTGGCCGTGGCAGGACGTCGTGCGCCACGTCGCGCAGCACGACCGCGACTCGATCGGGCAGCATCCGTGGTCGGTCGCCGACCTCATGATCTCCACCGTCGAAGCCGACGAGGCGCTCGATTCCGTGCGAACGTTCGCGCGAGTGCTGGAGGATGCCGGCTTTGCGCCGTCCGACGTCCTCGCGATCATCGGAACGGTCGATCTGCTGACCGCCGGGGGAGCGCTCGACCTGAACGCTCCCGAGCGGGTGTACGCCGTGGAGACCGAGGAGGCCGACGATGCGCTCGGTCGCGCCCTCCGCGCGACGCCGAAGGGCACCGCACGCGCCGACTTCGTCTTCGCCTTCGCCGTCGACGCGCTGATCGCCGCGCTCGAGGCCCGTCGCGCGCGCTGAACCCACGGCAAAGTCCTGCCGGGGCATGGTTGCGCCCTTGTAAAACTAATCGTCTTCGTTTATCGTGGTCATCGCACTTAACGAACGCGATTAGTTTTAGGAGTCCCGATGCCACACCGTCACCGACCAGCATCGCTACCGCTGCTCTGCTCGACGGAGCGCAGCCGATGAGCGCCCGTAGCCGCGGGGCCGCGACCGTCGCGCTGGTGCTCCTCGCTTCGCTGGGCGTCCAGTTGTCGGCACTGCTGGCCCATGGGCTGTTCGATCGGCTCGGACCGGTGGGGGTGAGCGGACTGCGGTTCGCGTGCGCCGCCGTGTTTGCGCTCGTGATCGTCCGGCCGCGGGTGCGGGGGCGGTCGCTGGCGCAATGGACGACGATCGCGTCGTTCGGCGCCGCGATCGCCGGCATGAACGCGTTCCTCTACCTCGCCCTCGACCGGCTGCCACTCGGTGTTGCTCTCACCCTCGAGTTCCTCGGTCCGTTCGCCGTCTCAGTGGTCGGTGCCCGCAGGCCGCGCGCGGCCCTGTTCCCCGTCGTCGGTTTCGTCGGCGTCGTGCTGATCGTGCGACCGTTCGGTGCGCTGGACGTCCTGGGCGTCATGCTCGGTCTGATCGCCGCGGCATCGCTGGGCGCCTACACCCTGCTCGCCGAGCGGGTCGGCCGCCAGACGCGTGGCTTCGAGGGCCTCTCGCTGGCGCTCGTGGTGGCGGCCGTCCTCACCGCGCCCTTCGCGGTGGCCGCGCTGCCGCGGATCATCGTGTGGGACGTGCCGGTGCTCGCCGCCAGCGCGACACTCGGTGTCGTCGTCGCCTTCGCCGCGGACTACGTGGCCGTACGCCTGTCGTCGGCGCGGACGGTCGCCGTGCTGTTGTCGCTGGACCCCGCGCTCGCGGCTCTCCTGGGAGCCATCGTTCTCGGGCAGCTTCTCGACCCGCTGACGCTGGCGGGCATCGGGCTCGTCTGCGTCGCGGGCGGCTGCAGTGCGGCGCTCGCCGTCAACCCGTCATGCGCTCACAGCCTCGGCTGCGTCGCAAGCGACCTGCGAGGCCGCAGGGGCTGGTGCCGCCCCGGTCCCGCTGCCTGTCCGATCCGTCCTGCCGAAGCCACGCCTCGGGTAGCGCATCGACTTCGGCACCGCGCCTGCGTAGGCGAAGGCGGGAACTGCCAGCAGTGCCTTGATG
>NZ_JBASZT010000085.1:0-20547 GCF_049661145.1 Microbacterium sp.
GCGCAATGCCGCCTTCGCCGCGATGCTGGCCGGGCACGGCGTCGGTGCGGCCGACGGCGACGGGCTCAACGTGTGGGTGGAGTTGCCCGTCCCCGCGCGCGCGGTGACCGAGCAACTGATGCGGCGCGGCTGGCTGGCGCGACCCGGCGACGAGTTCGTCCTCGACGATGCCGACGGGGCGAAACACCTGCGCCTGACGGTGCACAACCTCTCCGACGCCGATGCTCGGCGCCTAGCATCCGACCTCGCCGCCGCCATCGCGGCGGTGGAACTCAAGAAAGCGGGTTGATCCGTGAAGATCCTGTCCATCCAGTCCGCCGTCGCGTACGGCCATGTCGGCAACTCCGCCGCGGTCTTTCCGCTGCAGCGGATCGGGGTCGAGGTGCTGCCGGTCTACACCGTGAACTTCTCGAACCACACCGGCTACGGCGCGTGGCGTGGGCCGCTCATCGCGCCCGACGACGTCCGAGACGTCATCACGGGCATCGAGGAGCGGGGCGTCCTCGGAGAGATCGACGTGATCCTCAGCGGGTACCAGGGCTCGGAGGGCATCGGCGACGTGATCCTCGACGCCGTCGCTCGCGTCAAGGCCGCCAACCCGTCCGCCGTCTACTCGTGCGACCCGGTGATGGGCAACTCCAAGAGCGGTTGCTTCGTCGCTCCCGCGATCCCGATCCTGCTGCGGGATCGGGTGGTTCCTGCGGCCGACATCATCACGCCGAACCAGTTCGAGCTCGGCTTTCTCACCGAGACCGAGCCGGCCGACCTCGACTCCACGCTCGCCTCGGCGGACGCGGCGCGCGCGATGGGGCCGGACACGGTGCTCGTCACCTCGGTCGAGCGTCCCGACGCGCCAGGAGGACGAGAGGGGACCATCGAGATGCTCGTCGTGAACGGCGAAGGCGCGTGGATCGTGCAGACTCCGCGCATTCCGATGAAGGCCAATGGGTCGGGCGACGTCACGGCAGCCCTGTTCACGGCGCATTATCGTTCGAGCGGGGATGCCGCCGGCGCCCTCGCCACGACGGTGTCGAGCGTCTGGGACCTGCTGCAGAACACGTACGAGTCGGGCCAGCGCGAACTGCAGCTCGTCGAGTCCCAGGAGTTCTACGCCCACCCTCGCCTGCAGTTCGACGTGACTCGCGTCCGCTGACCCCGGCATCCCGTCGGTCTGGGTCTTCCCTCCGACGGGGTCGGCTTTTCAGGGGCGCTGCCGCGCCGTGGGCGGGAAAGTCTGAGTCACGTCACAAAGACTCTCGCTTCGGCTTTTCAGGGGCGCTGCCGCGCCGTGGGGCGGGAAAGTCTGGGTCATGTCACGAGACTTTCGGGTCAGGCCGGCCAGGCGGAGGCCAGGGTCTCGCGCACCTCGCCGAGTAGCTGCGGCAGCGCCTTGGTCTTGGCGATGATCGGGAAGAAGTTCGCGTCGGTCGCCCACCGCGGCACGATGTGCTGGTGCAGGTGCTCGTCCACGCCGGCGCCGGCGACGGCGCCCTGGTTCATGCCGATGTTGAAGCCGTCGCAGCGCGACACCTGCCGCAGCACCCGCATCGCCGTCTGCGTCAGCGCGCCGATCTCAGCGATCTCCTCGACGGAGGCCTGGTCGTACGTCGGGATATGCCGGTAGGGGCATACAAGCATGTGCCCCGAGTTGTAAGGAAACAGGTTCAGCAGGACGTAGACGGTCTGACCGCGATGGACGATGAGCCCGTCGGCATCCGCCATTCGCGGCGCGGCGCAGAAGGGACATCCGGAGCCCCGGTTCACGTCGGCACCGGCGTTGATGTACGCCATGCGGTGCGGCGTCCACAGGCGCTGAAACTCGTCCGGAACGCCTGCGAACGTGCTCGCCGCCACGAGGCGGTCGTCTGCCTGCTCGGGTCGTTTCGACTCGCTGTACTCGCTCAACGATCGGTCCCCCGTCAAGCCAGATCGGCTGCCGTGTCGATGAGCGCGTGCGACGCGATCGCGCGGGTGATGCGGTCGATCGCTTCGTCGACCGGGATGCCGTTGGTCTGCGAACCGTCGCGGAAGCGGAACGACACGGTGCCGCCGGCCCGGTCCTGCTCCCCCGCGATGAGCTGCACCGGCACCTTCTGGGTGGTGTGGGTGCGGATCTTCTTCGGCATGCGGTCGGTGGAGTGATCGACCTCTGCGCGCACACCCCGCTCGCGCAGCCGCGCGACGATGTCGTCGAGGTACGGTGCGAACTCCTCGGCGACGGGGATCCCCACCACCTGCACCGGCGACAGCCACACCGGGAACGCGCCGGCGTAGTGCTCCAGCAGGATCGCGAAGAACCGCTCGATCGAGCCGAACAGCGCACGGTGGATCATGATCGGGCGGTGCTTCTCGCCGTCCGGTCCCATGTACTCCAGACCGAAACGCTCCGGCAGGTTCACATCGACCTGCACGGTCGACAACTGCCAGGTGCGGCCGATCGCGTCGCGGGTCTTGAGGTCGATCTTCGGGCCGTAGAACGCCGCTTCACCGGGAACCTCGGTGAGCTTGAGCCCCGAGGCCACCGCGACGTTGCGGAGCGCGTTCGTGGAGTAGTCCCAGAATGCGTCCGAGCCGATCCACTTGCTCTTCTCATCGTCGCGCAGTGACAGCTCGAGCTCGAAGTCGTCGAGTCCGAAGTCGCGCAGCATCGAGATGACGAACTCCAGCACACGGGTCGCCTCGGATTCGAGCTGGTCCTCTGTGACGAACAGGTGCGAGTCGTCCTGAGTGAACCCGCGCACGCGCGTCAGGCCGTGGAGGGCGCCCGACAGCTCGTTGCGGTACACCGTGCCGTTCTCGGCGAGGCGCATCGGCAGGTCACGGTAGCTGCGCGCACGCTCCCGGTAGATCAGGATGTGCATCGGGCAGTTCATCGGCTTGAGGTAGTAGTCCTGGCCCTGCTTGGTGATGTTGCCGTCGGCATCCCGCTCCTCGTCCATCACGATCGGCGGGAACATGCCCTCGCGGTAGGTGACGAGGTGGTTCGAGGTGAGGAACAGGTCCTCCTTCGAGATGTGCGGCGTGTACACGTAGGTGTAGCCGTTCTCGATGTGGCGGCGGCGGGCGTGCTGCTCCATCTCGCCGCGGACGATGCCGCCCTTGGGGTGCCACACCGACAGGCCTGACCCGATTTCGTCGGGGAAGCTGAACAGGTCCAGCTCCTTGCCGAGCTTGCGGTGGTCGCGGCGGGCCGCCTCTTCGAGGCGCTGCTGGTAAGCGCGCAGCTCGTCCTTCGTGGGCCACGCGGTGCCGTAGATGCGCTGCAGCTGCGGGTTCTTCTCGCTGCCGCGCCAGTAGGCGCCGGCGATGCGGGTGAGGTCCCAGCCGTTGCCGATGAAGCGAGTGCCGGGTACGTGAGGCCCCCGGCAGAGGTCGCGCCACGCGGTCTCGCCGTCGCGGGTGACGTTGTCGTAGACGGTGAGCTCGCCCGCGCCGATCTCGGCCGACGCGCCCTCGGCGGCGTGCGCGCCGGATCCGGGGCCGCCGGCGAGGTCGATCAGTTCGAGCTTGAACGGCTCGCTCGCCAGCTCCGCCCGCGCCTCATCGGCGGTGACCACGCGCCGGACGAACCGCTGGTTCTCGCGGACGATCCGTTCCATCTCCTTCTTGATCGCCTTGAGATCCTCGGGTGTGAAGGGCTCATCGACGCCGAAGTCGTAGTAGAAGCCGTCGACGATGGGCGGGCCGATGCCGAGGTTCGCTTGCGGACGGATGCGCTGCACCGCCTGCGCGAGCACGTGCGCCGTCGAGTGCCGCAGGATCGACACTCCGTCGGGGCTGTCGACCGTGACCGGCTCTACCACGTCGTCCGCCGTGACGACGGTGGCGAGGTCTTTCAGGTCGCCGTTCACGCGCAGCGCGACAACGGAACGGTCGGGGAACAGGGCGAAGCCGTCGGCGGGGTAGGTGACACCCGCCGCGGGCAAGAGGTCAGTCAAGGGAAGGTCTCCAGGAGGGTTGCTGCAGAACAGCGGTTTCGGAACATAGCGCTCAGCTGCGGGCGCCTCGCGCCCCGCCCGCTCAGGCGTCGGTCGTTCGGGCGCCGGGCGTCCGTGAACCGGCCAAGACGGCGATGATCCGGCGCTGTTCCACGATCCGAGTCTATCGCCCGGGCGCGGGCAACGTGGGCGGAACGGGGCTCGGTCGGCGAGGACCGCGCGAAGATGGATGCCGTGAAGCTCGCCGCCATCGGAGCACTGCTCCTCGCCGCCAGCGGCGTGGCGATCCTGACGGGTGTGCTCTCCGCGGCGGATGCCGGGGCCATCGCCGACCGCGTCTGGCCGATCCTGCTGTTCGTCGTCGCGGTGACGATCGTCGCGGAGCTGTCGGCGACCGCCGGTGTGTTCGACATGGCGGCGGCGTGGCTCGCGCGTGCAGCGCGCGGTCGGGTGCTCGTGCTCTGGTTGCTGATCGTCGGGCTCGCCGTCGTGGTCACGGCATTCCTCTCCCTCGACACGACGGCCGTGCTGCTGACGCCCGTCGTGGTCGCGGTGGCGCGCGCGAACGGTCTGCCTCCCCTGCCGTTCGCGTTCACGACCGTGTGGCTCGCGAACACGGCATCCCTCTTCCTTCCCGTCTCGAATCTCACGAACCTGCTCGCGGCGCACCGATTGGGCGGTACGGATGCCGGAGCATTTCTTGCCCTGCTCGGGCCATCGGCCGTCGTTGCTGCGAGTGTGACGGCCGGGCTGCTGTGGCTGGTGCATCGTCGCGCCCTGCGCGGGAGGTTCACGCCAGCATCGCCGCCGCGGGTGGCCGACGCCGTGCTGCTGCGCCTGTCGGCGCTCGTCCTCGTCGTCATGATGCCGCTGCTGGTGAGCGGCCTGCCGCCGTGGCAGCCGGCGCTGGCCGGAGCGATCGCACTCGTCGCGCTGTTCGCGTGGCGCTCCCCCGGCACGCTGCGCCTGGGGCTGGTGCCGTGGCAGCTGATCGTGTTCGCCTCGGGTCTGTTCCTCGCCGCCGGGGCGCTCGATGCTCTCGGGTCAGGTGCGCTCCTGGCAGCCGTCACCGGTTCGGGCGACGACCTGCCGTCCCTGTGGCAGCTCGCCGGGACCGGGATGCTGGGAGCCAACGCCGTCAACAACCTGCCGGCATATCTCGCGCTCGAACCGGTCGCCGACTCGCCGGTTCGGCTGGCGGCACTGCTCGCCGGCGTGGGCGCAGGTCCCCTGATCACGCCGTGGGCGTCGCTTGCGACGCTGCTGTGGCACGCGCGGTTGAGCGCCGTGGGCGTGGCGGTGCCGTGGCGGCGCTACGTCGTATGGGGGCTCGTCGCAGCGCCGGTGACGGTCGCGCTGGCCGTCGTGCCGCTTGCGCTGCGCTGACGGTTTCGGCCGCTCACGCCACCGTGAGGTCGACCTGGATCTCGCCGGCCAGGTCTTCCAGAGCGGAGGCCAGGTCTTCCAGAGCGGAGGTGAGGGCCGCGGCATCCACCTGCGTGGGAAGGCTCACGGTCACGACGGCTTCGAAGAGCGTGCCGCCCGCCATCGGCGCCTCGAGCGTGCGGCTGCGGAACGTGTCGATCGACAGCGCGTGGGCGGTGATCGCGGCGGTCACGTCGCGGACGATCCCGGGGCGATCGTTGCCGAGGACCGTGAACGAGAGCGGGCGGCCGTCATTGACGGATGCCGGGGCATCGGCATTGTGGGCCGTGACCCGCAGCAGTCCGTCGAGGGAGTTCAGAGCGTCCGTCAGCTGCCCGACACGGTCGTCGGGAACCGAGACCAGGACGACGCCGGCGAATGCGCCCGCGAGTTCGGCGAGTTCGCTCTGCTCCCAGTTGCCGCCGTGCGCGGCGACGACCTGTGCGAGTTCGCTCACGAGTCCGGCGCGATCGTCGCCGACGACGGTGAGGACGAGATGGGCCATGCCGTGAGCCTAGCTCGTGCGTGTGCCGCGAGTACCCTTCTCGGGTCCGCTCCGAGCACGGGAAGAAAGAGCAGACTCGCCAAGGCTGCAACGGCCATGGTCAACAGCGCGGTCGCGAAGCTGGCGCCGATCTGCACGCCGGCGACGAACGTCAGCACCGCGGTGCCGAGGCCCATCGCGAATGAAGCGTAGAGGCCCTGCGCCGCAGCTTGACTTTCGAGATCGACGTGATCGCGGACGTACAGCATGAACGCGATGTGCGTCGTCGCGTATGAGCCCGCATGGAGGATCTGTGAGGCCGCGAACAGCGGCCAGTCATCACTCGTGGCGAGCAGAATCCACCGCACTGCGGCGACGACCGCGCCGACGGCGAACAGCGTCCGATATCCGAGGTTCTCGAATCGTCGCCGCGCGAGGAAGAACAGGATGAGTTCGCTCAGAGGCGCGATCACGAGCAGGAAGGGAACGGCGAGCGGTGTAGCGATCTCGGCCGCCCGGATCGCACCGAAACCGTAGTAGGCGGCGGGCGAGCCTTGTACGAGGACGGCGATCGCCAGGCATGCGAGGAACGAGCGGTCGTGCGCGAGTGCCGCGAAGCCCTGTCGTCCCGAGCCGCGCACAGCAAGCGCGGCCTCCTCACGAGGGTGGATGAACCCGACGAGAGCCATGAGCACACAGGAACCGATGAGGCTGTAGGCGAGCACGGGCGCCCCGAGAGCCGCCGTGAGCCAGCCGGCGACGAGGGTGCCGAGGATGAACCCGGCCGAGCCGAGCGCGCGTGTTGGTCCGTACGGAAGCAGGCGCTGCCTGGCGGCGACCGTCGCTACGGTCTCATTCAGCGGCAGCATGATCGGATAGACCAGTCCGAAGGCGATCGAGACTGCGATGAGCAGGGGAAAGCCGACCACGAACAGATATGGAACGGCAACGACGGTGATCACCCATGGCACCGTCCGGCTGAGAAGCAGTAGCGTCGCGCGACGGTTCAGTGCCGGATAGATCATCGCTACCGTCACGGCACGTGCAACGAGAGAACACGCGACCGCAGTGCCGATCTCTGAGACGGAGAAGCCGCGATCGGCCAGCCACAACCCCCAGTAGGACTGGAAGACCGCCCAGCTGACGAAGAACGTCAGGAAACGCGACGAAACCCACGCGCGAACGTTCACCCTCATCGCATCCACGGGGGGTCTCCATTCGGTGCGCGATACTGGGATCGAACCAGGATGCGCGGCCCCGCCGAGATCCGCGTGAATCCGCCACAATCCCGCGCTATCACTGGGATCGCGGGGCATCGTGCTACTGTCACTAGTGGACACAATCGGACACAAGTTGCCAGCGCTTAGGGCACGCTTGGGGCACGGACGGGGCACGACATGGCGCGTAGGGCGAAGGCGACGATCACGGATGCGCTCGGCCGCACGCGCTCGGCAACACGCGCTCGGTTCGGCAAGGTGCGCAAGCTGCCGAGCGGTCGCTATCAGGCGAGCTACGTCGGCCCCGACGGGGTGCGCTACACCGCGCCGAAGACCTTCGACACGACGGGCGACGCCGAGGCGTGGCTGAGCGGCCCCGAGTCCGACATGCGCCGCGAAGTCTGGGTATCGCCGCACGAGAAGGCCGAGATCCGCGCCGAGCGGGGTCGCACGCTGGCCGAGTACGCCGAGACGTGGATCGCCGAGCGCACGAACGCGAAGGGCGACAAGCTCAAGCCACGCACGCGCGAAGAGTATGCGCGCCTCGCAGCCGGCCCGCTCGCGGATCTCTGCGCGCTCCCCCTCTCGGCTCTCACGCCCGCGAAGGTGCGAACGTGGCGCACGGCACAGATGAGCACGGGCAAGAAGACCCAGACCTCACGCGCCTACGGCCTACTCAATGCGATCTGCGCGACGGCGGTCCTCGACGGCTTGCTCGGGTCGAACCCGTGCGTCGGCATCCGCGGCGGTCAGTCCACGCACACGGGCCGGAAGGTGATCCCGCCGACCGACGAAGAGCTCGACGTCATCCTCGACGCGATCACGCCCCGCTATCGGGCGCTCGTCGTCATCGCCGCGATCGGCGGGCTTCGCTTCGGCGAAGCAACCGCGCTCCGCGCGAAAGACGTCATCGTCGGCGACGGCGTCGTGCGTATCAACGTCGTGCGGGGCGTCGTGCGCACGTCAGAGGGCATCGTGCCCGGCGACACGAAGAGCGATGCGGGTGTGCGGCCGGTCGCCATCTTCGGCCCGGATGCCGCGATCATCGCCGAGCACGTGCGCGGGAAGATCGGCGACGCGCTGCTCTTCCCCGCCGCCGACGGCGAGAGCTTCCTCGCACAGTCCGCGTTCTGGCGGCACTGGAACGACGCACGCACGGCAGCGGGGCGCGAGGACATGCCCTTCCACGCCCTGCGCCACTACGCGGGCACGCGGTACGCGCAGACCGGCGCGACGTTCGCCGAGACGATGCGTCGCCTCGGACACTCGACGCCCGGCGCGGCGATGCGCTACCAGCACGCCGGGAATCGCGACGACGAACTCGCGGCCCGGATGACGCGCCGCTCGACGACGGCTTGAACGCGAAGAAGCCCCGCCGCGGTTCCACTTCCGAGCGGGGCTTCTTGCCGGGGCTCATCACTTCCCCGAGCCGCGGGCGCGCAACACGATAGGACGCGCCGCGGCCGTCTGTTAGGTCGTCACGCGCACGTCGACGTAGGTCGACCCGCCCGCCTGACCGATGTCCTGGATCGCCGCGCCGTGCGACGTCGTCGCGCCCGGCGTGATCGTCTTGACCGCCGCGAGCTTGACGGCGTCGAAGTCGACGAGATGGGCGGGCTGCGCGACGATCTGTCACACAATCTGTACGGGCATAGTGCCTTCTCCTTCGGTTGTGTGGGTGCTCGGGGGGTCTACTTCTCGAAGCCGCGGTCGCGGAGCTCGCGCGCCGCCGCCTTGCCGCCGAGCATGTGCGCGCCGGCGATCTCCGACGCTGTGGCCGGTCGCCTGTCGGGCTCGGGTGCGTCGTCGTCGTCGCGGTCGTCGAGATCGCGAGCTCGGGCGAGAAGGTCGCGCGCCTTGAGCCGGTCGCGCTCGCTCCACGAGCCGCGCGAGAGCAGCCGTTCGGCGTCGCTCATGATGTCGTCGTGGTCGACGCCGATCCCGAGCCGGGCGGCTGCCTTCTGCGATGCGGTGCGGTCGGTCATGATCCGTTCTCCTTCTGGTGGTCTGCGAGGTTGAGCCGGGCGTGCAAGAGCCGAATGTCGGCGTCGAAGTAGGCGCGATGGGCCGCGCGCCATGCGGCGTACGCTTCTTCGCGCTCTCGCTCGGCGTGGGCGACGTCGGCTTCGAGCTCGGCGGTGGCGGTCATCGCGTCACGTCTTTCGTGTCGGGGGTCTGTGGTAGTCGCTCGATGATGATGTCGAGCTTCGCGAGTACGGCCTCGATCGCACGCATCACGGCGGCGATCTCCGATGCGGTCATGGCTCAGTCCTCGAAATCGTCGTCGTCGATGAAGCTCGGGTCGATGTATCGCCCCGTCGCGGGGTCGTACAAGGAATGGAGCCCTGCCACGGTGCGGCGCTGTAGCCGCCCTCCCCGGCCTTTGCGCCGCTCGGCGAGCTCGTCGACCACAGGCGACTCTTCCGACGCGGGAGCGGGGCGCACAGCCTCGGCCGTGACGTCTTCCGGCTCGACGGGCGCGGCGACGAATATCGACGGGCTCGCGCTCTTCTTCGCCGCCCTCTTGCGGCGCCGTGCCTCATCGCGGTCGATCGCGAAGTGCATCCCGTACATGAGTCGCCCGCCATCCGGCCCGAGATCACGGTCGTCGGCGTCCCGGTCGTATCGACGGATGCCGGCGAGCATCCGGTCGGCCTCGCGTTGACGGTCTGCCGGCGACAGGGCGTCCCACGCCGCCACGCCGCGAGCCATCCACCGATCGAAGCGAATCGCGTGCTTCTTCGCCGCGATCCGCTGTTGCGGCGTCGGCTCGGGCAGACGGCCGAGCCCTTCCGTGAGGGCTTCGAGCACGGCGGCATCCGAGACGAGACGCTTTCGGGGTGGGCGTCCGGGGTTGGGCCGCTTCGCTCTACGCATCATCGTCACCTTCCTTCTCAGGCTTCAGCGCCAGCCCGAGAAGGCGTACCCGGTCACGCTCGGCGGTCATGATGGTCCGCATCGCGGCGTTGCGCTCGGCGAACGTCTCGACCGTCGCGAGCTCGACGTTCGCGGCGCGGATGATCGCGTCGAGCCGATCTTCGACCTCAGCCCTGAGCACGTCCGGGTCTTGCATCCCGAGAAGGTGCTCATAGCCAATCTTCGCGAGCTCCTCGACCTCGACTTGCGACCGGCCGAGTGTCCGCGCGATCTGTCCCCACGGGTGCCCCGTGCGTCGAAGCGCGATGGCTTTGAGAGCATCCTCGACCTGACGTTCGGCCGCGATCTGTTCGGCCGCGACCGCGAGCTCGGCCCTTTTCTTCGCCTTCTTGTCACTCACCGTCATCGCCCCCGATTTCCATCTCGCCGAGATCGGGGTCAGCCGTTACAGCGGGCTCTTCGACCGTCTCGTGGTCGGGAACGGGCACCACGACATCGGGCTTCGACTTGGCCGCGCCGCGGGCCGCGTCGAGAGCATCGGTCGCGTTACCGATCGCCATCGTCAGCCGATCGAGCGCTTCGCCGACGTAGGCGACTGCGAGGTTCGGGGCACCGGCCTCGACCATCATGACGGGGTGACCGTCCTTCGGGAGCCGCTCCACCATCCCGAGCGTGCCGAGATGCTCTTCGACCAGCGTCGCGAGCTCGCGCAGGCGGGCGTGTGCCGTCGCCAGCTTGAGGATATCGGCGTCGAGATCGTCGATCGCGGCAGCGCGAAGGGCGGGCGTGTGGTGCCGGATGACATCGCGAAGCTTGGCGTGCGCCTTCCGGAGCGCGGCGTCGCGGCCGTCGAGAACGATGCGTGCTTCGTCTCGCTCGTCCTGGGCGGCGCGAAGCTTCTTGACGAGCTTCTTCGCCGGGACGGCGCCGCCGTCCTCAGCGGATGCAGCGGCTTCGGCGGCGATCTCGGCCTCAGCCCGCTCAACGGCCGTGTCAGCGTGGCGGAAGAGGTTGCTCGACTCGCGGTACTGTTCGGCGCGCTTACCGAAGGTCTCGGCCTGGTCGCGGACGGCCTTGACGCCGCCGCCGTCAGCCGGAACTTCGACGAGCAGCGATCCGGCGTCGCGGGTGTGCTGGGAGAACTTGATCGTTGCCATGATGGCGGTCCTTTCAGGGTTGGGTTACTTGCCAGGTGCAGTGATGGATTGGAAGGAATTGAGGACGGCTTCGTTGGGACGAAGCCCGACGCCGAAGTAGTACGTCGGCCGCGTGCCGTCGGGCAGCCGCTTGCGGTCCTTCCGCACGTTGTTGTCGCGAAACATGTCGTGAGACGCGACGCGGCCGACGATCGTTTCGGTGTTCCATGCGCGATGTCCGTTGACGTTGAGCCACGTCCGCACGGCCTCGATGAGATCCGTCGCCGACATGTAGGCATCGGGACCGAAGACGAGACGATCGTTCGCGAAGGCGAAGGCGACGTCGGACCGCTCGCGCCATTCGGTCGTGTCCTCGACGACCCGCCGCGGGGGCTCGGGCATGACCATGCCGGCGTCGTACCAGCGCATCGCGCCGCGGACGATCCACGCGAGCACGGCCTCGTCGCGTCCGCCCTTCCCCCCGTTCACACGCCCGCGAAGGCGACGGTCGGCGGGGCGCTCGTCTTCGTGCTGGGGGTCGGCGACGAAGCGGAACGGGAAGCGCACGAGCGCGAGCCGTCGCCAAGTCCCGTGATCCGTCTCGGCGACGCGGGGGTCGTAGTTCGACGACACCATGAGAGAGTGCGAAGGCGACCACTCGACGAAGTCTTGCCGCATCCGACGCGCCTTCATCCGGGGCGTGCCCGCGATGTCCTTGAGCCGCTTCACGTTGAGCGAATGCCCCTCGGGAAGCTCTTCGCTGAATCCGAGGCGAAGGCCGAGAAGGTCCATGAGCGCGGTCGGGTGATCGCCCTGAGACGCGAGCAAGACTTGCTCGGGCAGAATCGCGGCGTAGTCGCCGAGCGTCCCGAGGATCATCCCCGTACACGTCGACTTGCCGTTCTGCCCGCCGCCCTGCCAGATGGGCACGATGTCGTCGTCGGGCACGTGACCGGTCGCGGCCTGACCGACGCGAATTTGCATCCAGTCGCGGACCTTCGCGGGCAGCACGTCGAGAACCTTGTCGACGTCGGGATGCCGCGCTTCGATCCCGCCCCACGCGCCGCGCGTGACCTTCGTATGCATCCGGTCGGGATCGCAGGGGCGAAGCTCCCCCGTGCGAAGGTCGACGATCCCGCTCGGCGTGTTGATCTCGTCCGGGTGCGCGTCGAAGTCAGCGGCCGAGCGTTCGAGGATGCCGCGGATGAGTCGCGCCGCGGCGTCGATCGTCGTCTTGCGCTTGAGCCACGCGGCGAGCTTCGAGCCATCCGGGGCGAGGTAGGCGCGCACGCCGAGGTCGAGAAGCCGGGACCGCACGAGCTCGACGACGTGCGCGTCACTGACCGCGCGCCAACGGTTGCCGTCGTACTCGTGCCACGCGCCGGCTGCGAAGATCAGGGAGGGGCGGAAGTGTGCCGCGACGACCTCGGCCAACGTCGCGTCGTCTCCCGCCGCGGGGAGCATGTCGGGATCGGTCGTGCCAGTCACGGCGCCGCCCTTCGGTCGGTCGGGGGTTCGCGACTGTCGGTTTCGTGCCTTGATCGCCTTCCGCTGGGGCTTCGAGAGCTCGATCGTCGCGGGAGGTAGGCCCTGGCGGCGCACACTGCCCGTCACGGCCTTGTCGAAGGCGCGGGCGTACTCCGAGCCCCAATCGTGCGTATAGGTCGCCCTGGCCTCATCCAGCGCCGCGCTGACGCCGGGATGCCCCTGCACGCCGAGGATGACGAGCGCCGCGACCGCATCGAGCAAGTCGGCGTGCGCCATGTCACGCGGCGAGAACGCGCCGAGAGCCTTCCGCACGGCCTTGTCGGGCTTGCCGTCGATCAGTCGGGCGCGGAACGTCTCGACGCTCGCGTCGGTCCCGCGGTCATGAGTGCGCTCGCGCTCGCCGCTGCACGCTGTCAGTACCCAGTCGGGCGACGTCGCGGCGCTCACAGCTTGACCGCCTTCGCGTAGCAGACGACATTCCCATTGCCGGCGCGAAGGTCAACGCCCGGAAGGAAGGCGTCACGCGGCGCGAGCTCGATCCCCTCGGGCACGCGGTAGACGTAGTGGCGACCGCCTGACGGCGTCGGGTACGACCATGTGTCGGGCAGCTCGTGCCCCGCCTCGCGCAGACTCGCCGAGCCGGACGGCTTTCCCGGCTTCTCGTCGACATCGACGACGACAAGGCCGTTCTGTCCGGGGTAGAAGCCGGGTAGCGCGTCGGGGTACTCGGTCCACCATTTCGCGATCGTCGCGGCGTCCGTCGTCGCCCCGTCGAGAGGCTTCGCCAGGATCGGCCGCTTCTCGCGGGTCGGGTGAACGCGGATGCCGGCACGCGCCATTGCGAGCGCCGTATCGAGCGCGCTCACGAGTCGCGGCCCATCTGACGGAACGCCTCGGCGGCAGCGCGGGCCGCGGCCTCACGGGCGAGACGCACGGCCATGCGCGAGCGCTGCATGCGGTTCGCCCAGGGGTAATCGACGCCGAAACGCTCGTCGACGACCGCTTTCCAATGGGCCATCTCGTCATCGGAGAGCGGCTTCGGCGTCGGCTTCACGGGCGGCAGACCTTCGGCGGCGCGGCGCGCGGCATCCTTCTCGGACCGGGCGGCGCGAACCTTGCGCATCTGCGCCGAGAGTTCGTCAGGCGTCATCGACGCGGCGCGGGCGTAGCCGCCGATGCTCGCGAGACGGCGCATCCGCTCGGGCGATGCGCCGCGGGTCTCGCAGACGGCAGGGTCGGCGGCGACCTTCTCAGGGTGCCGGCGCTCGGAGCGGGCGCTCATCGGTCGGCCTTCGCGACACTGAGGGGACGCCCGGAGATCGAGTCGAGGTCGACGCGGATGCGACGGGCGGAGATGCGTTCGGCGTAGATTCGGCCGGCGGCGATCTCGCGACGGATCGTCCGGGCGGAGACGGTCGCTTCGGCGGCGGCATCTTCGACGGTCCCCCAGCGACGAGGGCGCTGAGTGGGAGGTGTGTGCTTCGGCACGGGAAAACCCCTAGGCGTGAGAAATCTCTCCCCGCGCTAGGGGTTTAGGTGGCCGAGCGTCTTATATCCCGGGCTCTGCCCCCCGGCTATTCGGTTATCGGATTACGAGACGTCCGCGCGACTCGCGTCGCGCTTCGAGCTCGGGATACAGGGACGCGCCGCGCACTCGATAGTCGGAGCCGCACGGGCACACGAAGCGGTGCCGATAGTTGACGCCCGACGGCTGCGCGAACAGGTCGCCCGTCGTCCAGGCCTCAGCCGTTGCATCCTGCCGAAGCCAAGGCAACCCCTGCGCTTCGGACGTGACGATGCCGACGCGGCGGGGCTTGTGCCCCTTGCCGCAGTACACCGTCACCTGATCCATGCTCACACCGTAACACAGTTCAGGCGCGTTGGTGACGTGCCGGTGATTCGCGGCGTGTCGCGGCATCCTCGCCGTCATGCGCGACGGTCGGGTCGGGAGGGGTGGACACGCTGGACAGGGGGTAATCGTTAAGCGCTCGTGAAGAAAAAATATAGCGGGGAACGGACCCCCCCTGTCCAGCGTGTCCACCCTTGAAAACACTGGGATCGCGGCGCGCTATGTTTTGGGCGTTCGGCGGATAGTGCGCATTTCGACGACGGCGGGGGCGGGTCGCACGTGATGCCGTGGCGGTCGTGACGGGCTCGTCGGCGGGGCGTAACTCGAAGTCGCTATCTGACCAGCGCGCGAGGGGAAGGGGAGAGCGATAAGTCGGCCGTCTCGACGCACGTTAGGGCACGCTTAGGGCACGACCTCCCCCGGAAACGAGAAAACCCCGGCTTTACCGGGGCTTTTCTGTGTGCGCGATACTGGGATCGAACCAGTGACCTCTTCCGTGTCAGGGAAGCGCGCTACCGCTGCGCCAATCGCGCCTGTACAGGCGTGTTCAGTTATGAAGAGAGGTGGCGACGGGATTCGAACCCGTGTAAACGGCTTTGCAGGCCGGTGCCTAGCCGCTCGGCCACGCCACCGTGTGGTTTGACCCCACGTGCCGTGATCGCTGTGACACGATCCCCGCACTCGAGCGGATGACGAGACTCGAACTCGCGACCCCAACCTTGGCAAGGTTGTGCGCTACCAACTGCGCTACATCCGCGTGCTCCCTGGTTGCCCCGGGCGCTTGATCGACTTTAGTGCACGATCTCCGAACCGCAAAACCAGGTGGGCCGCGCGTGTCATCTCCCTGGGATTCGTGACAGTGTCCGGCATCCGGTAGCATCGTGAGTCGATCCACTACGGATCATGGGCGATTGGCGCAGTTGGTAGCGCGCTTCCTTCACACGGAAGAGGTCGTCGGTTCGAGTCCGGCATCGCCCACCACCTGAAAATCCCTGGTCATCGCAAGATTCCAGGAAGCCATCAGGTGTCTGGTGAGAGCGAGTTCAGCCCCTCTCGTGTACTCCCGTGTACTCACGGGCCGAACGAGAGGCCAATCATGGCTACCACTACGGCTGACCTGCTCACCCTGATCGACGCCTACGCCGCCGCGTCCGCTGCCCGCGAGGAAGCCCGCGAGTACGCATCCTGGGCGTTCGCTGACGCGCACCGGGCGATGCTCACCGCACGCGCCGACGTGACGGCTGCGCTCGGCATCAACCCCGACGTCGTTCCGCCGCTCACGGACGCGACGACCGTCCTCGCCGAGGATGCGATCGCCGCGGATGCCGCATGGTCGGCCCGCATCGACGCCGTACTCGCGGGCGGTGCGCTGTGACCCGCCGGGCGAAGACCCCGGCCCGCCGCACCCCGAACAGCACGGGCACCGTGCAGCAACTGCCGTCGGGGAACTGGCGTGCGTTCTACCGGATCGACGGCCGCCGTATCAGCGCCCCCCGCACCTTCCCTAGCAAGGACGCCGCCCGCGACTGGCTGGCTGGGGAGTTCGCGGACCGTGCCCGAGGAACGTGGACCGACCCGACTGCGGGCCGGATCACGCTCACCGAGTATGCCGACTCGTGGCTGGAGACTCGTCTCGACTTGTCGCGGAGTACCCGCGTCCGCTATCGGGGGATCATCGACCGGTGGTTCGGCCGCCGTGTCGGCGCTTCCGCAGATTCCCGTGGCGTGGACCTCGGCGGCATGCACGTCGCAGATATTACGACGGCGACGGTGCGCGCTTGGCTCACCGGCATCCGTGCGGAGGTCCGCGAGCAGGCCGAACGCAATGCCGTGCCCATCGACCGCCGTCACCCGGCTCGGGCGTGGGCGCGCGCGCAGGGTATGGATGTCCCCGCGACGGGCAAGCTGTCCCGCACCGTGCTGGATGCGTGGCGTGCCGCGGGCTCCCCCGTGCAAGACCGCACCGGGACCGCACCCGAAAACGTCGGCAAGTCCACGTCCGCTCACGCGTACAGGCTGCTGCACGGGATCCTGTCCACTGCTGTGGGCGACGGGCTCATCGTCAAGAACCCGGCGCAGGTTCGAGGGGCCGGGCAGGACGCCGCCGCCGAGAGACCCATCGCGACACCGCAAGAAGTGGAGACGATCGCCGCGCACATGCCGCGCCGTCTGCAAGCCGCCGTCATCGTCGCCGCATGGTCGTCGGCACGGCAAGGGGAACTGTTCGCCCTCGCCCGCCGGCACGTCGACCTGGACGCCGGCACGATCCGCATCGAGCGTTCCCTCGACCGTGACGGCACGTTCAAAGAACCCAAGACCGTCAAGAGCCGCCGCACCGTGTACCTGCCCGAGTTCGTCACCGACAGGCTGCGGGAACACATGGTCGAGTTCACTGGGGAGCACCCCGATGCGTTGCTGTTCACGCAGGTGAACGGCGGCCCGGTCGGGTACCGGCGTCTCGGTGATTGGTTCCGGCGTGCGCGCAAGGTCGCCGGTCGTGATGACCTGCATTGGCATGACTTGCGACATGTTGCGGCGTCTCTCGCGTACCGTGCGGGCGCGTCCGTCCCGGAGGTGCAGCGCAGGCTCGGGCACACCACCGCTCGCGCCGCGTCAATCTACGCGCACGTGTATGACGACTCCGACCGGCTGATAGCCGAACGCCTCAACGCCGCGTTCGCTCCCACCGACACGCCGCGGCTGCGGGCCGTCTGAGAGGCTGGGGACCATGGCTGAGGAGGCACCCGACTACACCATCGCCGTGCGCTGCGACAGGCACACGCCACCGGTGGGCATCACAACGCTCTACCACTATCCGACGTGGCGCCCACTCGGCACCGCATGGGCGCCCGACCCGCAACTCGGCGACGACGCCGGGTTCGTCCGCTACGACACGATTAACGACACGTTCGACGGCATCAGCCGCGAGGCGGAACCCGACCGATGGCTCGCCGCGGTCACCGCCGCGCATGATGAGGTTGAGGCGCTGCTCGGTACCGCCGAGTACGCCGCAGCGCAGGACGCGTATACGGCCCGGAAGCGGTCACATATGACGTTGACGCTCACGTGCGTGGGCTGCTCGCGGAGCGCTGGCGCTGCACTGAACGCGACGATGCGCATCGACCAGCTCGACGGGATATGTGACCGGCTGCGACACGCCGGGCTGACCTCGGTCACCCTCAGCGGGCTGCGAGGTATATTGAGTCGCAACAGATAGGGCCACGGCGGCGCATTCCACGCCAACGGCACCCGTATCTGAAGTCCTCCGAAAGCAGGCGACTACTCGTCATGCTCTCGGAGGATTTCTCATGTCCAGCGACACCACCGTCGCCACGAGCGAACTGCTCGACAACCCTGACCCGCTCCTCGACCGGAACCAGGCCCGCGTCTACGCGAACCTGACCGACCGCACATCCCGGTTGCTGTTCGAGCGCCGGGTTTTCCCTACCGTCAAGATCGGCCGTCGCGTCCTCGTCCGCAGGTCGGACCTCGACGCGTACATCGCATCCTGCACCCGCCCGGCGGTGACCCAGTGAACCGGGCGCCGATCGCGGTGCAGCTCGTCGCGCACGCCGCCAAGACCAATCCCGCCGCTGCACGGCACCCGCGGTCGCGGGAGTTCCGTGATGCGGTGCACGCCCTGCCGCTGCCCGGTGGTGCCCGCCTCACCCGCGGCGACATCGACCATGCCGTCTCGTGGTTGGAACGCCCACGAGACGACCGGTGGCGGTGGTGCCGAGTGACCGGGGCACGAGAAAGCCGCCCGGCGGGCAACCGGACGGCCAAGGATCTCGATGGGAAGCGGATCACATCCGAGTCTACCTCGCCGGAGCTTGCCGCGTTCAAGGCCGCGCAGGCGCGCCTTCAGGCCGCCCGTGAGGCCGCACGGGATGCGTCTCGTGCGCTCGCCGCCCGCCTCGACGAGGGAGGCGACCTGTGAACACCCCAGAGTTTTACGGTGCTACTCCCGTAAAGCGGGTTCGGCGGACCAACGCCGAGCTCGCCGTCATCGACGAACACATCCTCGATGTGCTGCGCGACGAGCATCCCGCCACGGTGCGGAGCGTGTTCTACCGGGTCATGTCGGCGGGTGCTGTCGAGAAGTCGGAGAACGGTTATCGGCTCATCGGCCGGCAACTGTTGAAGCTCCGTCGCGACGGCCGCATCCCCTACGGGTGGGTATCGGACGGCACCCGCTACACGTTGCAGACCCGCGCCTACGACTCCGCGTCTGACGCGATCACGACCGTGGCATCCATGTACCGCCGCCGCATCTGGTCGACCCAGCCCGAGCAGGTGCAGATTTACAGTGAGAAGGACGCGCTGCGCGCCGTGATCTCGCCGGTGACGAACCGGTGGGATGTGCCGCTCGGGATCATGCGCGGCTACCCATCCGAATCGTTCGTGTACGAGGTCGCCAACGCGCTCCCTCTCGACCGCCACACGCACCTGTACCAGCTCGGTGACCATGACCCGTCCGGGCTCGACGCGTGGCGGTCGTTCGAAGCGAAGGTGCGGGAGTTCAACCCGGCTGCGCCGGTCACGTTCACGCGGCTCGCGGTCACGCCCGAGCAGATCAGCACGTGGAGCCTCCCGACCCGTCCGACGAAGAAAACGGACTCTCGGTCGAAGTCGTTCGTCGGCGGGTCCGTGGAGGTCGACGCGATCGCCCCGAGCATGTGTCGCGCGGCGGGTTTGATGGAGGGGAGCAACACCCGGAAGGAATCCCTGCATCATGGTTGCAGCCCGTAAGTACCCCGCCGAGCTTCGTGAGCGCGCGACGCGTCTGGCGATCGAGGCGCGTAAAGACCCAGAGACCCGCACCGGCGCGTATCAGCGCATCGGCGATCAGCTCGGGGTCCACCCCGAGGCGCTGCGGACCTGGGTGAAGCAGGCCGAGACCGACGAGGGCCTGCGTCCCGGCGTGACGACCGCGGACGCCGCCCGGATCGCCGAGCTCGAACGCGAGGTCAAGGAGCTGCGTCGCGCGAACGCGATCCTGAAGTCGGCGTCGGCTTTCTTCGCGGCGGAGCTCGACCGCCCGTCCCGGTGAACGAGCGCGTCGCGTTCGTCGACGCGCACAAGACCGTGCACGGGGTCGAGCCGGTCTGCCGGGCGTTGGAAGACACGCCCGCCCAGATCGCCCCGTCGACGTACTACGCCGCCAAGACCCGTCACCCGTCCGCCAGAGCGGTGCGGGACGCGGAGCTGACCGAGAAGATCACCACCATCCATAAGGAGAACTACGACGTGTATGGGATCAGGAAGATGCACGCCGCGCTGCGGCGGGCAGGCGAGCAGGTGGCCGAGTGCACCGTGAGGCGCCTGATGCGAGCCCGCGGCCTGCACGGGCTGGTCCGCGCGAAATCGCCCCGCACGACCAGGCCGGCAGCGGAGACCGACCGGCCCCGCGACCTCGTGGACCGGCAGTTCCACGCCGACGCCCCGAACCGGCTCTGGGTTGCCGACATCACGTACGTGCGCACCTTCGCCGGCTGGGTGTACGCGGCGTTCGTGCTGGACGTGTTCTCCCGCCAGATCGTGGGCTGGCAGGTGAGCACCAGCCTCTACACGGACCTGGCGCTGGACGCGTTGAAGATGGGCATCTGGCGGCGCGAACGCGAGGGCGCTGACCTGACCGGCCTGATCCATCACAGCGATAGAGGCGTCCAGTACCGTGCGATCCGCTACACCGAGCGGCTCGCCGAGGCCGACGCGGTCGCCTCGGTCGGATCCAAGGGCGACAGCTACGACAACGCGATGGCCGAGGCGTTCAACTCGCTCTACAAGGGCGAACTCGTCCGCAACCGCGGCCCCTGGACCGGCATCAACGACCTCGAAATCGCGACCGCCGAATACATCGACTGGTACAACAACCGGCGCCTCCACGGCGAGCTCGGCCAGATCCCGCCCACCGAATACGAAGCCCTCCACGCCGCCACCCAGACGGCCCCGACCCTCACCGAAACCAACTAAACGACCCTCTACCAAACTCGACGCTTGACACAGCGTTCGTGGTAGAGCCGAACCAGTTCCCGCGCGGGCGCCTCGCCGGGATCCAGAAGCGTGGTGATCAGCCGGTATGTCCCGGTGCGGGTCTCGGTGTCGGTGGTGACGTGGATCTGCGCGTCGA
>NZ_JBASZT010000086.1:0-2419 GCF_049661145.1 Microbacterium sp.
GGCCGCAGCTGACCGAACCGCGGCTCTCGGCATCCCCCGGGGCGGCCGAGGGACCGGGGCGCTGGGCGCTGCACCGGGCGGACGCCGTCGTGTGGGTGAACCTCAGCGCGGACCCCTGGTCGGTGCCTGCCGAGGAGCGGATGGTGTGGTTGGCGACGAAGGATGCCGTGGTCTGCGCCGACGAGTTCGTGATCGCGCCCGACTCCGCTGTCGTGGCCGGGCCGGTGCACATGGTGCGGTGACCCGGGCCCCAGGTGCCGGGCTGCGTTACTCGTTCTCCGGCATCCGGCATCCGGCATCCGTCGTCCAGGATCCTGGATCCGGCGGATGCTCCTCGCCGCATAGTCACGCACTGATGCTCCCAGAGCATCAGTGCGTGACTATCGGGAGCAGAGAGGACTGTCAAGGCAGTGCCGCCGCGCGCCCGGGCCAGATACCGTGACGGGCATGGATGCCGAACGCGAAGCGACGGGAGTCGACGTCGCCCGGCAGTACATCGTGATCGCCACGGTCGTCTTCATGATCGTCGCGGCGATGATCGGCACCGGTCTGTTCGGCGGCACGAACGTGCGTGACCTGCAGGGCGGCGCCCTCGACGCCGACGCCACCTATCTCGCGCCGGCCCGCCCGGCGTTCGCGATCTGGACGGCGATCTACGCGCTCACCATCGCGTATGCCGTCTGGCAGGCGCTGCCATCGCAGCGGAACCGGGTGCGCCAGCGCGCCGCAGGATGGTGGGTCGCCCTCACGGCGATCCTGAACGGCGGCTGGCTGCTGGCGGCCCAGTTCCTGACGCTGGTCTGGACCGTCGTCGCGATCATCGCGCTCCTCGCGGCGCTCGCGTGGACCCTCCATCAGCTGCAGACCTACCCCGGCGTGCATTTCACCGACATCCTCTTCTTCGACGGCGCTGTCGGCCTGCACCTGGGGTGGGTGACCCTCGCCACCGTCGCCAACGTCTCGGCATGGCTCACGGCAGCGGGTGTCGACGGCGGGGCGCCCGAAGTGTGGAGCGTCCTCGTCGTCGTGGCGGTCGGGGTGCTCGGGCTCGCCCTCGCGATCGTCACCCGCGGGCGCATCGCCGTCGGCCTGGCCATGGCATGGGGGCTGTTCTGGATCGGCGTCGCCCGCACCGATGACCCCGTCGCACCCGCGATCACCGCGGCCGCCTGGATCGCCGCCGCGATCGTGGGCGTCTTCCCGGTCGTGCTGACGATTCTGCGGGCGCGTCAGGCGCCCGACTGACAGGCCCCGACCGACAGCCAGGTGGTCAGAAGGCGGTCGCGAACGCGCGCAGGATGCGGGCGGGCTCGGTGAGGGATGCCGACAGCACGAGCGCCGCGATGCGGTCGTAGTCGTTCGCAGCGAAGTAGCCGTCGTCGCGGTAGACGGCCATCCGCTCCGTGAACGCCTGCGCCGTCGGCTCCGGGTGGAACTGCGTCGCGTACAGGCGGTCGCCCATCCGGTAGGCCTGCACGGGGCACACGTCGCCCGTCGCCAGCAGGGTCGCACTCGCCGGCATCCGTCCCGTGCCCTCCTTGTGTGCGGTGAGCGCCGTGAACGCGTCGGCGAGCCCGCCGAAGAGCGGATCGCTGCGCCCTTCCGCCGTGAGCGCGACGCGGGTGGGCCCGGTGTCCTCCGGGTACGCGCGCGTCACCTCGCCGCCGAGCTTCCGCGTGGCGACTCCGATGCCGTAGCAGGTGAACAGTGCGGCGATGGCGCCGGATGCGGCCCCCTCTGCAAGCCGCGCGAGTGAGGCCTCCACGCGGAACTGCGCGTCGGTCTTCGCCGACTCGGGGTCGGTGACGTTGAAAGGGCTCCCGCCCACGACGGCGCCACGCCAGCGCCCCGCGAAGTCCGCGGGCAGTTCGTCGTGGACGAGGTCCCAGCGCTCCAGCTCGTGCTCGTCGAGCTGCATCGCGCCGCGGAAGGACTCGTACTCGGCCGCCGCGGCGCCCGCCTGCGGGCGGGCGCACAGATAGACGAGCCGTGTCATGGCGACGAGTCTAGGCCGACCGACAAGACGATGTATCAGATCATCCCTCGCCCTCCTCCCTCAGGTATGGCCAGAATGAGCGGTATGACCGATGCCGATCTCTCGACCTCCCCCGTGCCGGGAGGCGAAGGGGCGGCGGCGGGCGTGCCCCCGACCATCTGGGATCGCGCCGCCGAACTGTTCGTGGCGTGGCGCGAGGGCCGCGCCCGGGAGATGGACGACCTCGTGCGGCTCATGACACCCGTGCTGTGGCACGTCGTCCGTGCCTACGGGCTGGAGCAGCGCCTCGCGGAGGACGTCGTCCAGATCACCTGGCTGACCCTCGTGCGGCGGCACGAGACGATCCACGACCCCCGGGCCGTCGCCGGCTGGCTGACGACCTGCGCGCGTCGCGAGGCATGGCGGGCCGGGCGCGCCCAGCAG
>NZ_JBASZT010000087.1:0-7559 GCF_049661145.1 Microbacterium sp.
GGACGGGGGCACGTGTGTGCGTGTGTTCCTGCCGATCGAGGCGATGCCCGCCGCCGATGCGGCGCGCCCGCTGGCATCGGTCCCTCGCGAGCTCGCCGGCGAAGAGGCGCAACCCGTGGCATCCGCATCTCGCGAAGGAGCCGCCTCGTGATCCGCGCCGTCGTCGTCGACGACCACCCGGTGTTCCGCAAGGGCCTCGTCGCGCTGCTGCGCGCGAGCGAGATCGAGGTGGTCGGCGAGGCGGGGTCGGGCCTCGAAGCGCTGGCCGTGGTCGGCGAGACGCAACCCGACGTCGTGCTCATGGATCTCTCGATGCCGGACCTCGGCGGCATCGAGGCCACCGCGCGCATCGCCGCGACGTGGCCGGAGGTGCGGGTCGTCGTCATCACCCTCTTCGACGACGAGGCGACGGTGCGGCGCGCATTGCAGGCGGGGGCATCCGCGTACGTGACGAAGCAGGCAACGCCCGAGCAGATACTCGGCGCAGCGGAAGCCGCCTTCGCCGGCGCGCTGTGGCTCGGTCCCGGCGTACCCCGTCCGCTCGTCGGCGCGAACGCTCCGGCCGAGCAGTACATGGGCGGACTCGGTGGGATCGGTCTGACGACCCGCGAGGCGGCGGTCGCCGACCTCCTCGGCCGCGGATTGAGCAATCCGGTCATCGCCGAGCGCCTGCATCTGTCGGTCAAGACAGTCGCCAACTACGTGTCGATCGTCGTGCTCAAGCTCGGTGCCGCCGACCGCGCCGAGGCGGCGCGCATCGTGCGCGCCGCTACGGGCTGACCAACGCCGCCCCGCGGCCCCCGCGCCGCCGCGGGATGCAGACAATCTCGTGAGCTGCGGACGCTGATCGGCAAAGAGAAGAGCCCGGACCGCGGAGGGGGTCGGGCTCTTCTCCTGGATCGTGCGACTCAGAGAGCGGCAACCTGCTTCGCGATGGCCGACTTGCGGTTCGCAGCCTGGTTCTCGTGGATGACACCCTTGCTCACGGCCTTGTCGAGCTTACGGGTGGCCGTGGCAAGCGCCTTCTCGGCGGCAGCCTTGTCGCCCGCGGCGACCGCCTCGCGGGTGCGGCGCACCTCGGTCTTCAGCTCGCTCTTGACGGCCTTGTTGCGCTCGTGTGCCTTCTCGTTGGTCTTGTTGCGCTTGATCTGCGACTTGATGTTCGCCACGTTCGACGGTTCTTTCGTTAGGAGTTTTCGATGGATGTGCCGGTTTGGCGGTAGAGGGGCGCCTCCGGCGGCGTGCAGGGTGGGACCCACACGCAAGCCAAACACTGAGTCTATCAGGCTCGCGCGTTGTCCGCCCGTAACGTCGCGAGTGCGAGATCGATCACGGCGTTGAACACGCGCGGGCGCATCGCGGTCACGAGGTGCGACGTGCGGGGCACGACGATGAGTTCGGACTGCGGAACGAGCGAGACGAACAGCCGCTCGTTCACCCGCAGCTGATCGAACTGGCCGTTGACGAACCAGGTCGGTACGTCGATGCGCCGGAGTGCCGCAAGCAGGTCCAGCACCGACAGTGACCGCAGGGCCACGTCTTGCGCGTCGTAGGCGTAGCCGCCGGCACCGAAGTCGGTGCGCGTCTCGGCGGGGAGCGTGCGGTCCAGCACCCATTCGGAGATGCGAGATCCGCGATTCGGCAGTCGGTTGAAACCGAGCGCGAGGGTGCGGTAGGTGCGCAGGCCGATGCCCCGCGGGATGGCGGTACAGGATGCTGCGATGAAGCCGTCGACAGGCGGCCGGTCTTCCGCGCCGACATACGCGATCGAGAGCAGTCCGCCCATCGAGTGCCCCGCCAGGAGCACGTGGCCTTCTGTCGCGGCCTCGCGGACGGCGCCGTCGATCGTGGCAAACGCGCCCTCGAGGGTGAACTCTTCCGACATCCGAGTGCCGTGTCCGGGGAGGTCCACTGCGACGGCGGGAACTCCGAGCGCGGCGAGATGCTCCCGTTGCGCGCGCCACATCGTCGCGGAGGTGCGGATGCCGTGCACCATCACCACCGTCGTCGTCACACTTTCAGCCTATGCGCGCGTGAGCGCGACGACGGAGCCGTCTGCGCGCGCCCCGTCCTCCTGCGCGACGACAGCGACGAGCGTCGTGGGCAGGAGCCGGTTGATGCGCACAGGGAGGACGGCCGTCAGTCACGCCGATGTCGGCGCCGTTCGGGAGCACACTGAGCGAGTCGCGCAGCATGGACTCGTCGCCGTCACTCAACTGCGCGGCGACGTGATCTGCGGCCTCGACCGGATCGCCGAAGTCGATGTCGGTGATGCCGGCCGGGCCCACCGCCGCGACGCGCCACCGAACCGAGCTTTCTTGGCAGCCGATGGGTTCGACAGGGCTGACGGGTCGGCTCTTTCGCATCGTTCGGTGTCCTGGTGCATGCGGGCTGCACCCTGTACCGTCCGCCGTCTCTGAGGCCCGCATTTGTCAGAACGGCGCCGGATCGAGGGGATCGTAGGCCGTCTGCCACCGGGGCGGGACGAACTCGAGCTCGGGCGGGGCGTTGTTGAGGTAGGTGCGACCGGTGGGTGAGGTGAACTCGAGAGTGCCCGCGCCGAGCTGCCGGATCCCCCAAGGCGATGAGTGCTTGAGTCGGTGATGTCGTCTGCAGAACAGGCCGAGGTTTTCGGCGGTCGTCCGACCGCCGTCGGAGTACGCGATGGTGTGATCGGCGTCGCAGTGCGTGTCGACCCGGCGGCATCCCGGCCAGCGGCAGTGGTGGTCGCGGGCGATCAGGAAGCGACGCTGCTCGGCGCTGGGCCGGTAGCGGTCGACGGCGACGGGGATGCCGGTGACCGGATGCGTGAGGATCCGGTCCCACCCGGACGCGGCACCCGCGATGCGGCGGGCGGTGTCAGGGTCGATGGGGCCGTGCCCGGCGAGCACCGAGGGATCGTCATCGAGACCGGCGAGCGTCAACACGGGGATCGTGACGGACACTGAGCCGCGGATCGATCCCAGCGCGTCGGGATCGCCGTGGCCGGTGGGGGTGGCGGTCAGGACGATGTCGCTGAGGATGTCGAATCGCAACTGATCGCGGGAACGCTCGTCGGATGCCGTCGGCGCACTCTCGTCCGGATCGGGGATCGTGTCCGGCGTGGTGTTGTCGTTGGGCACGGGTTCCGCGTCAGGATCGTCCTCGATGCTCTCCGCGAGCTGCGTGAGGCGGTCGAACATGGCGAGCACGAGAGCGGCCGGACCGTCGGCCTGCAGCCGCGCAAGACCGTCCTCGAGACTGTAGGTTCGGACGCGGCGATTCTCGTGGGCGGCCTGCTGGCGGGATGCCACGAGATCGGGCTGCAGCCGCGCGGCGATGACACGCGCAGTATCCCGCAGCGCTGGCGCTGTCAGCTCGGCAGCGGCCTCCAGAGCGCGCCGTTCGTACTCGGCACGATTGTCCGCAGTGACGCCCGACCCGCCATCGATGATCGCCGACGCGTGCCGCTCATCGACCTCGCCGGATCGCAGCGCCTCGAGCGTGGCGGGGTAGTTCTGCACCAGTGCCGATCCGTCTCCGAGCCAGATCCGGAGGGTCTGGTCCGACACCCGCAGCGCCGCACCGAGCTCGGCGATCACCTCGCGCAAGGGGATGTCGTCACCGATCCCCTGGTTGTCCTTCTTTCCTGCGGCGCGCGCAGCCGCCCGCTGGGCAACGCGCTCCGCGACCAGAGCGACCGCTTCGGCGCACAACTCAGCACGTTCGGCGTGCAGCCGGCTCATCTCGGCGCGGTTCTGCTGTGCGCGCGTCACGAGTGCCGACAATGCTGCATAGTACGGTTCCCGCACGGCAGGCTCACCCGCGGCATCCCTCTCGGGATCCGAAGGATGGAACTGGGGATTCATGGACACTCCAGACGTCGACAAATGAACGTCAGGAGGCTTTGTCCTGCTCAACCCGTTCCCTCAGCATGAATGGCGCCTTGGTACTAGAACAAATGTAGCATGGTCGGCACCGAAGCGCAAGCATTTCTCGATCCAGTATATTCACACCCGGAACCCGCACCCGGCGCGCCGGTAGACTTCACGGGACATGTCCCCGCGCGCCCTGAAGCCTCTCGAGCCGTCCGCGACCCCTCCAGAGCTGATTCGCAACTTCTGCATCATCGCCCACATCGACCACGGCAAGTCGACGCTGGCCGACCGCATGCTGCAGATCACCGGCGTGGTCGCCGACCGCGACATGCGGGCGCAGTACCTCGACCGCATGGACATCGAGCGTGAGCGCGGTATCACGATCAAGTCGCAGGCGGTGCGGATGCCGTGGGCTTCCGCGGGCGCGACCTACGCGCTCAACATGATCGACACCCCCGGCCACGTCGACTTCACCTACGAGGTCTCGCGTTCCCTCGCGGCGTGCGAGGGCGCGATTCTCCTCGTCGACGCGGCGCAGGGCATCGAGGCGCAGACGCTCGCCAACCTCTACCTGGCGCTGGACAACGATCTGCAGATCATCCCGGTGCTGAACAAGATCGATCTACCCGCCGCCGATCCCGAGAAGTATGCCGCCGAGCTCGCGAACCTCATCGGCGGCTCTCCCGACGACGTGCTGCGCGTATCCGGCAAGACCGGTGTCGGTGTCGAAGACCTGCTCGACCGCATCATCGAGGCGATTCCGGCACCGACCGGCGTCGCCGACGCGCCGGCGCGCGCCATGATCTTCGACTCGGTGTACGACTCGTACCGCGGCGTCGTCACCTACGTGCGCATGGTCGACGGCAAGCTCGAGCCGCGCGAGCGCATCCAGATGATGTCGACCAAAGCGACGCACGACCTCCTCGAGATCGGCGTTTCGAGCCCCGAGCCGGTGCCGACGAGAGGTCTCGGCATCGGCGAGGTGGGCTACCTCATCACGGGCGTGAAGGACGTGCGCCAGTCCAAGGTCGGCGACACGATCACGAACCAGCGCCGACCGGCATCCGTCGCACTCCCGGGCTACACCGACCCGAAGCCGATGGTCTTCAGCGGGATCTACCCGATCGACGGCAGCGACTACGCGGACCTCCGCGAAGCGCTCGACAAGCTCAAGCTCTCCGACGCCTCGCTGCAGTACGAGCCAGAGACGTCGGTCGCGCTGGGCTTCGGCTTCCGGTGCGGGTTCCTCGGGCTGCTGCATCTGGAGATCATCACCGAGCGGCTGGCGCGGGAGTTCGACCTCGACCTCATTACGACCGCCCCGTCGGTGACCTACGAGGTCACGACCGACACGGGCGAGACGGTCACCGTCACCAACCCCAGCGAATATCCCGACGGGCGAGTCGCAGAAGTCGCCGAGCCGGTCGTCAAAGTCGGCATCCTGCTGCCGAAGGACTACGTCGGCACCGTCATGGAGCTGTGTCAGTCGCGGCGCGGAACGCTGCTCGGCATGGACTACCTCAGCGAGGACCGCGTCGAACTGCGCTACAACATGCCGCTCGGCGAGATCGTCTTCGACTTCTTCGACCAGTTGAAGAGCAAGACGCAGGGCTACGCGAGCCTGGACTACGAGCCGGCCGGCTCGCAGACCGCCGACCTCGTCAAGGTCGACATCCTGCTGCAGGGCGAGAAGGTCGATGCCTTCAGTTCGATCGTCCACCGCGACAAGGCCTACGCCTACGGCACGATGATGACCGAGCGGCTGCGCAAGCTCATTCCGCGCCAGCAGTTCGAAGTCCCGATCCAGGCGGCGATCGGCGCGCGCATCATCGCGCGCGAGAACATCCGCGCCATCCGCAAGGACGTGCTCGCCAAATGCTACGGCGGCGACATCACCCGCAAGCGCAAGCTGCTCGAGAAGCAGAAGGAGGGCAAGAAGCGCATGAAGATGGTCGGCCGCGTCGAGGTCCCCCAGGAGGCGTTCATCGCCGCGCTCTCCGGCGAGGTCGAATCCAAGAAGTAGGCACCGGTTTAGGCTGGACGTCATGCGGCGCGGGAACTTCCAGGACGGCACGGTCGACTATGCCGCCGTGGGGGCGAGCCAGGCGCCCGACCTCATGGGCTACCCGCCGGAGAAGAGCATCCCGGCCGAAGACGCCTGGCGGCTCGGCAGCGGCGGGGAACGATTCGCGACCTCCGCGGACGCCCTGCTGGCGTGGGCGCCGCTGCGCGGGGCGGGGCTGACCGTGAGCGATGTGCATCCCGCTGCGGGTCCGACCTACTCCGGTGTGAGCTTCGATGACGCGGGCACGCCGCTCGCGCCGTCGAAGCTCGAGACCGAGCAGCGGTTCGACGCCGACGGCACCCCGTACGTCGCCGCTGGCACGTCGCTGCGTGTGCACGGGCGGGTCGGCGGTCTGCGCGCCGATGCGCACCTGCGCGTCATCTCCGTGACCGAGGAGCCCCGTCGCGTCGGATTTCTGCTCGGCACGATCGGGGAGTCGGTCGTCAGCGGCGAGGAGTCGTTCCTACTGGAGTGGTACGAGAACGACGAGGTGTGGTTCCGCGTGCGCGCGTTCGACCGGCCAACGTCGCCCCTGTATCGGATGCTGCCGGTCCTCGTGAAGCGGCGCCGCCGGGAGCTGTTCGGCGGCTATCTGCGGGCGCTGTCGCCGCTGTTCGCGACACCCTCCTGATGGGCTCGGCGCTGCCACTGGGCGATCCTGCGCCGCTCGACGGTGCTCTTCCCGTCGATGTCGCCGTCGACGCGGATCGCGACTTCGGTGTCTACGTCCACGTGCCGTTCTGTCGCGTGCGCTGCGGGTATTGCGACTTCAACACTTACACGGCGGGTGAGTTGCGAGGTGCCCGGCAGGATGCGTATGCCGACGAGGTACTGCGCGAGCTCGCGCTCTCGCGAGGGGTGCTCGCCGCGCGGGGACCGCTGCGGCCGGCATCCACCGTCTTCTTCGGCGGTGGCACACCGACGCTCCTGCCGCCCGGCGACCTCGCGCGCATGCTGCACGGCGTGCGCGACACCTTCGGCCTCGGGCCGGATGCCGAGGTCACGGTGGAGGCGAATCCCGACACCGTGACGGCGGCGATGGCGACGGAACTGGCCGCGGCGGGCGTGACCCGCATGTCGATCGGGATGCAGTCCGCCGCGCCGCACGTGCTGGCGACCCTCGATCGCACGCACGATCCGGCCGGCGTCGCGACGGCGGTCGCCGCGGCGCGCGGGGCAGGGCTCGACGTGAGCGTCGACCTCATCTACGGCGCCCCGGGGGAGTCCCTCGACGACTGGCGCCGCTCGGTCGAGACGGCGGTCGCCCTCGAACCCGACCACGTGTCGGCGTACGCGCTCGTCGTGGAGGAGGGCACGAAGCTCGCCCGGCAGATCCGCCGCGGTGAGGTCCTCGAGCCCGACGACGACCTGCAGGCGGACATGTACGAGTTCGCCGACGAGGCGCTCTCCGCCGCCGGCTTCGACTGGTACGAGGTCTCGAACTGGGCGCGCACGCCTGCGCAACGCTCCCGGCACAACCTCGCCTACTGGCGCGGCACCGATTGGTGGGGATACGGTCCCGGTGCGCACAGCCACGTCGAGGGGCTGCGGTGGTGGAACGTCAAACATCCCGCGGCGTACGCGCAGCGCCTCGCGGCGGGGCACTCCCCGGCAGCAGGGCGCGAGCGGCCGGATGC
>NZ_JBASZT010000088.1:0-2392 GCF_049661145.1 Microbacterium sp.
GCCGAACTGACCGACCGCGCCTCACTGTCGATGCCCCCCGCCGTTCGCGTCGCCGCCCTCGAAGGCACGCCCGCGGCCGTGGACGCCGCGCTCACGACGCTCCGGGCGGAACTGCCCGCACTCGGCCCCGCCGCGGTCCTCGGACCGGTTCCGATCGAGCGCTCGGCGGAAGGCGGTGATGGCGGCGGCATCCTCCGCGGCCCTCCGTCGACGGGGGAGGGCGGACTCGTGCGCGCGCTCGTTCGGTTCGACTACGGGCACGGTCGCCCCGTCGCACAGCACCTGCGCACCGCCGTCGTGGCAGAAGCGTTGCGTGGGCGGCGCGGCCGCCGAGGCCGCCCCGAGCCGGGTGGCCGGCCGAGTGGACAGAGCCCGCGAACTACACTCAGGGTGCGGCTCGACGTGCCCGAGCTCGATCTGTGACCAGGAGCCCCATGCGCATCGTCTTCGCCGGAACCCCCGCGCCGGCGGTCCTCTCTCTGCGCGCGATCGCCGCGACGGACCACGACCTCGTCGGCATCCTCACGCGCACCGACGCGCCCGTCGGCCGGAAGCGCATCCTCACGCCGTCTCCGATCGCCGCCGCCGCGGCGGAGCTCGACGTACCGGTCGTCAAGGCCGACCGCCTCGGCGAGGGGGCCACTGACGCCGTTACCGCGCTGAGGCCCGACCTCGGGGTCATCGTCGCGTACGGGGGCCTCGTGCGTGAACCGCTGTTGTCCGCTCCGCACCACGGCTGGATCAACCTGCACTTCTCGCTGCTGCCGCGCTGGCGCGGGGCGGCCCCCGTGCAGCATGCGCTCATCGCGGGCGACCGCGTGACCGGCGCAAGCGTCTTCCGGTTGGTGACCGAGCTGGACGCCGGCGACGTGTATGGCGAGCTGCGTTACGACGTGCCTCGAGGCGCGACAGCGGGGGAGGTGCTCGACGCGTTGGCGGCCGCCGGCGCCGAACTCCTGGTCGACGTCATCGACCAGATCGCGGCGGGGACCGCACGCGCCCTCCCGCAGGCGGGAGCCGTGACTCTCGCACCCAAGCTCACGATCGCCGATGGCGCCCTCGACCTCTCCCGCCCGGCCGACGATGTGCTGAACCGCTACCGAGGAACGACTCCTGAGCCGGGCGCCCATGTCGTCTTCGAGGGCGGCCGCCTGAAGGTCCTCGCGGCGCTGCGAGGACCCGACGGCGACCTGGCAGCTGGCGCCCTCGCCCTCGCCGGCCGTGATGTGCTGCTGGGCGCGGGCAACGGTACCAGCGTGCTGCTGAAGACGGTGCAGCCAGCGGGAAGACCCGCGATGTCGGCGGCGGACTGGTGGCGAGGATTGCGGACGACCTCACCGCGCGTCGAACTGCCCGCACCGGGGAGCGCGGCGTGAGCGCCGGGGCACCCGCCGCGTCCGGCTCCGGGAAGTCGCCTCGCTGGGTCGCCTACGACGTGCTGCGGGCCGTCCATGACTCCGACGCCTACGCGAATCTGCTGCTGCCTCGAGCCATCGCGCGAGCCGGCCTCACCGGGTCCGATGCCGGCCTCGCGACCGAGCTCACGTACGGCACGCTGCGCCGCGAGGGCACGTACGACGCCGTCATCGCGGATGCCGCGGGTCGCCCCATCGCCGCGATCGACCCTCCGGTGCTGGACGCGCTGCGCCTCGGCGTGCACCAGCTCCTCACGATGCGCACGCCCGCGCACGCTGCCGTCAATGAGACCGTGCGTCAGGTGCGGCAGTCCTCCGGGAAGGCGGGAAAGGCCGCCGCGGGTTTCGCGAACGCCGTGCTGCGCCGGGTATCGGAGCGCACACCGGACGAATGGGATGAGCGGTTGGCCACCGCTGCCGGCTCCGACGACGAACGCCTGGCCGTCCGTTTCGCGCACCCGGTGTGGGTCATCCGGGCGTTCCGGCGGGCCCTTGCCGCCGAGGGACGCGCCGACGAGCTCGAGGCGCTGCTCGCCGCCGACAACGCCCCGCCGGTCGTGACGTTCGCGGCGCTCCCCGGGCTCCGAGAGCGCCCCGCGGATGCCGCGGCCACCCCGTACTCGCCCCTCGGATTCCGTTCACCCGGGGGAGACCCGGGCGCGCTGGTCACGGCATCCCGCGGTCTCGTGCGGGTGCAGGACGAGGGATCCCAACTGGCGGCGCTGGCTCTGGCGCGTGCCGTGCCGGTGCGGACGGGGGAGCGGTGGCTCGACCTCTGCGCCGCCCCCGGCGGCAAGACGGCCATCCTCGCCGCCGAAGCGCTCGCGCGTGGCGCGAGTCTCGAGGCCAACGAGCTCTCGCCCGCACGGGCAGGCCTCGTCCGCGACTCGGTCGCCGCGGTGCCCCTGGTGGTCCCGGTCTCGGAGGAGGATGGCCGCACCCGCGCCGGCCGCGGGCGATACGACCGGATCCTCGTC
>NZ_JBASZT010000089.1:0-3874 GCF_049661145.1 Microbacterium sp.
GTCGGGGGTCATGCCGACCAGCCTACGTCGTGCCGCCGACGCTCCCTCTCCCGCCACCCCCTCCGCCCCCTCCCCCAGCCGGGCCCCTCCGCCCAGCGGGCCCGCTCCGCCGAGCCGCTATGTTCCGCCCGAACCGCCATGATCCGACGCGGCGAAACGTAGCGGCTCGGTCGAAACGTAGCGGCTCGCGGGAGGGGAGGGAAGGAGGGAAAGGAGGGAGGGAAGGGAGGGAGGGAGGGAAGGAAGGGGGTGAGGGAAGATACGGGTGCGCTCAGGCCAGCAGGGGCGCGAGGCGGGCGCGGATAGCGGCGGCGAGCTCGGCGGCGGGCAGGGTCGCGTCGAGCACCAGAAAGCGATGGGGATCGGATGCCGCGAGCTCCAGGAACGCGGCGCGGACCCGCTCGTGGAACTCGCTCTGCTCCGCTTCGAGGCGGTCGAAGGGCTTGTCGGCGGCGTTCAGCCGGCTGCGCGCGGCTGCAGGGTCGAGGTCGAGCAGCACCGTCACGTCCGGCAGCGCGCCCTCGGCCGCCCACAGCGACAGATCGCGGATCTCGTCGGCATCCAGCACCCGACCTGCGCCCTGGTACGCGACGGACGAGTCGAGATAGCGATCCTGGACGACGATCTCGCCGCGCTCCAGCGCCGGGCGCACGAGCGTTGCGATGTGCTGCGCGCGGTCGGCGGCATACAGCAGCGCCTCGGCGCGCGGCGCGACCTCGCCCCGGTGGTGGAGCACGATGTCCCGGACGAGAACGCCCACCTCGGTGCCTCCGGGCTCGCGGGTGCGCACGACGGAGCAGCCCTGGTTCCGCAGCCATATCTCCAGCAGCGTCGCCTGCGTCGTCTTGCCCGAGCCGTCACCGCCCTCGAAGGTGACCCACAGCCCGCGCGTCATCTCTGCGCTTCAGTTCTTCTTGGCGGCGGGCTTGCGCGTCGTGGTCGAGCGCCTGGTCGCCCGCTTGGGGGCGGGCCCCTTGGCGCGCTTGTCGGCGAGCATCTGCACAGCGATCTCGAACGTGATGTCGTCCGCTGTCTGCCCCCGCGGGATCGTGACGTTGGTGGTGCCGTCGGTGACGTACGCACCGAATCGGCCGTCCTTGATCCGGATGGGCTTGCCGCTGACCGGGTCGGCCTCGAACTCCTTGAGCGCGGTCGCGGCACGATTCGCGTACTTCGGCTGCGCGTAGATCTCCAGCGCCTCCTCGAGCGCGATGTCGAAGATCTGCTGCTCGCTGCCGATCGAGCGCGAATCGGTGCCCTTCTTGAGATAGGGGCCGTACGGACCGTTCTGGGCCGTGATGGGCGTCCCCGACTCGGGATCGATGCCGACCGTGCGCGGCAGCGAGAACAGCTTCAGCGCGGTGTCGAGATCGATCGTTTCGGGCGACATGCTCTTGAACAGCGACGCCCGGCGAGGCTTGGGCGCCTCGACCTTCTTCACGCGCTTCTTGGGAGCGCCTTCGGCGGTCGGCTCGGGCTCCGGTGCCGACTCGGCAGGCAGCACCTCTTCGAGGTAGGGACCGAAGCGGCCGTCCTTGACGACGATGTCGCGCCCGTTCTCGGGATTCTGTCCCAGCACACGGTCGCCCGCGACGGGCGCCTCGATCAGCTCGCGAGCCTTGGCGGGCGTGAGCTCATCGGGCGCGAGGTCGCTCGGCACGTTGACGATGCGCGTCGCACCCTCGCCGGTCGGCACCTCCAGGTAGGGCCCGTAGCGGCCGAAGCGGAGAGTCGCGACGTCGCCGATGCGCGTCGAGTTGATCTCTCGTGCGTCGATCTCACCGAGGTTGTCGAGGATTCGGCGCAGCCCGACGTGGTTCTCGGAGCCGAAGTAGAACTCGTTGAGCCACGCGACGCGCTGCTGCTCGCCGCGGGCGATAGCGTCGAGGTCGTCTTCGAGCGCGGCAGTGAAGTCGTAGTCGACGAGGTCGGCGAAGTGCTCTTCGAGCAGCCGCACGACGCTGAAAGCGAGCCAGCTCGGCACGAGCGCCTGGCCACGCTTGGTGACGTACTCGCGGTTCAGGATGACGTCGATGATCGACGCGAACGTCGACGGGCGGCCGATGCCTTTCTCTTCGAGCGCCTTCACGAGCGAGGCCTCGGTGTAGCGCGGCTTCGGGCTCGTGGCGTGACCCTTGGGCTCGACGTCGCGCAGGGTCAGCACATCGCCGACCGCGAGCTGCGGCAGCGCCTGGTCCTCGGCTTTGTCGGCATCGCCGCGCTTCTCGTCGCGGCCCTCTTCATACGCCTCCAGGAATCCCTTGAACGTGTAGACGGTGCCGGATGCCGTGAACGACGCCGTCCTGCCCGCAGCGTCGGCGTCAAGGGTGACGGTCGTCGTCTCGTACTTGGCGTCGGACATCTGCGAGGCGATCGTCCGCTTCCAGATGAGGTCGTACAGGCGGGCCTCGTCGCGGTCGAGCGCCGAGGCGACCGACGACGGGGTACGGAACTGGTCACCCGACGGGCGGATCGCCTCGTGCGCCTCCTGCGCGTTCTTGCTGTTGTTGCGATAGCTGCGCGGGTTCGCCGGCACCGCCTTGTCGCCGTAGAGGGCGACCGCCTGCGTGCGCGCCGCAACGACGGCCTGTGTGGACAGAGCCGTCGAGTCGGTGCGCATATAGGTGATGTAGCCCTTCTCGTACAGACGCTGCGCGACGCCCATGGCGTGCTTCGCGCTCATCGAGAGCTTGCGACCGGCCTCCTGCTGGAGGGTCGAGGTCGTGAAGGGCGGCTTGGGGCTGCGGGTGCCGGGTTTGGCCTCGATCGCGGTGACCGTCGCCTCGCCGCGCTGCGCGACGGCATCCGCGAGTTCCCTCGCCTGCGTCTCGCCGAGGACGACGACGGCCTTCTTGAGCTGACCGGCGTCGTCGAAGTCGGTGCCGCGGGCGAGCGGTGCGCCGTCGAGGCGGGTGAGGCGCGTCGCGAAGGACGCGGCCGCGTTCCTCGATGGGGAGCGCGTCGCAGCGACGGCTTCGACGTCCCAATAGGATGCCGAGACGAACGCCATCCGCTCGCGCTCACGGTCTACGATCAGCCGGGTCGCGGCGGACTGCACACGGCCGGCCGACGTGCCCTGTCCGACCTTGCGGCGGGTGACGTCGGAGACGTCCCACCCGTAGAGCCGGTCGAGGATGCGGCGGGTCTCCTGAGCGTCCACGAGCGCGAGGTCGAGTTCACGAGTGTTGTCGACGGCGGCGCGGATCGCGTCCTTCGTGATCTCGTGGAAGACCATGCGCTTGACGGGCACCTTGGGCTTGAGTGCTTCGAGCAGGTGCCACGCGATCGCCTCGCCCTCGCGGTCTTCATCCGTGGCGAGCAGGAGCTCATCGGCGTTCCGGAGTGCGCGCTTGAGCTCGGCGACGGTCTTCTTGCCGCGCTCACTCTCCACATATAAAGGGGTGAACCCGTTCTCGATGTCGATCGAGTACTTTCCCACCGAGGTCTTCTTCAGCTCGGCGGGGATGTCCTTCTTGTCGGCGAGGTCACGGATGTGCCCGACCGAACTCAGGACCTCATACCCGTCCCCCAGATAGCCCTGGATCGAGCGCATCTTCGTCGGAGACTCGACGATGACGAGTTTCTTGCCCGCAGGACTCTTGACAGCTGCCACGTGGCGTCCTTTCTACGATGCACACCATACACACCGCCAGAGGGAGAGGACGCTGAGAGCCCACGGGAAGCACCTCCCGACACCCTCGCAGCGGTCACGGCGCCGGGCCGGCCCGTGCTCGCGCCTCGGCCGCGACGAGGCCCGCGCCGATCCGCACGCGGACGGTGGCTGTCAGCTCGTCCAGGTCACACTGGACGACGACGGCGCCCGAGGTGGCGGCGACATGCTCCGCTCGCTCGCACGGGACGCCGGTGACCGCCC
>NZ_JBASZT010000090.1:0-6601 GCF_049661145.1 Microbacterium sp.
GTGGCGGCATCCTCGGCGTGTGCGGCGCGCACCACGAGCGCGGGCCGCTGATCGACGGCGAGCGCCCACGCGGCGCGTTCGGTGTCCCACTCGGCATCCGCGGGGCTGCTCACCTTGCCTTCGATACGGTGACGCAGCTCGGCGAGCGCGTCGCCGAGGCGGTGCGGGCGATCGATGGTTGTGACGTCGTTCATGGTGTTCTCCGTTCGTTCGATTGACGCGGTGACCAGAGTCGTCGCGCAGCGGCGGCACGCCCATCCCCCGCCTGCGGGAGAATGCGCAGGCAGGTGTGGGGGTGCGGGGTCACCCAGGTTTCTGGGGATGACACGTGCGCCGCGGGCGGGGCACAATGTGCGCATGAGGGGGTATCGGGCCGAGAGCGCGCGAGCGGGACTGGAGTCGCTCGCGCGCGCCGGCCTGGTGCTCGACGAGTACATGGACGAGGCGCTCACCCTCGTGCGCCGTGCCGTGCCGGCGGATGCCGTGTGCATCGCCACCGTCGATCCCGGCTCCGTCACCCTCAACGTCTCGCACCGCCACGACCTCGAGAACAGCGGCGGGTCGGACTTCTTCTACTACGAGTACGCGACCGGCGAGGACTACTCGCTGTTCGCCGACCTCGCGCGGCGCCCCTTCGGCGTGGCGATCCTCGACGACGAGACCGAAGGCGACGTCCGCAGGAGCGACCGGTATCGCAACGTCGTCCAGCCGCTGCTCGGCATGCAGCACGAGTTGCGCGGCGTCGCCCGGCGGCAGGGGGTGACGTGGGGGGCGTTCGCGCTCTACCGCGGCGCGGACAGCCCCGGCTTCAACGCGGCCGAGGCCGAGTTCGTACACCTGTTGGAGGGAACGCTCGCCGACGGCCTGCGTGCGGGTCTCGCCACCGCGACCGCCGAGCTGGCGCGCACCGACCTGGGACCGGCGATCCTCGTCTTCGACGCCTCGGGGACGCTGCAGTACGCGACGGATGCCGCGCGTCACCGGGTCGCCGGCTTCGACGGCGACCTCGGGTCGAACCTCACGACACCGGTCGCGGCGGTGCTCTCGCAGCTGCTCCGCGGGGTCGAGCACGTGCCGCGGCTTCGTGCGCAGCATCGCGATGGCACGTGGTACGTCTTTCAGGCCGCCCGCTTTCGGGACGGCGACGGGACGGTCGCGCAGTACGCGGTCACGATCGAAGAGGCGACCGCCCCGGAGATCGTGCCGGTGCTGATGTCGGCCTACGGGCTCACGCTTCGCGAGACGCACGTCGTGCGTGCCCTGATGCGCGGGTCATCGACGCAGGCGATCGCGCAGGCACTGCACTTGTCGCCATACACCGTGCAGGACCACTTCAAGTCGATCTTCCTCAAGCTCGGGGTCTCGTCGCGCCGCGAGATCGGGGCGAAGCTGTTCCACACCCTCTACGACGACGTGGCCGACTGAACGGCCGCCGATCGTGCACAACGGGCGCCCGCGGTGATCGGGCCGTCGGCGAGGGGTTCGGCGCAAGCCTTCCCGAGCCCTCATCTTCTCCCGCGTGGATAGTCACCTTCTGATGCTCCAGGAGCATCAGAAGGTGACTTGTTGGGACAGACGAGTTGAGGGATTCGCCGCGCGCCATCCCCGGCGTTGTGCGCACCGGGCGCCGCCTGGCCGCGGGACTCGCGCTGCTGCGGAGATCTGCAGTTCTGCGGATCGCTGAGCCCGATCCCATCCTCAGAAGTGAGGATCTCCGCAGAACGGGATGCCTCGGCCAGCGCCCGCGCGTTGACAATGCGCCCGTGCGGCGCAATAGTTAGGTACATGCCTAGCTATTCGGATGAGGTCGACGCGCTGCTTCGCGCGCTCGCCGATCCGACGCGCCGCGCCGTGGTCGAGCGACTGGCCGCCTCGCCGGCGGCGGTGTCCGACCTCCTCGGCCTCGTCTCGATGACGCTGCCCTCGTTGCTGCAACACCTCGGCATCCTCGAGACCGCGGGGATCGTCGAGTCGAGCAAGCAGGGTCGCGTCCGCACCGTGAGCCTCCGACCCGGCGGGCTCGACGCGCTGCATCTCTGGCTCGGCGAGCAGAGAACGACCGCGGAGCGCCAGGCCGATCGCCTCGGCATCCACCTCGCCCGTACCAGCTCACCGAAGGAGCACCCATGACCAGGGTCCGCATGTCACTGTTCGCCTCGCTCGACGGCTTCACCGCCGCGCCCGGTGAGTCGTCCGACAATCCGATGGGCGAGGACTGGGCTGCCCTCACCGCCGCCTACGCCGCGACGCGCACCTTCCGCCGCAACGTGCTCGGCGACGACAGCGGAACGGGCACGACGGGGATCGACGACGAGGTGGCCGCCGCCTTCTTCGCCGGAGTGGATGCCGAGATCATGGGCGCGGCGATGTTCTGCCTGCACGCGCATCCGGATGATCCGGACTGGCGGGGATGGTGGGGCGATCGGCCGCCGTTCGGCCACCCGGTCTTCGTGCTGACGCACGCCGCGCCACGGCCGTCGATTGCGATGGACGGCGGGACGGTCTTCCGCTTCCGCAGCGGCCCGATCGAGGAGGTCCTGGCCGAGGCGACACAGGCGGCCGAGGCAGCGGGCGGCGGCGATGTCCGCATCGGCGGCGGCATCCGCACGGCGCGCGCGTTCCTGCAGGCCGGGCTCGTCGACGAGCTCCACGTCGCGATCGCCCCGATCGTGCTCGGGCGCGGTCACCGAGTGTGGGAGGGTTTGCGGGGGCTGGAGCGCACCCACGACGTCCGCAGCCGCGTCAGCGAGAGCGGGACGGTCCACGTCGAGTTCACGCGGGAGCGCGAGCGATGACCGTCGAGCGCCGCGTCGCTCACGCCGGGTTCACGCTCACGCGCGACTACCCGGCCCCGATCGAGCGGGTCTGGCTGGCGTTCGCCGACGAGTCGCAACGGCGGGCGTGGTTCGGCGACGGGGACACCTTCGATCGCCGGGAGTGGAGGTTCGATTTCCGCGTCGGCGGCCGCGACGTCGACGAAGCCCAGTTCCACGGCGGACCCCGCTCCCGCTACGAGGGCGTCTACACCGACATCGTCGAGCACAGCCGCATCGTGACCACGTACGACATGTGGCTCGACGGCATCCACATGTCCACCTCGGTCGCCTCGTTCGAGTTCGACCGGATCGCCGCCGGCACGCGGCTCACCCACGTCGAGCACGGCGTGTTCTTCGACCAGTTCCGAGCCGACGCCGCCGCGCGCGAAGAAGGCATGCGCGGCCTGCTCGAGGCGCTGGGGCAGCACCTCGGCCCGGGGTGATCGCCGCACCGCCGGGCACGAACCTCACACAGCGCGGTCACGGGAAGCCCCGGCATCCTGCGTCGCCTGCCAACTCGCGAGCAGGCGGAACCGCTCCTCGCTCTCGGACCCCGCCTGCGGGACGTAGACGAGGAACGTGAGCCCCGGATGCTGCACGAACTGCCCGGTTTACAGCGGCAGGTAGCGGGCTGCGGATGCCGCCGTACGCGCCGCGGGTTCATGTGGCAGAGGGTGCGGCCTCGGCCGAGACTATAGCATGCAGAAGTGCATGCTACAGTCGGCGCATGGTTGCGCTTCAGATCCGCGACGTCCCCGACGAACTGCGCGACGTGCTCGCGCGCGACGCGGCGGCGCGGGGTCAGTCACTGCAGGCGTATCTGCGCGAGCTCCTCGAACGGCAGGGGGGCATCGCCCGCAACCGCGCGCTTCTGCGAGAGTTCACACCGATCCGAGGCACCGGCGAAGGTGCCGCAGTCGATGTTGTCGAACTGATCGCACAGGAACGCCGGGAGCGCGATCGGGCCGTTCTCGCCGCGGTCGCGAGCAACGCGGGGTGATCGTCGTCGATGCGTCTGCCATCGTCGAGCTCATCACCGACGAAGGCGGAGCCAGCGCGCGGGTCGCCGCCGAACTCGACGCCGACGCGGAATGGGCGTGTCCCGAGCACGCGCTCCTCGAGGCCGCGAGCGCTCTGCGCGGCCTCTGGCTCGGCGGCCGTTCGTCGCGATCCGAGTTCGAGGCGCGCATCGACGTACTGACACGACTGCACGTGCATCCCGTGCCCACCGGGCCGCTGCTCGCGCGGATCGGCGAGCTCGCCGCGAACGCCACGACCTACGACGCCGCCTATCTCGCAGCCGCAGAACGACTCGGCATCCCCCTCGTCACGATCGATCACAAGCTCACGGGAGTGCCCGGCATCCGCGCCGAGATCCGCGTCATCGGCTGACCGCCGCCGCGGGCCGAGGATGCCGGCTGAACCGCTTCACACGCCCGTACACCGTCGTGACGACGAGGCCCAGGGCGATCCCGACGGCTCCCCCGACAGCGACGCTGATCCACGCCTGCCCGAGGCCGGCGGCGAGATTCCCGTCGAAGTAGAAGAGCGACCGCACCCCCTCGACGACGTGGCGGAACGGCGAGAACTCCGACACGGCGCGGAAGAACGGGGGCGCCGCCTGCAGCGGCACGATCCCGCCGAAGGAGACCATCGCGATCGCGACGAAGAACAGCGTGTTCACGAGCGCCCCGATGCCGGGGCCGAGCACGGCGAAGACCGCCAGCGCACTCGTGCCGATGGCCGCGATGACCGCCGTCGCGAAGAGCCAGAGCACGAGTTCGTTGGATGCAGAGACCCCGAACGCCGCGGCAACGCCCAGCGCTGCGGCGGCCGCGAGCGGGGAGGCCGCCGTGAGGATGACCGCCTTCGCGACGAAGGTCTGCCGACGCGAGACGGCGGTGTACGGCTGCCGGGCGATGAGCGGGCCGAGCTCACTGGGGATCACGCCGAGCGCCGAATCGACGAGCGGGTTCACCAGCGAGGCGCCGATGAACGCGACGAGCACGAGCACGAGTGCGAAGTAGAACGCGCTCGTTCCCAGACCCGAATTGTCCGGAAGCGGTTCGTACGGGCCGACCTCGACGTGGAACGGCGCGCTCAGCAGGGCGACGTTCGCCGGTGGCAGCGCGCCACTGGCGTGATTGATCAGCTCAGCGCCGAACGCCTCGGCCACTCCCCGCAGGACCGGCGTGAGGTTCCCGGTGACGAGCCCGTTGCTGAGGCCGCCGTCGCCCGCGTTGGTCGCGATCTTCACGGACGGGACGACACTCGCGGCGGCGCCGGGATACAGGCTCGCGATCGCAGCGTCGAAGCCTTCGGGGATGACGACGGCACCGGCGACCCGGTCCTCGTGCATCGCCTCGGCCAGCTCGTCGGAGGTCATGGTCGTGAAGGCGATCGCCTCGCCGGCGCCGGCTTCGATCGCCGCGGCGACCTGCTCCGCGGCGGGCGGGCCGGCCACGGCATCCTGCGCTTCGACGACGAGCGCGACGGGAAGGTCCATGACGTTCCCCTGCGGGTTCGCGGTCGCGGAGAGGTAGACGGCCGGCAGCGCCGCGGCGAGTCCTGCGACGAGCAGGATCGGCATGAGCCAGGTGCGGCGGGCGGTCAGAGTGCGGGTGGTGGACATGTCGATCTCCAAGAAGGTCAAAGGTTGGTTTACGGTGTCAAGTACGTGAGGCAGAATCGGATGCATGGCATCCACGGAGCACGCCGGGTCGGCCCGGGAAGCGCTGCTGAAGGCGGCGCGCGAAGAACTGATCGAGAAGGGTCACGCGGCGGTCGGCCTGCGCGCGGTCGCGCGGCGCGCGGGCGTCTCGCATGCGGCTCCCGCGCATTTCTTCGGTGATCGGGCCGGGATGCTGACGGCCGTCGCGACCGAGGGCTTCGAGGATCTCGCCCGCGCCCTCGAGTCCGCCTCTCGCAGCGACACACCCGACCAAGCCACGGCCAACCAAGCCGCGGCCGGCCAAGGGGCGGCGTTCGATGCGCTCGGCCGGGCGTACGTGGACTTCGGGCTGCAGCATCCCGCCCTGATGGACCTCATGTTCCGCCGGTCCGAGCTCGTGCGGGACGACGCCGCCCTCGTCGAGGCGCAGCGCTCCGCGCTCGGATTCCTCCGTGCGGCGGTCGCCGACCTCGTCGGAGAGGATGCCGAGGACTGGTCCTTCGTGAGCTGGGCGGTCGTCCACGGGCTCGTGTCGCTCGTGCGCGAAGGCGTGCTCGCGCGGGTGGCCGAGGTGGACGACGACGCCGCCCCGGACCTCGCCCGCCGCCTCGCGACGGTGTACGGCAGCGGCGTCGCAAGGTTGCTGCGCGCCGAGGATGCCGGCGGGGTCTGAGGACTCCGCCGACATCCCCGGACGCTGGACCATGTTCAGGCCGCCGCACCGATGACGCGGGTCGCGCTGGTCGCATCGAGCGCACGGACGATGAACTCGGCGACCTCGGTCGGGTGCGAGATGAAGGCGACGTGGCTGCCGGCGATCTCCTCGGTGACGGCTCCCATACGCTCGGCCATGAAGCGCTGCGCCTCGGGGGCGATCGCGCGGTCTTCGGCCGAGACGAGGTACCAGGTCGGCTTCTCGGCCCATCCGGCGTAGCTGAGCGGCTCGCCGGCGGCCGCGGCGGCCAGCGGACGCTGCGAGACGGCCATCACTCGCGTGAGCTCGGCGGGAAGGTCCGCCGCGAACGTCTCGGCGAACTGCGCGGCGTCGATGACGAGCTCCGGACCGCCGACCGCGCCGAGCGCGTCGTACGGCGTGGGTCGCACGGTGCTGGCC
>NZ_JBASZT010000091.1:0-2727 GCF_049661145.1 Microbacterium sp.
GCCCCGGCGGCCTCGCCGAGGTGAGCGCACTGCCGGTCAGCGTGGCCGACACGATCGGGGCGGGCGACGCGTACATGGCGAGTCTGATCTCCAGCGCGCTCGATGACGACGCCGTGTTCGACGACGAGGCGGCGTTCCGTACGGCGCTGCGGCGGGCGGCCGTCATGGCTGGGATCACCGTCTCACGCGCTGGCGCCAACCCCCCCACCCGCGCCGAGGTCGACGCGGCGGAATAGCCCGCGCCGCGGCAGCGGCGGTCAGTGCGCCGTGAGGAGGCGGCGCTGCGGCCCCTCGATGCGCGCCACCGCGACCTTGACCTCGACGAGTTCGCGTTCGACGCGGTCGATGCGCTGTCCGAGTTCGTGTTCGACGCGGTCGATGCGCTGTTCCATCCGGTGCGCGGATTGCTGCAGGGCGCGGTCGAAGCGCTGGATCAGCCATCCGAAGCATGTGAAGAAGCTCAGCATCACGGCAACGGCGCTGATCACGATGGTGAGAACCTCGGTGGGCACGAACATGCTCCTATTGTGCGGTGCGGGCGGGCTTCGTGTCATCACGGTAACCGCCACGCGCGCCGCGCAGTCGGTCACGACGGCGATCCGTGGACAAGTCGTCGCCACGCCCGGTTGGGGAGGAGGCGACGCCGTGACGCGAGCGGATACGCTGGATCGGTGCGCCTGCGCCTGGATCTCGCCTACGACGGCTCGGGTTTCCGCGGCTGGGCGCGACAGCCCGAGCTGCGGACGGTGCAGGGCACGCTCGAGGCGGCGATCGTCCGCATCCTCGGCGGCGACGTGCAACTCGTCGTCGCGGGGCGAACGGATGCCGGGGTCCACGCGTCCGGCCAGGTCGCCCACCTCGATCTCACCGAGGCGCAGCGCCAGCGTCTGGCGAAGAGCAGGTCCGGCACGCCCGAGGCGCTCGCCGCCCGGATCAACGGCGTGCTGGGTCCGTACCCCGACATCACGGTCCATCGCAGCGCCGTCGCCCCGCCCGGCTTCGACGCACGGTTCTCGGCGGTCTGGCGGCGGTACGAATACCGCATCGCGGATCGCGTCTCGGGCTACGACCCGCTGGAGCGTCACCGCACGACGACGGTGAATGCGCGGCTCGACGAGCAGGCGATGGATGCCGCGGCGCGCTCCCTCATCGGTTTGCACGATTTCGCCGCGTACTGCAAGTGGCGCGACGGCGCGACGACGATTCGCACCCTGCTGGAGTTCGACTGGCGCCGCGATGAACGCGGGATCCTCACGGCCAGCGTGAGAGCCGACGCGTTCTGCCACAGCATGGTGCGCGCTCTCGTCGGTGCGTGCGCGGCGGTGGGCGAGGGCAAGCTCGATGTCGCCGACCTGGCCGACATCCGCGACGAAGGCGTGCGCACCCCCGACGTGAAGGTGCTGGCACCGCGCGGACTGACGCTCACCGAGGTCGGTTACCCCGCCGACGAGCTGCTCGCGGCGCGTGCCGATCAGACTCGGGCGGTGCGGCGGCTCGACGACTGAGTCCCGCGGAGCGGACTGAACGGGGCAAGGCCTAGGCTTGGTCGCACGATGAAGCTCATCTCGTACAACCTCAATAAGCACAAAGCGGCCGGCGAGCTCGAAGACCTCGTCGAGACGACGGGAGTGGACGTGCTGTGCCTGCAGGAGGCGGTCACGACCGACCTGCCGGCCGAGATCTCCGGGTTGCAGCTGGCCGAGGCCACTGCACGCAACCGGCTCGGGCTCGCGATCTACTACCGGCGCAATACGTATGAGGCGCTCGCGGTGCGCTCGCTCGCACTGAAGAAGTCGCTGCACGACCGTGTCCTCAAGCCCGCGGAAGAACGGATGCTGGCGGTGCGGCTGCGAGACATCGACCGCGCTCGCGAGGTCATCGTCGCGAGCTTCCACGCCGCTCCCCTCACGGCGCTGAACTCGCTGCGGCGCCATCAGATTCGTGCGGCGCTCGACGAACTGTCCGGACTGGGCGAGAACCTGCCGATCATGATGGTGGGCGACTACAACTACCCGGTGTTCAAGGAGAACCTGGGTCAGCGGGTGCGCGAGGCCGGCTACGAGCTCACCCTGAGCGATGCCCGCACCTACACGCGCTACAAGTTCTTCAAGGGCCACTACGACTTCGCGACGAGCGTCGGCTTCGACATCGACGACATCACGACGCTGCCGCAGGGCCGCAGCGACCACCTGCCGATCCTCGTGACGGCGGCTCCGCGTGCGGCGGTGCGGTCGGCATCCTGACCCCGTCCGGCGGCGTAGTCAGAGGCCGACGACTTGCCGAGATTTGTCGTCTCGGGGCCGGGGATGCGGCAGAACTCGGCACGTCGAGCGAACCGTGATCAGCGACTTGCCGCGAAATGCCGTATCGCCGCCGTTGAACCGGCAGAACGCGGCAAGTCGGAGCCGGGGGCCGTGGATGCGGGGGGCCGTGGATGCGGGGGGCTACGGATGCGGAGGGCCATGGATGCGGTGGAGCGGTCGGCATCCTGATGCCCGATTGTCACGGCGCTCGCGCTCGCCGCGCACGTGACCCGTCGCGTAGTTTGGAGGAACAGGAACTCCCAACGAGGGGATGGGACTCATGAACGACACGATCATCGTGGGTGTCAGCGGCGCGCGAGTGTCGGCACGAGCCGTGGCGTGGGCCACCGAGCGCGCGATTCAGCGGCGCCAGCCGCTCGAGTTGTGGGCCGTCGTCGGCGGCGCGATCGGCGCGGTGGGAGAG
>NZ_JBASZT010000092.1:0-8159 GCF_049661145.1 Microbacterium sp.
GAGCCAGGCCGGTGAGCGTCGCCCCGCGGGAGTGGCGCTCACCGGCAATACCGACTGGTGCTGGAACCCAATATCCAGTGGTGCTCAACCGCAATAATCAGCGGTGCTCACAGGTCCAAATACCCAACGGCGCACCCTCGGCCGACCGACCCGCGTTCGCGGGGGCCGCTGCCGCACGCTTCACCGAGTCGTTCGACGCCCGCGCCGGCTAGCTTCCGAACCGGCCCCGACGGCCCCGACTTGCCGACTTTGGTCGCTTCACCGGCCACCAAACGACCAATTTCGGCAAGTCGACCTGGATCCCGCCGCCCTCAGTCGCGGACGACCATCACGAGGGGGTCAAAGGTGCGGGGGAGGGCGCCGGTGGCTCCCTCTATGGGCAATCCTTCCCGCGCCCAATACTCGTACCCGCCCGATCATCTCCTTGACCGCGTAGCCGAGTTTCGCGAACTCGATCGCGCCCTTTGCGCCCGCGTTGCAGCCGGGGCTCCAGCAGTAGACGACCACCGGCACTGCCGTATCGAGCTCTCGGGACGCTCGCGCCGCGATGTCGCGGTACGGCAGGTGGATGGCGCCGACGACATGACCCTGTGCCCATGCCTCGGCCCCGCGGACGTCCACGAGCGCGAACCGCTCGCCGGCCCGACGCGCGGCGTAGACATCGGACGGGTCGGTCTCGTGGGCGAGCTTGGCGGAGAAATAGGCGAGAGCGTCGGTCATGTCCCCGAGGCTACGACAACGACGAAGTGGCGAGGAGGACTCTGACGGTCACTCCTCGCCGCATCACTGCCACGCTGTGCGGTCGCCACATCACCGTGCGGTCACCACATCGTGGCGTCAGCTCTTGTCGTCGGCATCCTTCGCCGGAGCGCCGCCCTCGATCTCGGCCTGCTCCGTCTCGGCGAGGTGGTCCAGCGCGTGGTGCTGGTGTGCCCGTGCATCCTCGAGCTCCGCCTGCGTGACGGGAGTGAGGCGGTCCTCGAAGAACCAGCGCGAGATCGACGCGCGCAGGTTCTCGTGCCACGGGATGCGACCCTGATCGTTGGGGCGTACCACGAGCGGCTCGTTGGTCTCGAAGTCGACCAGTTTGACGACCTCGTACTGGTCGACGGGCTGGTGGACCTCGATGTACTCGCCGCCGGGCAGCCGCACGATCCGACCGGACTCATAGCCGTGCAGCGCGATCTCGCGGTCCTTCTTCTGCAGCGCGAGGGCGATCCGCTTCGTGATGAAGTACGCCAGTACGGGTGCGATGAACAGCAGCGCCTGCAGCGCGTGGATGACGCCTTCCATCGTGAGCCAGAAGTGGGTGGCGATGATGTCGGAGGATGCCGCGGCCCACAGCACGGCATAGAAGAACACTCCGGCGACGCCGATCGCGGTGCGCGTCGGGGCATTGCGCGGGCGTTGGGCGATGTGGTGTTCGCGCTTGTCGCCGGTGATCCACGCTTCGATGAAGGGGTAGATCGCGACGATCACGAGGAAGATGCTGAAGACGCCGCCCGGGATGAGGATGTTGAACGACCAGGTGCGGTCCCACAGCACGATCTCCCAGTGCGGCGGCACGAGCCGCAGGGCGCCGTCGGCGAAGCCGATGTACCAGTCCGGCTGCGTGCCTGCGGACACCGGCGACGGGTCGTACGGTCCATAGTTCCAGATCGGGTTGATCGTGAACAGCGCGGCGATCAGCACGATGACGCCGAACGTGATGAAGAAGAAGCCGCCCATCTTGGACATGTACACCGGCATCATCGGATAGCCGACGACGTTGTCGTTCTTGCGGCCGGGGCCGGCGAACTGCGTGTGCTTGTTGATGACCATGAGCATGAGGTGGACGACGAGGAGCCCGGCAAGGATCGCCGGTAGCAGCAGGATGTGCAGCGTGTACAGACGACCCACGATCGCGGTGCCTGGGAACTCACCGCCGAAGAACAGGAACGAGGTCCAGGTGCCGATGATCGGGAGGCCCTTGATGATGCCGTCGATGATGCGCAGGCCGTTGCCGGAGAGCAGGTCGTCGGGCAGGGAGTATCCGGTGAATCCTTCGGCCATCGCGAGTACGAAAAGGACGAACCCGATCAACCAGTTCAGTTCGCGCGGCTTGCGGAAGGCGCCCGTGAAGAACACGCGCAACATGTGCACGCCGATGCCTGCGACGAACACGAGCGCGGCCCAGTGGTGGATCTGACGGACGAGCAGACCGCCACGGATGTCGAACGACAGGCGCAAAGTGGAATCGAGCGCCGCCGACATCTCCACGCCGCGCAGCGGCAGGAAGGAGCCGTTGTAGTGCGTCTCGACCATGGATGCCTGGAAGAAGAACGTCAGGAACGTGCCCGACAGCAGGACCACGACGAAACTCCACAGTGCGATCTCGCCGAGCATGAACGACCAGTGGTCGGGGAAGATCTTGCGCCCGAGCTCCTTGACGAAGCCGGAGAGGCTCGTGCGCTCGTCGATGTAGTTCGCCGCTCCCGCGACGAACCGGCCGCCGAGGGGCTTCTCGGGGGTTTCGGACCGTGAGGCGTCTGCGGCGGTGTCAGGGCCGGTCTCGGTGACAGTCGCGGTGCTCAATGGCGCTCCCAGAAGCTCGGGCCGACGGGTTCGGTGAAGTCGCTCTGCGCCACCAGATAACCCTCGTCATCGACGGCGATGGGCAGCTGCGGCAGCGGACGGGCCGCGGGGCCGAAGATGACGGCCGCGGAGCGCGAGACGTCGAACTGCGACTGGTGGCACGGGCACAGCAGATGGTGCGTCTGCTGCTCGTAGAGGGCCACGGGGCAGCCGACGTGCGTGCAGACCTTGGAGTAGGCCACGATGCCGTTGTACGACCACTCCAGCTTGTTCTCTGCCGCCGGCAGCTGCTCCGGGAGCAGCCGCACCAGCAGGACGATCGCCTTGGCCTTCTCCTCCAGGTATCCGTCGTGGTGGCTGAGGCTCGCGAGCGACTCGGGGATGACGTGGACTGCGGACCCGAGCGTCAGATCGGCGGCGCGGATGGGCTCGCCGCTGGGGTCGTGCGCGAGGCGCTCGCCCTTCTTCCACATCGTGTGGTGCAGGAGCGCGACGGGGTCACCCGCAATCGGGTCTTCCGCAGTGTTGTGAGGTGCCAGACCGCGAAACAGGGTGATGCCCGGCAGGATCGAGGCGACCAGCGCCGCGAAGAGCGAACCTGTGATGGCGGTGCGGCGTCCGAAACCTGACTCCTCGTTCGCATCGCGGAATGCCTGAACAGCGGCTTCGCGCGTCGTGTCCCGGCCGCGCGTCGCGTGGCGGGGCTCGACGAACTCTCGGTCGCTCATGATGGCCTTCGACCAGTGGATCGCGCCGAGGCCGATGGCCAGCAGCGCGAGACCGATCCCGAGACCGATGAAGAGGTTGTTGTGGCGGATGTCGACGAGCCGACCGCTCTCGATGGGGAAGAGCATGTACGCGGCGATCGCCCAGATGCTGCCCGCGAGGGAGAGGTAGAACAGCGTGTACACGGTGCGGACAGCGCGCTTCATGGCGGCCGGATCCTTGTCCGTGATGCGCTCCCGGTGCGGCGGCAGCCCGGGGTTCTGCAGGGGGTCGGGAACCGCGACGGCGAGCCCGGGGGAGGGCTGCCACGAGCGCCTCTCGTGCTCGAGCGCGTCTTCCTCGTGTGCCATGGTGCGTCCGTTCCCTACGTCAGTTCCGATATCCACAGATGCCCGATCGGGATTCCGTCAGTTCGACTTCGCCGTGATCCACACGGTGATGGCGATCAGCGTCCCGATGCCGAAGATCCAGATGAACAGACCCTCGGAGACCGGACCGAGCGAACCGAGTGAGAACCCGCCCGCCGACTCGTTCTCCTGCAGGAACAGCAGCGCCGAGATGATGTCGCGCTTCTCGTCCTGCGTGAGGGTCATGTTGTTGAACACCGGCATGTTCTGCGGGCCGGTGACCATCGCGGCGTACATGTGCAGCGCGCTCGTGCTCGTGAGGGCGGGGGCGTACTTGCCCTCGGTGAGCGCCCCGCCGGCGGCGGCGACGTTGTGGCACATGGCGCAGTTGGTGCGGAAGAGCTCCGCGCCGTTGGCCACATCGCCCTCGCCGTCGAGGATCTCCTCGGACGGATAGGTCGGACCAGGGGACACGGACTGCACCCAGGCGGCGATCGCCCTGATCTGGTCCTCGGTGAACTGCGCCGGCTTCTGCGGTGCCTGCGGACCCTGCATCTGCAGCGGCATCCGGCCCGTCGACATCTGGAACTCGACGGCGAGCTCGCCCACGCCGTACAGCGAGGGGCCGTCTGCGGTGCCCTCCATGTTCAAGCCATGGCACGTGGCGCAGTTGGCCTGGAACAGCTTCTTGCCGTCGTCTGCGGTGAGGGCGCTGGATACCGCTGCGGGCTCGGTCGCGGCCATCGCCGCCGAAGCTCCGGCGTAGACGCCACCCGTGACGAGCAGGCCGATGCCGATGAGCGCGGCCGCGGCCCACTTGCTGCGGCGGCCGGTCTTGCGGCGTGTGGTCTGGGGTGCCATGGAAGTAGTCAGCTCCGCTCTCACTTGAGGAAGTAGATGACGAGGAACAGCGCGATCCACACGACGTCGACGAAGTGCCAGTAGTAGGACACGACGATCGCCGAAGTCATCTCCTTACGTCCGAAGTTCTTGACAGCGAAGGCGCGGCCGATGACGAGTAGGAACGCGAGGAGACCGCCGGTCACGTGCAGCGCGTGGAAGCCAGTCGTGAGGTAGAACGCCGATGCATAGGAGTCCGCGGTGATCGGCATGCCCTCTGCGATGAGGGTGGCGTACTCCCACACCTGGCCCGAGACGAACACCGCGCCCATGATGAAGCTGAGGTAGAACCACTCGACCATGCCCCACTGACGGAACTGCCAGAACGAACCGCTCCGGTAGGACTGGAACCGTTCGGCGGCGAAGACGCCGGCTTGAGCGGTGAACGACGACAGGATCAGGATGACGGTGTTCGCGGCCGCGAACGGGACGTTCAGCTCCTGGGTGCGTTCGGCCCACAACTCGGGTGCGGCCGCGCGCAGCGTGAAGTAGATCGCGAACAGTCCCGCGAAGAACATGACCTCGCTGCCGAGCCAGACGATGGTGCCGACCGCGACCGGATCCGGACGCTTGACGGAACGCAAGGCTTGGGAATAGGTCGCTGAAGTGGTCGTCACGTTCCCCATTATGGCGGATTCGGCGCCCGGTTTTCGCATCACTGAAGGTGCGCCCGACATTTCCATGATTCGCGATCGACTTTCGGGGGGATCAGAGCCCGCTGTGCGCCCGCCGGGAGTTCGCCGAGCAGCTGCCGATAGGATCGATGCTCATGGCGGAGATGCATTCCTGGCCTGGGGTCCTCACCACGCTGCTGGAGCGGCGCGACCTCAGCGTGTCCGAGTCGACCTGGGCGATGCGGCAGGTGATGCGCGGCGAGGCGACACCATCGCAGTTGGGCGGCTTCCTCCTCGCTCTGCGTGCGAAGGGCGAGACGGTCGATGAGATCGTCGGATTCCGTGACGCCATCCTCGAGGCGGCGCTACCGCTGCCGGTGCCCGCCGAGGTCCTCGATATCGTCGGCACCGGGGGGGATCGCTTCGGCACGGTGAACGTGTCGACGATGTCGGCGATCGTCGCCGCCGCGACCGGCATCCCGGTGGTCAAGCACGGCAACAGGGCAGCCAGCTCGGCATCCGGCTCCTCCGACGTGCTCGGCGCGCTCGGCATCGATCTCACGCTTCCGCCGGAGCGGGTCGCCGAGGTGCTGGCGGAAGTGGGCATCACCTTCGCGTTCGCGTCGGCGTTCCACCCCGGGTTCCGCCACGCGGGGCCGACACGGGCCGAACTGGGCGTGCCCACCGTGTTCAACTTTCTCGGCCCGCTGTGCAACCCGGCGCGCGCCGAGGCCAACGCGGTGGGCGTCGCAAGCCTCGACCGGGTGCCGCTCATCACGGGTGTGTTCCGGACGCGCGGCGCGTCGGCGCTCGTCTTCCGTGGCGATGACGGGCTCGATGAGCTGACGACGACCGGCCACAGCCGGATCTGGGAGGTCAGCCGCGGCGACATCCACGAGCACGATCTCGATCCCCGCGATCTCGGCATCCCGCTCGCCGATATCGGCGACCTCATCGGCGGCGACCCCGCCCACAACGCCGGCGTCGTGCATCGGGTGCTCGAGGGTGAGCAGGGGCCGGTGCGCGACATCGTCCTGCTCAATGCCGCCGCCGGCATTGTGGCGTTCGAGCTGTTCCGCGATGCGACCCAGGTGCAGTACCCGATCATCGAACGCCTCGGCCGTGCGCGGGATGCCGCTGCGGCCGCGATCGACGACGGGACGGCCGCCCAGCTGCTCTCCCGCTGGGTCGCCGGCACCAACCACTGAGCAACCGCTGAGCGGTCACTGAGGGGCCGCCGCGCCGTGCTGCGGCGGGGGTTTTCTCCGGTTCCTCCTGTGGTGCCCCACGCGGGCAGGCGGCTACGTTGAGGGCAACAGCCGATCACGGAAGGAACGACCTCATGTCTGCAGATGTCCCCGCCACCGCCGACACCGTCGAACCCCCGCAGAAGAAGGTGGGTTTCGTCAAGGTCGCCGGAATCCTCGGCATCCTCGGCGGCATCGCCCTCATCGTCGTCGGCGTCGTGATCTGGGCGATGGTGTCCACTCAGCTGCGCGCCGAGAACATCACGATCCCCGACGACGCGATGGCGTTCCAGGGTCAGACCGTCGCCGGCCCCTTCACCGCCTACGTGCAGGCGGACATCATCCAGCACCACGCCCTGGAGTCGTCCGGCGGCAAGACCTATGCCGAGCTCGACCGCGAAGACCCCGTACGCGCGACCATGATGAACGCGTCGTTCCTGCGGGCGTCGCTGTTCACGTCGGTCGTCTCGTTCGGCGTCGCGGCGTTCGCGATCGGCGTCGGCATTCTCGCGATACTGTTCGGCGCGGCGCTGGCCCGGCTCGCGTCGGTGCCGGTGATCGTTCGCAGATCGTCGGTGACCCGCTCCTGACTCCACCGGAACGGGTCCGCGCCCCGCGCAGGCCCGTTCCGGCGTTTCCCGGTGCGACCGTGAACCCTGCTGACGCGCTTCTGGAGATCGCGACGCTGCTCGAGCGCGAGCGGGCGTTGCGCTACCGTTCGTCGGCATTCCGTACCGCCGCCGCTGTGCTGGAGGGGCTGACCCCCGCCGAACTGGTGGATGCCGCGGGCCTGCGCCGCCGCAGAGGGATCGGCGACACGTCGTTCGCCGTGATCCAGGAAGCGCTCGCCGGGGAGGTTCCGCGCTATCTCGCGGAGCTGCGCGAGCGGTACACGCCGGCGCGTTCGGAACTGCGCGCGGCGCTGCGCGGCGACCTGCACAGCCATTCGGAGTGGTCCGACGGAACGACGTCGATCGCGCAGCTGGCGGCCGCCGCCCGCGACCTCGGCCACGAGTACCTCGCCCTGACCGACCACTCGCCTCGGCTGCGTGTGGCGAACGGGCTGTCGCCAGAACGGCTGCGCGCACAACTCGAGCAGCTGCCGGCGTACTCCGACGAACGCTTCACGCTGCTGAGCGGGATCGAAGCCGACATTCTTGAGGACGGCGGCCTCGATCAGAAGCCCGAGCTCCTCGATGAGCTCGACGTCGTCGTCGCCTCGGCGCATTCCAAGCTGCGGATGGACTCCGCGCCGATGACGCGCCGGCTCGTGTCCGCTGTCTCCAGCGGTCGGGTCGACGTGCTGGGACACGTCACCGGACGGCTCATCACGGGGGCGAGGGGAACCCGCCCGCCGTCGACGTTCGACGCCGCAGCCGTCTTCGACGCATGCGTGTCGCACCGCGTCGCGGTCGAGATCAACTCACGCCCTGAGCGCGAGGATCCTCCCGATGAGCTCATTGTCCTCGCTCTGGAGTGCGGCTGCCTGTTCTCGATCGACTCCGACGCCCACGCACCCGGGCAGCTCGGTCTGATCGACGAGGGTGCCGCCCGCGCGGAACGCCTCGGCATCCCTGCGGAGCGTATCGTGACGACCTGGCCGCTGCCGCGGCTGCGGGAGTGGCTCGCGCGCTGAGCGACTGAGTTGTCGCCCGCTGTGGCTTGCGCTGGGTGCGACTCGTGCGGGCGGGGTCGCGTGTGGTCGGATTCGCGCGCGGGTTGCGACCACTTGCGACCCGGCGGGCGGATGC
>NZ_JBASZT010000093.1:0-3826 GCF_049661145.1 Microbacterium sp.
GCATCCGCCCCCGCCCCGCCTCCCCCGCTGGTGCGCGCGTTCGGCGCCGCCGCGGCCGAGAGCTTCTGGTAGGCCTCCAGGCGCAGGCGTTCGCTGTCGATGTAGCTCTCCGGCAGGCGCGCGTCGACGGGGAGTTCCAGGCGCAGTTCGGCCGGCCCCTCGGCATCCTCGCCGCGGAACGTCGCGACGGCTTCGCCGATCATCCGCAGGTACAGGTCGAACCCGACGCCCGCGATGTGCCCGGCCTGCTCGGCGCCCAGGAGGTTCCCGGCGCCGCGGATCTCGAGGTCTTTGAGGGCGACCTGCATGCCGCTGCCGAGGTCGTTGTTGACGGCGATGGTCTCCAGCCGGTCGGCAGCGGTCTCGCTCAGTGGCTTCTGCTCGTCGTACAGGAAGTACGCGTACGCGCGCTCGCGGCCACGGCCGACGCGCCCGCGCAACTGGTGCAACTGCGAGAGCCCGTACTTGTCGGCGCGGTCGATGATGATCGTGTTGGCGTTGGAGATGTCGAGGCCCGTCTCGATGATCGTCGTGCAGACGAGCACGTCGAACCGGCGCTCCCAGAATCCGTCGACGACCTCTTCGAGCGCGTGTTCGCCCATCTGCCCGTGCGCGACGGCGATGCGTGCCTCGGGCACGAGTTCGGCGAGGGAGGCGGCGACCCGCTGGATCGACTGCACCCGGTTGTGCACGTAGAACACCTGCCCCTCGCGCAGCAGCTCGCGGCGGATCGCGGCCGCGATCTGTTTGTCGCTGCGGGGACCGACGTAGGAGAGGATCGGATGCCGGTCCTCGGGCGGCGTGGCGAGCGTCGACATCTCACGGATGCCGGTGACCGCCATCTCGAGCGTCCGCGGAATCGGCGTCGCACTCATCGCGAGGATGTCGACGTTGGTCTTGAGTTTCTTGAGGGCGTCCTTGTGCTCGACGCCGAAGCGCTGCTCCTCGTCGATGATCATGAGGCCGAGGTCTTTGAACACGACCTTCTCGGTGAGGATGCGGTGGGTGCCGATCACGAGGTCGACGGTGCCGTCGGTGAGTCCCGCGAGCGTGTCGCGCGCCTCTTTGTCGCTCTGGAAGCGCGACAGCGGCCGCACCTTGACGGGGAATCCGGCGAACCGCTCGGTGAAGGTGTCGAGGTGCTGCTTGACGAGCAGTGTCGTGGGGACGAGCATCGCGACCTGCTTGCCGTCCTGGATCGCTTTGAAGGCGGCGCGGACGGCGACCTCGGTCTTGCCGAAGCCGACGTCGCCGGAGAGCAGCCGGTCCATCGGGACGGGCCGTTCCATGTCGGCTTTGATTTCGTCGATCGTCTGCAGCTGGTCAGGGGTCTCCGCGAAGGGGAACGCCTCTTCGAGTTCGCGCTGCCAGGGCGTGTCGGGGCCGAACGCGTAGCCCTTCGCGGCCATGCGCGCCGAGTACAGCTTGACGAGCTCGACCGCGATGTCGCGGACGGCCTTGCGCGCCTTGCCCTTCGCGGCGGCCCAGTCGCTGCCGCCCATCTTCGACAGCGCCGGGCCATCGCCGCCGACGTAACGGCTGAGCAGGTCGAGCTGGTCGGTCGGCACGTACAGCTTGTCGCCGGGGTGCCCGCGCTTGGACGGCGCGTACTCCAGCACGAGGTATTCGCGCGTCGTCTTGACCGCGTTGCGGCCGCCGCTGGAGACCTCGCGCTGGACGAGCTCGACGAACCGCCCGATGCCGTGCGTGGAGTGCACGACGATGTCGCCCGCCTTCAACTGCAGCGGGTCCACGACGTTGCGCCGGCGCGAGGCGAGCTTCTTGACGACGCGGCCGTCTGCACCGATCGTGCGGCCGTAGAACTCCGCCTCGGTGAGCACTGCGAGCTTGGCGCCGGGCAGCTCGAAGCCGCTCTCAAGCGTCGCGAGCACGGCCACCGCGACGCCCGGCTCGGGCGACTCGTCGAGGCCTAACGCGGTGCGCGCCGCGATCCCACGGTCGGCGAGCACGTCCCGCGCGCGATCCACCAGGCCCGCGCCGGAGGCCGCGATCACAACCCGCCAACCATCGGCGACCAGCGCGCCCACATGCGCCGTGGCGCCGTCGACGTTGCCCTGGAACGACGGGACGGGGTTCGCCGGGATGCGGACGGCGTTGCCCGGCTCGGGTGTCTCGGAGTGCAGGCCTTCCGCCTCGGCATCCGCATCTCCCGAGTCGAATGCGCTGAGCGTCCACCACACGCCGTCTCGGGCGGATGCCGCGGCCTGCAGCTCCGGCAAGGTGAGGAAGTCGCCGGCACCGAGGTCGACCGGGGTGTCGGCGCCCGCGACGGCGGCGCTCCAGGCCGCCTCGAGGAACTCGCGGTTGGTCTCCCCCAGGGTCATCGCACGGCCGACCGCGCGCTCCGGGTCGACGAGGGCGGTCGCGAGCCCGCGCGGCAGGTAGTCGACGAGCGGCACGACGGCGTCCGCAACGGCTGGGAGCAGCGACTCCATTCCCTCGACAGGGATGCCCTCGCTCATCTTCTCGAGCATCGTGCGGAGGCCCGGAAAGCGGTCGTGCAGCGCCGCGGCGCGCTCGCGCACCGCGGGGGTCAGCAGGAGTTCGCGGCTCGGCAGCAGCGTGACGCCGCGAACCTCGCCCGGCAGCGAGCGCTGATCGGCGACCGAGAACGCCCGGATCTGGTCGACCTCGTCGCCGAAGAACTCGACGCGATACGGGTGATCGGCGTCGGGTGGGAACACGTCGAGGATGCCGCCGCGCACCGCGAACTCGCCGCGACGCGACACCATGTCGACGCGGTGGTACGCGAGCTCGATGAGGCGTCGAACCACGGCATCCAGGTCGTTCCCGCGCTCGCCTACGGCGAGCCCGATGACACCGGCGTCAGTGAGGCCGGCGGCGATGGGCTGCAGGGCGCCGCTAACGGATGCCGTCACGACGAGCGGCCGGCCGTGGTCGGGCGCCCGGTGGCTTTGCCACTGCGCGATGGCACGCAGAACGGTGAGTCTGCGGCCGACGGTCTCGGTCGACGGGCTGAGCCGCTCGTGCGGCAGGGTCTCCCACGCCGGGAAGTGCAGCACGGTGGCTTCGGGAACGAGGCTCTGCAGGGCGGCGCCGAGCGACTCCGCGCGGCGACCGGTGGGGGCGACGACCAGCAGTGCGGCGGGCGCTCCGGCGGCCCGGCGCTGCTCCAGCAGGGCGGCGAGCACGGGGGCGTCCAGGCCCGTGACCAGGGAGAAATCGGTGTCGAAGGGGGCCGCGGCGAGCGCCTCACGGACAGCCTCCTCCTGCGAAAGGGCGCGCACGATCCCGGAAACTGTCACCGGACGAGTGTACGCGCCCCGTCGGCCGCCGGCTCCCCGCCGGGTTGCAGCGCACGCGGCACCGGGCTTAGGAGGCGCCACATCGCGGATGCCACGGCATCCCAGCCGCACAATCGCGCCCCTGAGCTCCCCGAGCGGAAGCGTGCTCGTTACGCGTCGCCGGGTCGCATATGGTCGCTGCTGCGGGCGCAACCCGACCACCTGCGGCCCCCCGAGGTGAGGCACGGCGGGTGAGCGGCGCGGAGCCTGCGGGGTGCGCGTCCCCGCACTTCAGAGGCGCCAAACCGCGGATGCCGCGGCATCCGACCCACACAACGGCGCCCCGGAACCGGGCGCCACCGGGGTCTGCGGGCGGAGCAGCATCCGTAGGATGAGGGCGTGAGCGAGAACGTCCACCCGCGTCAGGCTCCGAATCCGGCGCCATGGGGATACGTGCAGCCGACGCCGGGAGCACCTCCCGTCGCGGCCGGCCCGCCGTGGCCGGGCGCTGCACCGGGCCGGCACCCCTCGCCCGCGCCCGCCAGCCCGACGCCTCCCCG
>NZ_JBASZT010000094.1:0-2172 GCF_049661145.1 Microbacterium sp.
CCCACACGTCGCGTAGGCCGATGCCGTCGGCATCCGTCGCCGGCATCGCACCGGCGATGTCGTCGGCGTCGGCGACGCGTGAGTCGCTCGTGGCGGCATCAGCGTCGGCGCCCGCGGCCGCATCCGCGTCGGGTACGCCCTGCGGCCCTGGCTCATCGACCACGACGGTCGGCACCGGGAGAAGCGTCGCGGTCGACCCGTCCCCGGCGCTTGCAGCCGCCTGCCGCGGGGGCAACGGGATCGAGACCTCCGCCGACTCCCGCGACTCGTCCACCGGCGCCGGGGACCGCGCCGGTGGCGCGGGGAGCGGTGTCGGCCGACGCATCGGCTAGTCCTCCGCCGTCCCAGCCAAGGCTTCGAGCACCTGCGGGATGATGAGGTACACGTTGCCGCAACCGAGGGTGATGACGTAGTCGCCGGCGCGCGCGATGGATGCCGTGTAGTCGGCGGCCTGCTGCCAGTCCGCGACGAACCGCACCTTGCTCGGATCGTGGAACGCTCCACTGACGAGCTCACCGGTGACACCGGGGATGGGATCCTCGCGCGCGCCGTAGACATCGAGCACGACGGTGTGGTCGGCGAGAGTCTCCAGCACATCGGCGAACTCGCGGTACATCCGCTGGGTGCGCGAGTAGGTGTGCGGCTGCTGCAGCGCGATGATGCGGCCATCTCCGATGACGCTGCGGGCGGCCGTCAGTGCGGCGGCGACCTCGGTGGGGTGGTGCGCGTAGTCGTCGTAGACGCTGACGCCCCGCTCCACGCCGTGCAGCTCGAACCGGCGGACGGTTCCCGCGAAGTCCTCGACCGCACGGAGGGCCGGCTCGAGCTCATGACCGAGTGTGAGCAGCACCGCGACCGCGCCGGCGGCGTTGACGGCGTTGTGCGCGCCGGGGACGGCGAGGTGGCCCGAGACGGTCTGCCCGTCGTGGGTGAGGGTGAACGAGACCGGGCCTTCGGCGACGATGTCGGTGACGCGGACGTCGGCGGCGGCATCCTCGCCGAACGTCACGATGCGGGGGTGGGTGAGCTCGGCGGTCACGCGGCGGGCGCCGGCGTCGTCGGCCGAGATGACGACCGCCTCACGGGCAGCGTTCGCGAAACGGACGAATCCGTCGTAGAAGGCGTCGCTGGTCCCCCAGTGGTCGAGGTGATCGGGATCGACGTTGGTGATGAGCGCGACCGACGTGTCGTACAGCAGGAACGTGCCGTCGGACTCGTCCGCCTCGATGACGAACAGTTCGTCGGAGCCGGTGCCGCTGGAGACACCGAGACCCTGGATCACTCCCCCGCTGACGAACGTCGGCGTCTCGCCGAGGTCACGCAGCGCCGTGACGATCATGCCGGTGGAGGTCGTCTTGCCGTGGGCTCCGGCGACGCTGACGAGTCGCCTGCCGCCGATCAACCAGTGCAGTGCCTGCGAGCGGTGGATGACGTGAAGTCCGCGCTGTTTGGCGAGGAGGAACTCCGGGTTCTCGGGCCAGATCGCGCCGGTGTGGACGACCGTGTCGACGTCGTCCGGGAGGTTCGCGGCGTCGTGCCCGAGGTGGACCTCGGCGCCGCGCTCGGCGAGGGCCCGCAGGGCCGCACTGTCGGCCCGGTCCGATCCCGACACGCGGATGCCGCGGTCGAGGAACATGCCCGCGAGCCCCGACATGCCGGAACCGCCGATCCCGATGAAGTGGGCGGCGGTGATGTCATCGGGAATCGGGAGGCTGAGATCGGGTCGAATCATGGCCCGTCAAGTCTAGGTCGGCGGATGCCGGGACCGGCGCTCCCGCGCCGCGCGCCCGGTCCGCCATGCATGGCAATATTCCCACTACAGGTATATGGTGTCGACATGAGCACGCTCGGCGACACCGCCTTCTGGATCCTCACCTCGCTCGCGGACGGGCGCAAGCACGGCTACGCGATTCTGCGGGACGTCGCGCACGCCGCTGGCGCGGCCCCGAAGCCGACGACGCTGTACGCGAGCCTGGAGCGGCTGGAGCGGGAGGGGCTGGTCCGCGCCGACGGCGACGAGATCGTGAACGGGCGTGCACGTCGGTACTTCGCTGTGACGGATGCCGGCCGCCACCGTCTCGACGCGCGCGCCGCCGAGTTCGAGGAACGCGCCCGTGTCGCCCGCACCGCCCTCCACCGCGGCGCGAAGGCGGGACCGGTGCAGACGTCGCG
>NZ_JBASZT010000095.1:0-4906 GCF_049661145.1 Microbacterium sp.
ACCCCGGCGACGCTGCTGAAGACCGCGGGAGCATTCCCGAAAGCGCTTCCCCGCATTCGGCAAGCCCTGGAGGTGCTGCTGTGACACCTCCCACACCACCCAGGGACACACCCGCGGGGCGCGCGTATAACGATCTGCGCAACCTCGCCCGACGCCAACACCGCGACCCCGCGGAGTACATCACCCTCTACGCTTTGGAAGGGTTCCTCGCCCGCCTCGCCGCATCCGAGTTCGCGACCGACTTCGTCCTGAAAGGCGGAGTGCTCATGGCCGCCTTCGCCGAGCGCCGCCCCACCAGGGACATCGATCTCGCCGCCGACGGATTCCCCAACGATATCCCCGAGGTCGAGCAACGAGTTAGGAGCATCCTCACTGTTGACGTCGACGACGGCCTGCAGTTCGATCCCGATTCCGTCCAGGGAGAACCCATCCGAGACGACGCCGACTACAACGGCGTGCGCGTCAAGGTCACCGCGCGACTGGCCACAGCCCACGTCGCACTCCACATCGACGTAAACTTCGGCGACCCGATCTGGCCCGCCCCGACCGAAGCTGTTCTCCCCCGCCTCCTCGGCGGCGAGCTCCGACTCCGGGGATACCCCGACCACATGGTGCTCGCAGAGAAGATCGTCACCGCAATCGAACGCGGCGACCAGAACACCCGCTGGCGAGACTTCACCGACATCGCCGCCATCGCCCGCACCCGGCCCATCGACGGACCAACCCTCCAAGAAGCCGTCACCGTCGTCGCCCGCTACCGCCACGTCGCCATCGAGCCCTTTGAGCCCCTGCTCGCTGGGATGCCAGCCATCGCGCAACGCAAATGGGAGGTTTGGCGGAAGAAACAGCGACTCGAACAATCCACACCAGCAAACCTCAGCGAACTGCTCCGAACGTGCACGAACTTCGTCGAGCCCGTGCTCGTGGGCCGCGTTGGCGACCAGACCTGGGATCCAAACTCGCGGACCTGGAAGGAAACCGAGACAGGCAGCGCCGACCACCAACCCTCTTGACTCCACCCCTCATCTACTGATCAGTAGATGCGCGACTCAGCCAAACAGTAGAGACTGACGAGTCGCTGCCCTGTGGAACCTGGGTGCCCTCGGACATTCCCTGATACTCCGCCCCGCGTATCTCCTGGTAGCCGCAGGCACCGCCTACCAGATCAATCGAGATGGGCTGGCCAGATGACTCACTGTGAACGCCGGCCCACTCGTCGAGCATTCGGCCGCAACTCGACTCCCGACGCCTTCACGACCCGCCACACGGTCGAGTGACCAACCCCGAGATCGGCCGCAATCTCGCGGACCGTCCGCCCTTCCAGGTACGCACCTACTACCTGAGCAACCTGATCCGTGTCGATGCTCTGCCGACGAATCCGCACACCCGCTTCCGAAAGCGAACGGCTAACAGCCGCCTTACCTAACCGGTGAGCTTTCGCGATCGAGATCAACGAAGCACCGCCCTCGTAGTCCGCGATCATCCCCGGAAGCGCCTCCCGTGTGAACGGTGTTACAGCCGTCTCAATCGGCGTCACCACCGGCCCCCGAACATCACTCCGAGGCACAGATACACTGGATTCAGGAAGGCCCCCACCCGCCCCACGACCGCGTAAAATCAACGATGGGACTGTACGGTTTTCGGTGTAACTCCGATTCAGGAGTGACATATGAGTACGCAGGTAGTTTCGGCCGTCGAGGCGGTCGTTGAGCAGGAGCAGGGCGTGGCAGTAGGAGCACCGGTGGCGCCGGTCGTTGACCGTGGGCTGGTGGAGCAGTTGGTGGCCGGCGCGCGAGGTAGCGGCGTCGCGATCGATGGTGAGGGCGGGCTGCTCGCGCAGCTGACCAAGCTCGTCGTGGAGTCCGCGCTGGAGGGCGAGCTGACCGATCACCTCGGCTATGACAAGCACGAGAAGGGCGGCTCTTCGGGCCAGAACGCTCGCAACGGGAAGCGGTCGAAGACGGTGATCTCCAAGGCCGGCCCGATCGAGATCGACGTGCCCAGGGACCGTGCTGGGACGTTCGAGCCGGTGATCGTCGCGAAGCGGCAGCGCCGCCTCGGGTCGATCGAGGACGTCGTGCTGTCGTTGTCAGCTCGTGGGATGACCCACGGGGACATCAGCGCGCACCTCGCTGACGTGTATGGGTCGGAGGTGTCCAAGACGACGATCTCGACGATCACTGACAAGGTGCTTGACGGGATGGCGGAGTGGCAGAACCGGCCTCTGGATCCGGTGTATCCGGTCGTGTTCATCGACGCGATCCACGTGAAGATCAGGGACGGGCAGGTCGCGAACCGGCCCATCTACGTCGCCCTCGCCGTTACGACCGAGGGGAACCGTGACATCCTCGGCCTGTGGGCAGGCGACGGCGGGGAGGGCGCGAAGTACTGGCAGCAGGTCCTCACCGAGATCAAGAACCGCGGTGTCGAGGACGTGCTCATGCTCGTGTGCGACGGGCTGCGCGAACTCCCCCAGTCGGTCGCGAACGTGTGGCCGCAGACGATCGTGCAGACCTGCATCGTGCACCTGATGCGCAACAGCTTCCGGTATGCGTCCAGGCAGGACTGGGACGCGATCTCTCGCGCCCTCAAGCCTGTCTACCAGGCCGCGACTGTCGAGCAGGCAGAAGAACGCTTCCTCGAGTTCGCTGAGGAATGGGGCGGTAAGTATCCCGCGATCGTCAGGCTGTGGAACAACGCGTGGGCCGAGTTCGTGCCATTCCTGCAGTTCGACCGGGAGATCCGCCGGATCGTGTGCACGACCAACGCGATCGAGTCCGTCAACGCCCGCATCCGTAAGGCCGTCAAAGCTCGCGGGCACTTCCCGAACGAGCAGGCCGCGCTCAAATGCGTCTACCTCGCCGTGATGGCCCTCGACCCCACCGGGAGAGGCAGATCCCGATGGACGCAACGCTGGAAGCAAGCACTCAACGCCTTCGACATCACCTTCGACGGGCGCCTCAGCGCCCACCAACGCTAACCAACAACAACCCAGTTACACCGTTAAGTTGACAGACCCTCAACGATCTGAGGGTGGCGAACGAGGATACAGTTTTGTCCACGTTGGGGCACGCAATGATCGACGTTGTAACACGGGCCTGATGAAACAGGTCTTCGGTTGCGACGGCGTTCCCCTTGGTCGGGGACGTGTGGTTTTCGGCCCAGGCGATGGCTTGCTGCTTGGTGTCGTCGTCGAGGATCGTCGCGAATGGTGCCGCGGTGTCGGCGGTGAGTTCCCCGCCTTCGCCCAGGTAGATGCGGGTGAAGAACGTCTGGTTCGCTAGCCGCTTGTTCTGGTCATCGCAGCGCTCGTAGATCGACCCGGTCGACGGGCGCGTAGGGCATGTCGCAGTCGGTGCGGCCGTTGTTGCGGCCAAGGCGGATGAAGTACGGGCAGATGTTCCCGAGCCGGTTCTTCGCGTGCAGGATCGTCATCCGCTCCTGCTCCCGGCAGCGGCGTTACTCGTGTGAGCCGTGGATGCCCGTCAGCCGTTCGTCGCCGGACTCCAGCAGTTCGCCGCAGAGGATGCAGACCACGCCTCGGAACAGTTCGGCGGGCTGGTCGGCGTCAGCCGGCAGCGGAGCCGTGTCGTAGAGATCCGAGAACCGCGAGGTCAGGCGCGGGTGCCGCCGTCCGAGCATTCGATGCACGTCCGCGGGTGTCCGCGGCGGTCGGCCGGTCCCGCGGGCGAGCTGTTCCGCTCCCCCCGATAGGCATCCGCACCGAAGCGCAGGCCCATAAAGTAGTCGGGATTGACGGCGCTCAGGTCGTAGCTTGCGAGGTCTTCGTCCGCGTAGTCGTCGACATCGGTCGTGATGATGAACGACGCTTCCGCTTCAACGGCGTCGGCGAGGATCTGGCGGTCACCAACCGACAGGGTGAGCAGGTCGTCGATCGGGGCGCCGGTCCGGGAACGCTCGAAGTCGAGCAGCTCGCGGAGCGCCGCGATCGACAGCGCCTTCGCCGGCAGATGCCGCTCGGCCTCGGACTCGGCATGCGCAGATCAGGCGACGACGAGGCCCTCGATCCGGCTACCCGCGATCAGCAGGGTGCGAGTGACGGGCTGGGCGAGGACGTTGGCATCCAGGAAGAGGACAAGCTCATGCACCGAAGAGCTCGGCTTCGATCTCCGGCGCCATCGCCTTAGCCATCCGCACCATCTGCTGGTGCGAGAACCGCTGGAACTCGGCCTCGGGGATCCGGTGATGCGTGCCGACCTTGGTCGCCTTGATGGTGCCGTCGGCGATGCGACGGAGCACAGTCGCACGTGACGTGCTGAGCCGACGCGCGAATTCCGCCGGGCTCATCGCATCGGTCCGCTGCGACAGCTCGACCACGGCCCCAGCCTCGCGGGCGTCGTTGAGGAAGGACTGGATCGCGCTCCAGTCCGTGTCCGACAGGTTCGCCGGATTGATGGTCAGCGTGTCGCGCATGAAGTCATCCTAGCCGACGCTGGACAGTTACGCTCCATAAGTGTCCAGTCTCCGCTCGTTGCGTGGCAGCATCGCACCGCAACGTGACAAGCGCCGAGCTTGTCATCCGCTGACCGGACGGCGGCTCCGAGAACGAATCTCAACACCCTGCAAGGTCACCACCGCTCGTACCGCTGGCGCACGCCCCCCTTGGGCTTCACCGCCCTGGCGGCGGCAACCGCGACCCATGAGGACGCGACACTCTGCCTGATGAGCGCGCTCGTGTACCACGACCTCAGCGACGCGATCCCCTTCGCCTCCGACATCGCGCTGCCACGCGGCACACGGCATCCCGCGGGGCTCGCACACGTGAACTGGCACAGCTTCGACCCGACCACCTTCCAGATCGGACGCGAACACGCAGACATCGGAGGAAGGCTCAGCGCCGCGATCTACTCCGCAGAGCGCACCATCGTCGACTGCTTCCGACTCA
>NZ_JBASZT010000096.1:0-4364 GCF_049661145.1 Microbacterium sp.
GAGGCCGGCGTGCTCGCGGGCCCGCGCGCCGGCGCCGCCTATGCGCTGATCGTCTGCTTCGACGACCTGTCGATCGCGCATCGCGTGCGCGCGCACGAGGCGTTCCGCGCGCTCGGCGCCGACCTCATGGAGTACGTGTACTGAGCCGCCGCGCCGCTCGCGCCGCCCGCGCCGCTCGTTCCGCTCGTTCCGCGAGACCGCGCGTGCGGGTCGAGACCCCACGCCGTTTCGTGAGGTCTCGACCCAGGGAGGCGGTCTCGCGGGATCACCGGGCACGGCGTCCCCGCGGGTCAGAAGGCCGCGGGTCAGAAGGCCGCGGGTCAGAACACGATCGTGTGGTTGCCGTGGCGGATGACGCGGTCCTGCGCGTGCCACAGCACGGCACGCGAAAGCACCTGACGCTCGACGTCGGCGCCGCGGCGGGCGAGTTCGTGCACGGTGTCGCCGTGGGTCACGCGGATGGTGTCCTGCTCGATGATGGGACCCTCGTCGAGGTCGCTCGTGACGTAGTGCGACGTCGCACCGATGAGCTTGACGCCGCGCTCCTTCGCCTTCCGGTACGGCTCGGCGCCGATGAACGCGGGCAGGAACGAGTGGTGGATGTTGATCACCGGCACCCCGAGCCGCTCGAGGAACTGCGGCGACAGGATCTGCATGTACCGCGCCAGCACGACGAAGTCGACGTTCCCCACCAGCAGGCGGAGGATCTCCGCCTCGGACTCCGACTTGTCGGGGCCGGCGACCGACGGCACGTGGAAGAACGGCACGCCGAAGCTGCGCACGTCCTCCGCCGTCGTCGTGTGGTTGGAGACCACCATCGGGATCGTCACCGGCAGGTCACCCCGGCGATGCCGCCACAGCAGGTCGAGCAGGCAGTGGTCCTGCTTCGACGCGAGGATCGCCATGCGCTTGGGCACCGACTGGTCGGTGAGCTCCCACTCCAGCTCGAAACCCGTCAGCGTCGACGCGATGTCCGCCTCGATCGCGGGCCGGTCGGCGGCGAAGTCGGGGCGGTGGAACACGACCCGCTGGAAGTAGGCGCCGCCGCGGTGATCGTCGGAGAACTGGTCGAACGCGACGATGTTCCCGCCGATTCCGGTGATCATCGCTGAGACGGCGGCGACGATCCCGGGCTTGTCGCTGCCGTGCACGATGAGACACGCATGATCGGCCGGCAGGTGGGGACTGTGCACGGGAGGCATTGATTCATTCTGCCATCGCGGCCTGGGCGACGTCGTTGCGACGCTGGGGGAGGATGCCGCGGCATCCGGATGCGGTAGAGTCTACCATTCTGACATCTACCACGGTAGAATCGCGTTATGAGCCTCAACATCAAGAACGAGCGGACGCACGCGCTCGTGCGCGAGCTGGCCGCGCTGACCGGCATGAGTCAGACGAGCGCCGTGGAGGATGCCGTGCGTCGCCGCCTCGACGAGTTGCAGCGCACCAGCACCCCCACCGGTCGGCGGAGGCCGCCGGCGAAGTTTCCGCCCGAAGAGGTCGAGCGGCGTATCGCAGCGGCCAAGAGAATCGCGCAGGAGTTCGTCGCCGAGACGACGCCCGAGCAGCGTGAGGCGATGCGCAATCACGGTGACTGGCTGTACGACGACATGGGCCTGCCGAAGTGATCGTCGACAGCTCGGCGCTCATCTCGGCACTCCTCCTGGAGCCGGGATCCGAGCGGATCTTCGAGCTCCTGGGCGAGTATGGAGGCCAGATCCCCGCGCCGATCCTCGTCGAGGCCCGGATGGTCGCTCGGTCCAAGGCAGGGTCTGGCGGCGTGCGTCGGCTCGAAGGGATCATTCGCCAGTTTCGTCTCGGAGTCACCCCTTTCGATCTTGAGCAGGCCGACGTCGCGAGCAGCGCGCATATCTCGTACGGCCGCGGCACGGGCCACCCCGCCCGCCTCAACCTCGGTGACACCTACAGCTACGCGCTCGCGTACGTCCGCGACGAGCCGCTGCTGTTCGTCGGAGACGACTTCGGGCGCACCGACATCCGCTCGGCCCTCGAGGAGTATGGGGAGGAATACGGGGAGGCGTACGGGGACGACCACGCGCGGTAGACCAGGGCCGAGGTCCCGATCAGACGCCCTCCGGCAGGGCCGGATGCTCCTCTTCGGCGGGCCGCTGCGGGATGAACGCCGCCACCACGAGCGCGATGACCGCCGCGGCCAGTCCCAACAAGAAGGAGACCCGGAACGCGGATGCCGTGGGCACCTGCATCCCGTCCTGCACGGTCGACATGCTCGCGAGCACCGCGCCGACCACGGCGGCGGCGATGCTCGTGCCGAGCGAGCGGAACAGCGCGTTGAGGCCGTTCGACGCGCCGGTCTCGCTCTGCGGCACCGACCGCATGATGAGCATGGGCATGGCGGCGTAGCCGAACCCGATCCCCACGCCGATCAGCAGGTTCGCGACGAGGATGTGCCAGATCTCGGTCGCGAGCACGAGACTGAAGGAGTATGCCGCGACGAGCGCGATCGCCCCGAACACGAGCAGGCGGCGCGGCCCGACGGTGTGCGCCATGCGGCCGGAGAACGGCGAGAGCACCATCATCACGAGGCCCGATGGCATGATCACGAGGCTCGCCGCCAGCAGCGGCAGCCCGAGCCCGGCCGGCGGTGGCAGCTCGAGCAGTTGCGGATAGGACACGTTCGAGGAGAACAGCGAGAACCCCATCGCGACCGACGCGAGGTTCGTCAGCAGCACGGGGCGGCGGGCCGCGACCCGCAGGTCGAGCAGCGGCTCGGCGATCCGCAGTTCGAACCAGCCCCACATGAGCAGCACGGCGATGCCGCCGAGTCCGCAGCCGAGGGTTGCGGGCGAGGTCCATCCCCACTGATCGCCGCGCGAGATCGCGAGCAGGATGCCGAGCAGGCCCACCGCGAGTCCCGCTGCCCCCACGTAGTCGAAGCGCCCCGCGGTGCGCAGCACGCTCACCGGCACGATCCACAGGACGAGGGCGAAGACGACGGTGCCGAGTCCGGCGGCCATCCAGAACAGGCCGTGCCAGTCGGCGCGCTCCGTGACCAGCGCGCTGAGCGGGAGCCCGAGGGCGCCGCCGACGCCGAGCGTCGCGCTGATGAGGGCGATCGCGGCATCCACCCTGTCTTCGTGGAGCACGTCGCGCAGGATGGAGATGCCCAGCGGGATGACGCCGACGACGGCGCCCTGCAGCGCGCGACCGACGACGAGGCCCGGCAGTCCCGTCGACAGCGCCGCGATCACGGACCCGACGACCAGCGCCGCGATCAGCGCCAGCACGACGCGGCGTTTGCCGTACATGTCGCCGAGACGCCCGGCGATGGGGGTCACGACGGCGGCGGCGAGGAGGGTCGCGGTGACGACCCACGCGGTGTCCTCGCGGTCGGCGTCGAGCAGTTCGGGCAGCTTCGCCTGGATCGGCACGACGAGCGTGAACATGAACGACGAGCACAACCCCGCGATCGCGAGGACGGCGACGATCGCACCCTGCCTCGGCATCCGGGTGAGTCGCCTTCGTTCGTCGTCACCCGCGGAGCCCATCGGTTCAGGCTATCGGTGCTCGGAGACGCCGGTGCCGACGCGGCGCACCCCGGCACCACCCACCGTAGGCTGGAGGCATGCCCGGTCCGCGCGATCCCGACGACGACTCGGCCGAGGTGCTCTCGGAGAGTGTGTATCAGCGGTTGCGCCAGGGCATCGTCTCGGGCAGATACGCACCCGGCACGGGGCTGACCGAGCGCGAGATCGCGGCGGAGTTCGGCGTATCGCGCGCCCCGATCCGGGCGGCGATCAATCGGCTCGAGTTCACGGGATTCATCCGACTCGCGCCGCGGCGCACCGCTGTGGTCACCGCCGTGACGAGTGCGGATGCCGAGGAGCTGTACGATCTGCGCGCCGCGCTCGAACCGGTCGCCGCGCGGGCGGCGGCGCTGCGAGTGGCGGCGGGAGCGAGTCCCGAGCCGTTGGAGCGTGCGCTCGCCGCCGCGGCGCAGGCGATCGCGACCGACGACAGCGCGGGGCTCGACCACGCCAACGCCGAGCTTCACCGTGCGATCACCGCGCTGGCGGGTCATGCGCTGTTCGAGCGCACGTTCGCTCCGTTGCAGGACCGCAGCGACCGGTTGAGCGCAATCACGATCGCGAGCGCCCCGGCGGTGCGGCACGCCGAGCATCAGGCGCTCGTGAGCGCGATCGCCGCGGGCAATCCGCGCCTCGCCGAGGCGTGCGCGTTCACTCACGCCGAGCAGGGGCGGCTGCGGACGATGGAGGCTCTCGTCGATCAGACCGCGACGGCGGGGACCCCCGGCGGGCCCGGCGCAGCGAGGGCTTCGCGCAGGTAGGCGACTGCGCTCGGCACGGGCTGGACGATCTGCGGCC
>NZ_JBASZT010000097.1:0-2619 GCF_049661145.1 Microbacterium sp.
CACCGGCGGCATCCACTTCTGCCGGGGACGGCGCGGCGACGGAGGGCGCAGCGCCGGCGTGGGCGGTGGATTGCGCGTCGATCCCGACCGCGTCGAACACGCGGGGCAGGAGCGTACGGAACTCGAGTCGGGCGAAGATGTCGCGCACCGCCTGCGCATCGATCGGCTGCACCACCAAGTCGGTCGGCGAGATCCCCAGGTCGACGTCGCGCACCAGGGTGTTCAGGGAACGGTTGCGCCGCACGTCGTCGAGGTGCTCGCGCAGGTTGCCCCCGACGACGCCGGTGACCTTGTCGGCGTTCTGAAGCAGCGCGTCGAGGCTTCCCCACTGGTTCAGCCACTTCACGGCGGTCTTCTCGCCCACCTTGGGCACGCCGGGCAGGTTGTCGCTCGTTTCACCGACGAGCGCCGCGATGTCGGGGTAGTTCACCGGCGGCAGCCCGTACTTCTCGACGACGGCGTCGGGCGTGTAGCGCTTCAGTTGCGACACGCCCTGAACGCTCGGGTAGAGCAGTGTCACCTCGTCGGTGACGAGCTGGATCGTGTCACGGTCGCCGGAGCACACCAGCACGTCGAAGCCTTCTGCCGCGCCGGCCGTCGCGAGAGTTGCGAGGATGTCGTCCGCCTCGATGCCCTCCTTCGTCAGCACTGGGACGCTCATGGCTGCGAGGCACTCCTGCAGAAGCGGGATCTGCCCCTTGAACTCTGCGGGAGACTCCGAGCGGTTGGCTTTGTACTCGGCATACTGGTCGGTGCGGAACGAGTGCCGGGAGGTGTCGAACGCGACGGCGAGGTGTGTCGGCTTCTCGGCCTTGACGAGGTTCACGAACATCGACAGGAAGCCGTAGATGCCGTTGGTGTGCTGACCGTCTTTGGTCGTGAAGTTGTCGACGGGAAGGGCGAAGAAGGCGCGGTAGGCGAGCGAATGGCCGTCCACGACGAGGAGGGTAGGCTTTGCGGAGTCCGTCACCCTGCAAGCTTAGGCGCGGGTGCCGACACCCGATCGTCTGCATCGATTCCCCATACCGTGCGCATCCGAAGGTGGACCATGAGCGCTGAGAACCTCCCCGCGAATCCGGCCGAGAACACCGATGCACTGGACTGGGCCCGTCGCCGCGGCATGGGTGCACTCGCCGAGAAGATGGGCATCGAGTTCACCGAATTCTCGATCGAGCGCTCCGTCGCGACGATGCCCGTCGAGGGCAACACGCAACCGGTGGGGCTGCTCCACGGCGGTGCCTACGTCGTGCTCGGCGAGTCACTCGGGTCGATGGCCGCGAACCTGCACGCCGGCGCGGGTCGGCTCGCCGTCGGCGTCGACATCAACGCGACGCACACGCGCTCGGCCACGAGCGGTATCGTGACGGGCGTGTGCACGCCCGTGCATCTGGGGCGCAGCCTCACGGTGCACGAGATCGCGGTCACAGACGAGCAGGGTCGCCGCTGCTCGACGATCCGCATCACGAACCTGATCCGCGACCTCTGACCGCGCGCTGACCCGCGAGACCGCCCGTGTGGGTCGAGACCCCTGCAACAATCGGCGGGTCTCGACCCAGCGAGCGGGTCTCGCGGGAGGGTCAGGACTTCTTGGGCGAGAGTTGCTCGATGATCGCCTTCGCGACATCCTGCATCGTGAGGCGACGGTCCATCGACGCCTTCTGGATCCAACGGAAGGCCTCGGGCTCGGTCAGGCCCATCTTCTCGTTGAGCAGGCCCTTGGCGCGATCGACGAGCTTGCGGGTCTCGAACCGCTCGACCATGTCGGCGACCTCGGCCTCGAGCGTGATGATCTGCTCGTACCGCGCGAGGGCGATCTCGATCGCCGGAAGCAGGTCGTTCGGCGTGAAGGGCTTGACGACGTACGCGAGCGCACCGGCCTCGCTGGCGCGCTCGACGAGCTCCTTCTGGCTGAACGCCGTCAGCAGGACGACGGGGGCGATGTGGCTCTTGCTGAGTCGCTCCGCCGCGCTGATGCCGTCGAGCACAGGCATCTTGACGTCCATGATGACGAGGTCCGGTCGCAGCTCGGTCGCCAGTTGCACCGCCGTCTCGCCGTCTCCGGCCTCGCCGACCACGTCGAACCCGTTGTCCCGGAGGATCTCGACGATATCCAGCCGGATCAACGACTCGTCCTCGGCGACGACGACGCGTCGCGGGGCGGATGCCGAAGCGGGCCCGGGGCCCGCGGTCTGTTCCTGCTCAGTCACCTTTGAATCCTACGGTATGGTCAATCCCGGGACGCGCGAGAATCGCCTCGCGTGCGCCGGTGTGGCGGAATGGCAGACGCGACCGACTCAAACTCGGTTGCCCGAAAGGGCGTGTGGGTTCGACTCCCACCACCGGCACCAGCAACGGGTGTCTGTCGACTCACGGTCCGGGTCGCGACGCGAAAGCCTTCCGTGACTCAGCGTCGCGCCGGATCATCCATGCCGCCAAAGCCGCGCGGTTGGGTAGGCCGAGCTTGCGGAGCGCGCTGCTGACGTGCTGCTCGACGGTCCGCCCGGAGAGATAGAGTTCCTCGGCGATCGTCCGGTTGGATGCCCCGCGAGTGACGAGCCGCGCGACCTCCGCCTCGCGCCGAGACAACGGGGCGTCGGCAGCGCCTGCGGCCTGCCGCGC
>NZ_JBASZT010000098.1:0-7676 GCF_049661145.1 Microbacterium sp.
GACACGTTCGAGGACCAGCGCCTCGTCGAGGAGCTGCGCAAGGCCAAGGAAGAGCTGTTCAACCTGCGCTTCCAGTCGGCCACCGGCCAGCTCGACAGCCACGGCCGCATCCGTGCGGTCAAGCGCGACATCGCGCGGCTGTACACCGTGATCCGTGAGCGCGAGCTCGGCATCCGTGCCACGCCCGCACCCGCCGAGGTCGCGACCAAGAAGAAGAAGGCCAAGAAGGCGGATGCCGACAAGGCCTCCACCGACGAGGCCCCCAAGGAAGAGGCTGAGTGATGGCCACCACGAAGAAGACCGAAGAGGTCGTGGCGACCGAGCACGCCGCGCACGATGTGCGCGACGCCGAGGCCCGCGGCTACCGCAAGTCGCGTCGCGGCTACGTCGTCAGCGACAAGATGGACAAGACCATCGTCGTCGAGGTCGAGGACCGCGTGAAGCACCCGCTGTACGGCAAGGTCATCCGCCGCACGTCGAAGGTCAAGGCCCACGACGAGGCGAACACCGCCGGCATCGGCGACCTCGTGCTCATCAACGAGACCCGGCCGCTGAGCGCCACCAAGCGGTGGCGCCTGGTCGAGATCCTCGAGAAGGCGAAGTAAGAAATGATCCAGACCGAGTCCCGCCTCAAGGTCGCCGACAACACCGGCGCCAAGGAGTTGCTCACGATCCGCGTGCTCGGCGGTTCCAACCGCCGCTATGCCGGACTGGGCGACATCATCGTGGCGACCGTCAAGGACGCGATCCCGGGCGGAAACGTCAAGAAGGGCGACGTCGTCAAGGCCGTCATCGTCCGCACCGTCAAGCAGACCCGTCGTGCCGACGGTTCCTACATCAAGTTCGACGAGAACGCCGCCGTCATCCTGAAGAACGACGGGGAGCCCCGCGGCACCCGCATCTTCGGGCCGGTCGGCCGTGAGCTTCGCGACAAGAAGTTCATGAAGATCGTCTCGCTCGCCCCGGAGGTGATCTGAAGCATGGCCAAGATCAAGAAGGGTGACCTCGTTCAGGTCATCACTGGCAAGAAGCAGGACAAGGGCGGCGACCGCGGCAAGCAGGGCACCGTGCTCGAGGTCCTCGCCGAGCAGGACCGTGTGATCGTGCAGGGCGTGAACTACGTCACGAAGCACAACCGCGTTGGCCAGTCCCAGCGCGGCACCAAGACGGGCGGCATCGAGACGATGGAAGCCCCGATCCACATCTCCAACGTCGCCCTCGTCGACCCCTCGACCAAGAAGCCGACCCGCGTCGGTCACCGCGTCGAGGAGCAGACGAAGGAAGGCGTGAAGCGCAACGTCCGCGTGCGCTACGCGAAGAAGAGCGGTAAGGACCTCTGATGAGCACGATAACTGTCGCGGCGGCTGGCCCTGCGGCCGAAGGCTCGCCTTCGACACGAGTCCAGCCCCGCCTGAAGCAGAAGTACAACGACGAGATCAAGAAGGCGCTGCAGGACGAGTTCGGCTACGGCAACGTCATGCAGATCCCCGGGATCGTCAAGGTCGTCGTCAACACCGGTGTCGGCGAGGCTGCTCGCGACTCCAAGGTGATCGACGGTGCGGTAGACGACCTCACCAAGATCACCGGTCAGAAGCCCGTCGTCACGAAGGCCCGTAAGTCCATCGCGCAGTTCAAGCTGCGCGAGGGTCAGGCCATCGGCGCGCACGTCACCCTCCGCGGCGACCGCGCGTGGGAGTTCCTCGACCGGCTCGTGAACCTGTCGCTGCCCCGCATCCGCGACTTCCGTGGCCTGTCCGCGAAGCAGTTCGACGGCAACGGCAACTACACGTTCGGTCTGCAGGAGCAGGCGGTCTTCCACGAGATCGACCAGGACAAGATCGACCGCGTCCGCGGCTTCGACATCACGGTCGTCACGACCGCGAAGACGGATGCCGAGGGCCGGTCGCTGCTGCGCCACCTGGGCTTCCCCTTCAAGACCGAGTGATCTCGATACACCCCGCCTCCGGCGGGGCACTCGATCACCGGCTGGTGATCGAGCAACCGGAAGGTCGGCTGTCGCGTAACGGCATCCGAAACCACTGAACAAAGGAAACCAAGAAATGACGATGACAGACCCGGTCGCTGACATGCTGACCCGGCTGCGCAACGCGAACTCGGCGCATCACGACTCCGTGTCGCTGCCGAGCTCCAAGCTCAAGACCCACATCGCCGAGATCCTCCAGCAGGAGGGCTACATCTCGTCGTGGCAGGTCTCCGACGCCCGCGTCGGCGAGACCCTCACCCTGAACCTCAAGTACGGCCCGAATCGCGAGCGGTCGATCGCCGGCATCAAGCGCGTCTCCAAGCCCGGTCTTCGCGTGTACGCGAAGTCGACCGAGCTGCCCAAGGTGCTCGGCGGCCTGGGAGTTGCGATCCTGTCCACCTCCTCCGGTCTTCTCACCGACCGTCAGGCCGAGCAGAAGGGCGTGGGTGGGGAAGTCCTCGCCTACGTGTGGTGATCTGACATGTCACGAATCGGACGTCTTCCCATCGACATCCCCGCCGGCGTCACCGTTTCGGTCGACGGCCAGGACGTCGCCGTCAAGGGCCCCAAGGGCGAGCTGAAGCTCTCCGTCGCCAAGCCCATCGAGGTCACCGTCGAGGAGGGTCAGGTCGTGGTCACCCGTCCCGACGACGAGCGCGAGTCGCGTTCGCTGCACGGGCTGACCCGCACCCTCATCAACAACGACATCATCGGCGTGACCCAGGGCTACTCCAAGGGCCTCGAGGTCGTCGGCACCGGTTACCGCGTCGCGCAGAAGGGTTCGGCGGTCGAGTTCGCGCTCGGCTTCTCGCACCCCGTGCTCGTCGAGGCGCCGGCCGGCATCACGCTGACCGTCGAGGGCAACAACAAGCTCACCGTCAGCGGCATCTCCAAGCAGGCCGTCGGTGAGGCCGCCGCGAACATCCGCAAGATCCGCAAGCCCGAGCCGTACAAGGGCAAGGGTGTGCGCTACGCGGGCGAGGTCGTCCGCCGCAAGGCCGGAAAGGCTGGTAAGTAAAATGGCCGTGAAGTCGAAGTCCGACGCGCGTTCGCGTCGTCACGCCCGCCTTCGCAAGAAGGTCGTCGGCACCGAGGCGCGTCCGCGCCTGGTCGTCACCCGCTCCGCCCGCCACGTCTTCGTCCAGCTCGTGGACGACAGCAAGGGCCACACCGTGGCCTCCGCATCGACCCTCGAAGAGGGCCTGCGCACGTTCGACGGTGACAAGACCGCCAAGGCCCGCAAGGTCGGCGAGCTGGTCGCCGAGCGCGCGAAGGCCGCCGGTGTGTCGGATGTCGTGTTCGACCGCGGTGGCAACCGCTACGCGGGACGTGTCGCGGCGATCGCCGACGGCGCCCGCGAGGGAGGTCTGAACCTGTGAGCGATGCAACTACAACTCAGGAGAATGAAGTGACCGCAGAAGCTCCGGCTTCCGCTCCGGTCGAGCGCGAGGCCCGCGAGCCCCGTCGTGGCGGTCGCGAGCGCAACCCCAACCGCGACCGCGGTTCGCGCGACGCCGAGAAGAGCCAGTTCCTCGAGCGCGTCGTGACGATCAACCGCGTGTCGAAGGTCGTCAAGGGCGGCCGTCGCTTCAGCTTCACGGCGCTGGTCGTCGTGGGCGACGGCAACGGTCTCGTCGGCGTCGGCTACGGCAAGGCGCGTGAGGTCCCCCTCGCCATCTCGAAGGGTGTCGAAGAGGCCAAGCGCAACTTCTTCCGCGTGCCGCGTGCCGGCCTGACCATCCCGCACCCGGTGCGGGGTGAGGCCGCCGCCGGTGTCGTGCTGCTGCGTCCGGCCGCCGCCGGTACCGGCGTCATCGCCGGCGGTCCGGTGCGCGCCGTGCTCGAGTGCGCCGGCATCCACGACGTGCTCTCGAAGTCCCTCGGGTCGTCGAACACGATCAACATCGTGCACGCGACGGTCGAGGCGCTGCAGCAGCTCGAGGAGCCCCGCGCGGTCGCCGCCCGTCGTGGTCTCGACTTCGACCAGGTGGCTCCCGCTCGTCTGATCCGTGCCGAGGCCGACGCCGCGGCCGCTGCAAAGGGAGGTGCTTGATGGCCGAGCGTCTGAAGGTGACCCAGGTCAAGTCCAAGGTGAGCGAGAAGCAGAACCAGCGCGACACGCTGCGTTCGCTCGGTCTGAAGCGGATCGGCGACAGCGTCGTCCGTCCCGACGACGCGCAGACGCGCGGGTACGTTGCGACCGTCGCCCACCTCGTCAAGGTTGAGGAGATCGACTAATGGCTGAGAAGGCCGAGAAGAAGAAGGACGCTGAGAAGGCGCCCGCCGCGAAGAAGGATGCCGCGAAGAAGGCGGATGCCGCGGCATCCCGCCCGGGTGTGCTCAAGGTCCACCACCTGCGCCCGGTCCCCGGCGCCAACACCGCCAAGACCCGCGTCGGTCGCGGTGAGGGCTCCAAGGGCAAGACCGCGGGCCGCGGCACCAAGGGCACCAAGGCCCGTTACCAGGTGAAGGTCGGCTTCGAGGGCGGCCAGATGCCGCTGCACATGCGTACCCCGAAGCTGCGCGGGTTCAAGAACCCGTTCCGCGTGGAGTACCAGGTGGTCAACCTCGACAAGCTCGCCGAGCTGTACCCCTCCGGCGGCGATGTCACCGTCAGCGACCTCGTCGCGAAGGGCGCCGTGCGCAAGAACGAGAAGGTCAAGGTGCTCGGCACCGGCGACATCTCGGTCAAGCTCACCGTGGCCGTCGACAAGGTCTCGGGTTCGGCCGAGCAGAAGATCCTCGCCGCGGGCGGCAAGATCAAGTAATTCCACGGCAGGGGCCGGAGGGGAGCCTCCGGCCCCTGTTGCCGTACTCTGGGAGATGGTGTCTTTTCAGACACCGGTACTCCCACTGCAGGAAAGCCCTGGAGGGTTCTTTGTTCAGCGCCATCGCGCGGGTCTTCCGCACCCCGGATCTCCGGAGGAAGATCGCCTTCACCCTCGGCATCATCGCCATCTACCGCTTCGGCGCGCACGTGCCGGCCCCGTTCGTGGACTTCCCGAACGTGACTTCGTGCCTGGAGCAGACCGGCTCCGCCAGCGAGGGCCTGCTGTCGCTCGTGAACCTCTTCTCCGGTGGCGCTCTCCTGCAGCTGTCGATCTTCGCGCTGGGTGTCATGCCGTACATCACGGCGACGATCATCGTCCAGCTGCTGCGTGTCGTGATCCCGCACTTCGAGGCGCTCTACAAAGAGGGGCAGGCGGGGCAGGCCCGGCTCACGCAGTACACGCGGTACCTCACGATCGCTCTCGCGCTGCTGCAGTCCACGACCCTCGTCACGGTCGCCCGCTCCGGTCAGCTGTTCGGCACGACGGGGATCGCCGAGTGCAACGCGCTGCTGACCAACGACGTGTGGTGGGCGCAGCTGCTGATGATCATCACGCTGACCGCCGGCACCGGCCTCATCATGTGGTTCGCCGAGCTCGTCACCGAGCGCGGTGTCGGCAACGGCATGTCGATCCTCATCTTCACCTCGATCGCCGCGACGTTCCCCGTCGCGATGTGGTCGATCTGGCAGGCGCGCGGCTTCGAGGTCTTCCTGCTGGTGCTCGCGGTCGGCATCGTCGTCGTCGCGCTCGTCGTGTTCGTCGAGCAGTCGCAGCGCCGCATCCCGGTGCAGTACGCCAAGCGGATGGTCGGCCGGCGCACGCTCGGCGGCACCAACACCTACATCCCGATCAAGGTGAACATGGCCGGCGTCGTGCCGGTGATCTTCGCGTCGTCGCTGCTGTACATCCCGGCGCTGATCGCCCAGTTCAACCAGACTCCGGATGCCGATGGCAACATCCCCGGCTGGGTGGCGTGGATCCAGGCCTATCTCACCAAGGGCGACCACCCGCTGTACATGCTGCTGTACTTCCTGCTGATCGTCGGCTTCACGTACTTCTACGTGGCCATCACGTTCAACCCCGTCGAAGTCGCCGACAACATGAAGAAGTACGGCGGCTTCATCCCCGGTATCCGCGCGGGACGCCCCACCGCCGAGTACCTCGACTACGTGCTGACGCGCATCACGCTGCCGGGCTCGATCTACCTGGGCCTCATCGCGTTGCTGCCACTGATCGCGCTGGCGACCGTGAGCGCTAACCAGAACTTCCCCTTCGGCGGTGCATCGATCCTCATCATCGTCGGCGTCGGGCTCGAGACCGTCAAACAGATCGACGCGCAACTCCAGCAGCGTCACTACGAAGGGTTGCTGCGATGACCGCTGCTCGCCTCCTCATCATCGGCCCGCAGGGCTCCGGCAAGGGTACGCAGGGGGTGCGTATCGCCGAAGCACTCGGCATCCCCGCCATCTCGACCGGCGACGTCTTCCGCGCGAACGTCGCGGGAGGGACCCCGCTTGGTCTCAAGGTCAAGGCGATCATCGAGGCCGGTGACCTCGTCCCCGACGAGCTGACCAGCGAGATCGTGCGCGACCGGCTCACGCAGGACGACGCCGGCGTCGGCTTCCTGCTCGACGGCTACCCGCGCAATCTCGGCCAGGTGGGCGACCTCGACACGTTCCTCGATGCGCGTGACCAGCCGCTGACGGCCGTCATCGAGCTGGCGGTGCCGCGCGAGGAGTCGATCCGGCGGCTGTCGCTGCGTGCCGCCGAGCAGGGCCGCTCCGACGACAACGCCGAGTCGATCGCCAAGCGGCTCTCGATCTACGAGTCCGAGACCGCTCCGATCCTCGACGTGTACCGGGAGCGGGGGATCGTGGACGAGGTCGACGGGGTCGGGTCGCTCGACGACGTGTACGCGCGGATCGTCGCGGCGCTCGACGCGCGCGGCATCGCGGCCTCGGACGCTTCGGCCTCCTCGGCCCCCTCGGTCTGACGGGCTTCCGGCCTGATGGGTCTGCGCCGCTCCCTGTACAAGACCCCCGCGCAGCTGCGTGCGATGGTCGAGCCCGGACTCATCACCGCCGCCGCGCTCGACGCGGTGCGTGAGCGGATCGCGCCCGGAGTGACCACGGCGGAGTTGGATGCCGCGGCATCCGCCGTCGTCGTCGCGCGCGGCGCGGAGTCGAACTTCCAGCTCGTGCGCGGCTACCGGCACACCACCTGCATCTCGGTCAACGACCAGGTCGTCCACGGGATCCCGGGTTCACGCGTGCTCGAGGCGGGCGACATCGTGTCGATCGACGCGGGCGCGCAGTTCAGGGGCTGGAACGGCGATTCGGCCATCACTGTGGTCGTGCCGGGCGAGTCCGGTGCCGCCGAGGCGGTGGCATCGACGCGGCAGCGGCTGTCGGACGTGACCGAGGGGGCGCTGTGGGCGGGCATCGCGGCCCTGGCGTCGGCATCCCGCGTCGGTGAGATCGGCGATGCCGTGCAGGGCTACATCGAGCGGGCGGCTACCGCCGACGGGGCGACCTACGGCATCCTGCGCGACTACGTCGGCCACGGGATCGGGCGCCGCATGCACGAGGGTCCGACGGTGTTCAACTACCGCGTCGCCGACCTGGGTCCCGCGGTCCGGCCGGGGCTGTGCGTCGCGATCGAGCCGATGGTGACGAGCGGGTCGGACGAGACGTTCGTGGAGGACGACGACTGGACCGTCACGACGGTCGACGGCAGCGACGGCGCGCACTGGGAGCACAGCGTCGCCGTCCACGCGGGGGGCATCTGGGTGCTGACCGCCGCCGACGGCGGCGCCGCCGGCCTCGCCCCCTTCGGCGTGGTCCCCTCGCCCCCTGCGTAGC
>NZ_JBASZT010000099.1:0-10666 GCF_049661145.1 Microbacterium sp.
GGCCCGGCCCCTGCCCCGTCGGGGATGAGCGCGCGGTCGAACGCCGGGCCGAGCTTGATGCCGGCCGGCCGCCGCGCCGCCAGCTCGAACACCCACTCCAGCGGCGGCGACCACTCGCCCGCGCCGACGCGCGTCGTCTCGCTGTGGCCGGCGGTGCGCCGGGCGGGATCGAGCCAGACCGCGTCGATCCCGTCGAGCGAGACCTCCTCCGCCCGGGCGTGCCGCACCGTGACCGCCGCTCCGAAAGGAGCCAGGTTGTACGCGGCCAGGGCCGCGGTGATCTCGTCGGCATCCACCGCGAGCACTTCCAGGCCGATGCCGGCGAGAGCGAGGGCATCGCCGCCGATGCCGCAGCCGAGATCCGCGACCCGATCGAAGCCGGCCTCGCGGAACCGCCCCGCGTGGCGCGCGGCGACCGCAAGGCGGGTGGCCTGTTCCAGTCCCGCGCGTGTGAACAGCATCCGGTCGGCGAACTCGCCGAACTTCGCCCGCGCGCGCGTCCGTAGCCGCGCCTGGCCGACGGCGGCCGATACGAGGTCGGGGGAGAGCCCTGCGGCGCGCAGCCGAGAGACGGTCGTCGCGACCTCCGCGGACGCGTCGATCGGGCTCAGCTCGTCCACGAGGCGCAGGCCCCCGGGCGTCAGGAGGGCGGCCAGCTCGGCGTGATTCACCCCCTCAGCGTAGGCTCCGCCGCGCGAGATTGGCACTCGCGTTGCACGAGTGCCAACGGCGCCCTAGACTTGCAGTTAGCACTCCACCCCTGTGGGTGCTAACCAGTCTTTCCGTAGTACATGGCGCAACGCCCCGCAAGAAAGAGGTAAACCGTGTCGGTTTCCATCAAGCCGCTCGAGGACCGCATCGTCATCACGCAGGTCGAGGCTGAGCAGACCACCGCGAGTGGTCTGGTCATCCCCGACACCGCGAAGGAGAAGCCCCAGGAGGGCGAGGTCGTGGCCGTCGGTCCCGGCCGCATCGACGACAACGGCAACCGCGTGCCGCTCGACGTCGCCGTGGGCGACCGCGTGCTGTACAGCAAGTACGGCGGCACCGAGGTCAAGTTCGGCGTCGAGGAGTACCTCGTCCTGTCGGCGCGCGACGTCCTGGCGGTCGTCGTCCGCTGATCGCGGATCCCGAAGGGCCCGGATGCCTCGGCATCCGGGCCTTTCGTCATGCCCCACCCCGGCCACCCCGCCACCCTTGCTCGCCAGCCCGCCACCCTTGCTCGCCGAGCCGCTATCTTCCGCCCGAGCCGCTACGAAACGCCCGGTCGAAACGTGGCGGCTCGGTCGAAACGTGGCGGTTCGGCGACGAGGGATGGCAGGATGCCGGGGCCGCCGCGCCCCGCGGTGCGTCATGACCGTCATAGGCTTTGTGTCGTGACACACGAGGAGGCCGCGGCGACCGCGAAGGCCGCGGCGGAGGAGCGTCTCGGCGGCGTCTACGCGTTCGCGGCGTATTTCCTGTGGGGCTTCATGCCCCTGTACTTCCTGACGCTCGCGCCGGTCGGGCCCTGGGAGATCGTCGTCTGGCGGATCCTGTTCTCGCTCGTGTTCTGCGCCGTCCTGCTCACGATCACCCGGACGTGGGGCAAGCTCTTCGCGATCCTGCGCGATCGCCGTCTGGTGTTCTGGACGATCGTGGCGGGCCTGCTGATCTACGTGAACTGGCAGGTGTTCCTCTTCGGCATCCTCACCGGGCACGTCATCGAGGGGAGCCTCGGCTACTTCATCAACCCGATCGTGACGGTGCTGCTGGGCGTGCTCGTGCTCGGCGAGCGGCTGCGCACGGCGCAGTGGGTGGCGATCGGCATCGCGGGGCTCGCGGTGGCCGTCATCGTCATCGCGTACGGCTCGTTCCCGTGGATCGCGCTCACGCTCGCCGCGAGCTTCGGCACGTACGGCCTCGTGAAGAAGCAGATCGGCCCGCAAGTGGACGCGATCAGCGGGCTCACGCTGGAATCGCTGTGGCTGACGCCGATCGCCCTCGTGCAGCTGGTCGTCGTCGCCACCACCACGGGGCTCGTGTGGGGAACGCAGGGTCCCTGGCACACGGCGCTCGTGCCGTTGGCCGGAGTCATCACCGCCGTGCCGCTGCTGCTGTTCGCCGCCGGCGCGCGCCGCGCGCGGCTGACGGTGATGGGTCTGCTGCAGTTCGTCGCCCCGATCCTGCAGTTCGTCACCGGGGCGTGGATCCTGCACGAGCCGATGCCGCTGGAGAGGTGGATCGGGTTCGGTCTGGTCTGGATCGCACTCGTCGTGCTGAGCGCCGACTCGGTGCGCCACGTGCGCCGCAGCGCCGCCCCGCCCGGGCTCGTCTGACCCCGCGTCCGTGCCGATTGACCGCACGTTGACCAGTCCTTGACCAGACCTGATACCCTGAGCGCATGAGCGATGTGGTGTCGATCTACGAGGCGAAGTCGCAGTTCAGCCGCTTGGTGAAGCGGGCGCGGGACGGCGAGGTCGTCTACATCGGCGCGTACGGGCGTGCCGAGGTCATGCTGGTTCCCGTGCCGCCCCGGCGACCGGTTCGGCTTGGCGTCTGGAAGGACCGTCGCGTTCCGGGCTTCGACTACGGCTCCGACGGGCTCATCGAATCCGATGCGGACATCGCCTCCGACTTCGACGCGGCTCTGGGGCGCGATGAGACTGCTGATTGACTCGCACGTGTTCCTGTGGATGCTGTTTGCGCCGGAGCGGCTGGGGGCGAGGGCTGTCGATGCGATCGATCGAGCGGATGCCGTTTCGCTGTCCGTTGCGAGCCTGTGGGAACTGGCGCTCAAGCACGCGAAGGGCGAGCTGCCGCACGCGCCGGGGGAACTCGCCGAGGGCGTCGACGAGCTGAGCCTCAATGAGTTGCCTATCCGTCGCCGTCATCTCTCCATGCTGAACGAGATCGAGCTGCCGCACGGCGATCCCTTCGATGGGATGCTGGTCGCCCAGGCTCGCGTCGATTCGCTGACGCTCGTGACGGCCGACCGACCCCTGCTCGCGTCCCCATACGCCACGCTCGATGCGCGGCGCTGACACGCACCCGGTCGACATCCTCACGGAGGAGCGCGCGGCTGTGTGTCTCGAGCCCGTCCACCGTGGGATCTGTACATGCGTCGCGGCTTCGGGTGTATTCACGGCGACCGTTATCGCACCGTGACCGTTTGGTATCACGGCGTTAACGAGACGCAACAATCCCGAAGCGCCCCGGTGATGAGCTTGGACACACTGGGGAGGGACCCGAGGTCGCCCCGTGTTCATCAATACCAAGGAGCAACATGAGCGTCTTCACACGTGGCGCTGCGTCGAGCGCGCGAACCCGGTCGATTCTGGCCGGCCTCGCGATCGTCGGAGCAGGAGCCTTCGTTCTTTCCGGTTGTTCGAGCAGCAGCACTCCGACGGCGTCGGAGTCCGCGTCTCCGACCGCTGAAGAGAAGGTCGACCCGGCGGCGAACTGCGCGCCCGGCGACCCAGGCACCGGGCCTCTTCAGATTGCGACGATCCTGCCGCAGACCGGCAACCTCGCCTACCTGAACCCGCCGGCGGAGGCGGGCGCCGGCCTCGCGGTCGAAGACATCAACGCCGCAGGCGGCGTGCTCGACCAGCCCGTCGTCGTCGACCCCGTCACCGACTCCGGTGGCGCCGCCGACATGTCCGTCTCGACGGCGTCCGCCAACGAGATCGTCTCGTCGACCGCGCAGGTCGTGATCGGTGCTGAGTCGTCCGGTGTGACCCTGAACTTCGTCGACACCGTGATGGAGGCCTGCCGCGTGCAGATCTCGCCGGCGAACACAGCGGATTCTCTGTCGGGGTACTCGAGCTACTTCTTCCGTACCGCGCCGCCGGACCGCGTGCAGGGCCCTGCGCTCGGAAACCTCATCCTGAGCGACGGCAACACGAATGTTGCGTTCCTCGTCTTCAACGACCCGTATGGCACCGGCCTGCGCGACCAGGTGGAGAAGACCATCGTCGACGGCGGCGGCGAGATCACGTACGGCGCCTCCGGCGACGGCACGGAGTTCCCCCCCGGACAGGAGACGTTCTCGTCCGAGGTGACCGCCGCGATCGACTCGGCTCCCGACGCGATCGTCGTGCTGGCGTTCGACGAGACGAAGAAGATCATCCCCGAACTGCAGGCGCAGGGCTGGGACATGACGAAGGTCTACTTCTCGGACGGCAACACCGCGAGCTACGCCGACACCTTCGACCCGGGCACACTCGAGGGCGCACAGGGCACGATTCCCGGCTACTACCCCGACGAGGCCTTCCGCGGTCGTTTGAACGACTACTACAAGTCGACGGCGGGCGCCGACCTGACCGACTTCTCGTACTCGCTGGAGTCGTACGACGCCATCACCCTGGCCGCCCTCGCGGCTCAGAAGGGCGGCGGCACCGACGCGGCGACGATCCAGGCGAACCTGGCCGCGGTGTCCGGCACGGACGGGGGCGAGTCCTGCGACGACTACGCCTCGTGCAAGGCTCTGCTCGACGGCGGCAGCGACATCGCCTACAAGGCGAAGTCGGCCATCGGACCGTTCAACGAGCAGAATGACCCGTCGTCCGCTCAGATCAGCGTCTACAAGTTCGACGCGAGCAACGTTCCGGTGTGGTTCAGCTCCGTCGCGATGGACGTGACCCTCTCGGAAGAGTAAGCGACAACATGAAGGAGGGGGCGGATGCCACGGCATCCGCCCCCTCCTTCATGTTCACGTTCCGGCGGGGTTCCTCATGACTGACCCGCGAGCAAACGCCGGGAGCCGGGAGCCATAAGGCTCCCGGCTCCCGGTCCGTATCTGCGAGAACTCAGGCAGCGCCCTCGTCTTCGGCGAGCGTGCCGAGGTAGAGCTCGATGACCTTCGGGTCCTTCGCGAGTTCGCGACCTTTGCCCTCGTAAGCGTTCCGTCCCTGGTCGAGCACGTAGCCCCGATCACAGATCTGCAGGCAGCGGCGGGCGTTCTGCTCGACCATGATGATCGTCACGCCGGTCTTGTTGATCTCGCGTGTGCGGATGAACGTCTCGTCCTGTCGGACCGGCGAGAGCCCCGCGCTCGGCTCATCGAGCAGCAGCACCTTGGGGTCCATCATGAGTGCCCGCGCCATCGCGACCGACTGGCGCTCACCGCCGGAGAGCGATCCGGCCCGCTGCTTGCGCCGATCGGCGAGCACGGGAAAGAGCTCCCAGATCTGTTCCAGCCGTGATTCGAAGTCCTTCGGGCGCAGGTACATGCCCATCTGAAGGTTCTCTTCGATGGAGAGGCTCGGGAAGACGTTGTTCGTCTGCGGAACGAATCCCACGCCGGTGCGCACGAGCTTGTCCGCGCGCTGATTGGTGATGTCCTCCCCACCGAGCGTGACAGAACCGGAACGGATCTGAACGAGCCCGAAGAGCGCCTTGAGCAGAGTCGACTTGCCCGCCCCGTTCGGCCCGATGATGCCGATCAGCTCGCCGGGGTACGCCACGAGCGTGCATCCGTTGAGGATGTTGACCCCCGGCAGGTATCCGGCGACGAGGTTGTCGGCGTTGACGAGCGGCTCAACCGGTGCCACCTCACCTGTCATCGTCTTCTCCCTTCGCAGCTTCCGCTTCGGCTTCGGCCTCAGCTTCGGCCTCGATCGTCTTGATGAAGCCGGTGCTCAAGACGGCGTCATCACCGAGGTCGGTGTCGTGGTGGGCGCCGAGGTACGCGTCGACGACGGACTGATCGCTCATCACGGTCTGCGGCAGTCCCTCGGCGATGACGCTTCCCTGCGCCATGACGACGACCCAGTCCGAGATGTGGCGCACCATGTGCATGTCGTGCTCGACGAACAGCACGGTCGTGCCGTCGTCGCGCAGCGCGATGATGTGATCGAGCAGCGACTGCGTGAGGGCGGGGTTGACCCCGGCCATCGGCTCGTCGAGCATGATCATCTTCGGGTCGCTCATGAGTGCGCGCGCCATCTCGAGGAGTTTGCGCTGACCGCCCGAGAGCTCACCGGCGAGGTCGTTGCGTTTCTCGTACAGCTTGAAGCGCTGGAGCAGGCCCATCGCCTTCTCGGTGATCTCCTTCTCACGCGCGGCCCACAGCGGCTTCACCAGGCCGACGAACAGGTTCTCGCCGGGTTGCGCGTTCGCGCCGATCATCATGTTCTCGAGCACCGTCAGGCGCGTGAGCGACTTCGTCAGCTGGAAGGTGCGCACCATGCCCGCCCGCGCGACCTTCGATGCCGCGGTCGAGCCCATCTCGTTCCCGTCGAACACCCAGCGGGCGACGTCGTCGCGCCCGCGTGTGAACAGGCTGGGCGCAGAAGACGGCTTGTCGAAGCCCGTGATGAGGTTGAAGAACGTGGTCTTGCCGGCGCCGTTCGGCCCGATGAGCGCCGTGATCGCGCCCCGCTGCACCTCGAGGTGGTCGACGTGCACGGCGGTGAGTCCGCCGAAGCTGCGCACGATGTTGTCGACGACGAGGATCGGGTCGGGCTTGGCCGATCCCGGAGCCCGGTCGACCTTGTCGATCACCGCGCGCAGCTCGGCGCGGTCGTAGAGGTAGCCGCTCTGGTGCGCGAGCGGGGAGGCGCTCTTCGTGTCAGACATTGAAGGACAACTCCTTCTTGTTGCCGAGTATGCCCTGTGGCCGGAAGATCACGATCAGCATCAGCGCGACCCCGACGAGCACCCACGCGAACTGCTCGGTCTGCTGAGTGTTGAGGATCCAATTCGGCACGAACTGACCTGTCACCTGGACGATGAACAGGCGCGCGACGAGGAAGATCACCGATCCGAGCACTGGCCCGAACACCGTCGCGGCACCGCCCAGCAGGAGGATCGTCCACACCCAGAACGTCGTCGGACGACCGAGACCGTCGGGCTGCACCGAGGCCGGCATCGTCATGAAGATTCCGCCGAGCCCGCCGAAGATGCCACCGATCACGAGCGCCTGCATCTTGTACGAGAACGCCGACTTGCCGAGGCTGCGCACGGCATCCTCGTCCTCGCGGATGCCCTTGAGGACGCGTCCCCAGGGACTGCGGATCGCAAGCCAGACGAACAGGCAGCCGAGCGCGACGAGCGACCACGCCACGAGGCGCGTCCACCAGTCGTTGACGCCGGTGTTCTCGTAGCTGAACCAGAGGATCGTCGTCTTGCCGGGCGGCAGGAACGACAGGTCGCTGAACGCGCCGCGGTACTGCCCGCCCGGGATGCCGTTGGCACCGCCGCTGAAGTTCGTGAGCAGGCTCGAGCGCCCGACCATGCGCACGATCTCGGCCGCGCTGATCGTCACGATCGCAAGGTAGTCGCCACGCAGTCGCAGCGTCGGGATGCCGAGGACGAGCGCGAACAGCGTGCAGGCGATCAGCGAGACGAGCAGCGATACCCAGAACCCGCCGCCGTTCATCGCGGTGATCGCGAAGCCGTACGCGCCGATCAGCATGAAGCCCGCTTGGCCCATGTTGACGAGCCCGGTGAACCCGAAGTGGACGTTCAAACCGATCGCCGCGAGGGCGAAGGCCGCCGTCGTCGGCGAGATCGCCGTCTCGGTGAGGAGCTTGAGCAGCTGAACCCAGAAGTCCATGAGGTTCCCCCTATCCCACTCGTTCGCGTCTGCCGAAGATGCCCTGTGGCCGCACCAGCAGGATCAGGATCAGCGCGAGGAGCGCGGTGGCGTACTTGAAGTCGCCGGGGAGCCAGAGGTTCGTCAGCTCCACGACAAGACCGATGATCATCGATCCGGCGAGCGCCCCGAATGCCGTGCCGAGGCCACCGAGCGTGACCGCGGCGAAGATCAGCAGCAGCAGCTGTCCGCCGGTGAACCAGCTGATGCCGTTGAGGACGAGGGCCAGGAGGACACCGGCGAGGCCGGCGAGTCCCGCCGAGACCGTCCACACGAGCCGGATGACACGGTCGACGTCGATGCCGGACGCGGAGGCCAGGGCGCTGTTGTCCGAGATCGCGCGCGTCGCGCGCCCGACCCGCGTGAACAGCAGCGCGAGACCGACCGCGACGAGGACGACGATCGCAATGCCCATCGCCACGTACGACTGCACGGTGAGCCGGATGCCGAGGATGATGACACTGTCGGGTGAGCTCGTGTCGACGCGGACCGTGCTGGCGCCGTAGATCATCTGGTAGAAGTAGGACATCGCGACCGACAGACCGATCGAGACGATCATCATCTGGGTGAGACTCAGCCGTCGTCGACGCAGCGGCTTCCAGATGATGGCGTCCTGCAGCCACCCCGTCGCAGCGCACAGGAGCACCGCGATGAGGCCGGCGAGCCACAGGTTCAACCCCAGCACATTCGCGAAGGTGAAGGCCAGCAGGCCGCCGAGCGTCACCTGCTCGCCCTGCGCGAAGTTCGACAGCCCCGTGGTCCCGAACACGAGCGACAGGCCGATGGACGCCAGCGCGATCATGAGACCGAGCCGGATGCCGGAGGCGAACTGCTGCCAGAACCGCGACCATGAGAACGAGGATCCCGAGTCCGTCGCACCGCCTTCGGTGTCGCTCAGGCGGAACGCCTGCGACACGTTGTTGTGCGGACCGGCGTTGACGGTTCGGCTCGTCTCGCCCACCAGGAACTCGCCGTCGGGCAGCGTCTCCGCGTTGAGGGCGAGCTCATAGCTGCCCGACTCGGTCACGGCGAAAACCCATCGGCCGGTCTCATCGGTCTGGATCGACTGTTCCTCGCCGCTCGGGGAGGTGATGGTGATCTCGACGTCGACGGCCGGCTCGCCTGCGCTTGTGCGGATGGTGCCCTGCACGCAGCCCGTCGTGTCGTCCGGCGTGCAGGTCGGCGACGCCGCGTGCGCCGTCGTCGGGATGAACAGCGTCAGCAGAACGACGAAAGCGAGCGCGATCGCGCCCGCCCAGGTTCGAGTGCGATGGACACCCGTGGGAGCGGTGATCGTCACTGCGGCCATCCTTCGGGGTTGGACGTCATTGGCCAGGACATTATGCGCTTATTGTGTCGCAGATGTTTCACAGGCGCGTCGTTCGTCGTGCGGTGCGGCTCGTCGGCATCCGGAATATCTGCGCGTGCCCGCCGCTTAGAATCGTCATACGCGCGCGCGGCAGGACGAGCAGGCGGGCCAGGCAGGAGAACACGTGGAGCACAACGACCCGTTCGGTCTCGTCGGACTGACCTATGACGACGTGCTGCTGCTGCCGGGGCACACCGATGTGATCCCCTCCGAAGCGGACACGTCGTCGCGGCTCACCCGCCGGATCACGGTCGCGACCCCGCTGCTGTCAGCGGCGATGGACACCGTCAGCGAGACGCGGATGGCGATCGCGATGGCACGGGAGGGCGGCCTCGGCATCCTGCATCGCAATCTTGCGATCGCCGAACAGGCCGCCATGGTCGACCAGGTCAAGCGCAGCGAGTCGGGCATGATCACCGACCCCATCACGACGACCCCCGACGCGACGATCGAAGAGGTCGACGCGCTGTGCGGGCGGTACCGCATCTCGGGCCTCCCCGTCATCGACGACGACGGGCGCCTGGTCGGCATCATCACCAACCGCGACATGCGGTTCGTCTCGGGCTTCGAGCGGCAGACCACTCACGTGCGCGACGTCATGACTTCGGACGGCCTGGTCACGGGCCGCGTCGGCATCGGGGCGAACGAGGTCATCGCCCTGTTCGCGCAGCACCGCGTCGAGAAGCTGCCGCTCATCGACGACGACGGCAAGCTCGCGGGCCTCATCACGATCAAGGACTTCGACAAGAGCGAGAAGTATCCGCTCGCGACGAAGGACGACCAGGGGCGGCTGCGCGTGGGCGCCGCGATCGGGTTCTTCGGCGACGCGTGGGAGCGCGCCGAGGCGCTGCGGGATGCCGGGGTGGACGTCATCGTCGTCGACACCGCGAACGGCCAGTCGCAGGGCGTCATCGACATGGTGCGGCGCCTGAAGGCGGACCCGTCGTTCGCCCACATCGACATCGTCGGCGGCAACGTCGCGACCCGCGAGGGCGCGCAGGAGTTGATCGACGCAGGAGTGGATGCCGTCAAAGTCGGCGTCGGACCGGGCTCGATCTGCACGACGCGGATCGTCGCGGGTGTCGGGGTCCCCCAGGTGACCGCGGTCTGGGAGGCGTATCAGGCGGCCGGACCCGCCGGCATCCCGGTCATCGCAGACGGCGGCCTGCAGTACTCCGGCGACATCGCCAAGGCGCTCGTGGCGGGCGCCGACACCGTCATGCTGGGCTCGCTCCTCGCCGGGACCGACGAGTCGCCGGGCGAGATCGTGTTCCAGGGCGGCAAGCAGTTCAAGATGTACCGCGGCATGGGCTCGCTCGGCGCGATGCAGACCCGCGGCAAGAAGACCTCGTACTCGAAGGACCGCTACTTCCAGGCGGACATCCCGTCGGACGACAAGCTCATCCCCGAGGGGATCGAGGGCCAGGTCGCCTACCGCGGCCCGGTGTCGGCCGTCGCCTACCAGCTCGTCGGGGGCCTGCGGCAGTCGATGTTCTACGTCGGCGCGCGCACGATCTCGGAGTTGAAGGAACGGGGCAAGTTCGTCCGCATCACCGCGGCCGGGCTCAAGGAGAGCCACCCCCACGACGTGCAGATCGTCGTCGAGGCGCCCAACTACGCGGGCTGACCCGCGCCGCGGGATCGTCGCGCCGCCTAAGCTAGGCCGGTGAGCGACATCGAGATCGGTCGCGCCAAGCGTGCACGCCGCGCCTTCGCGT
>NZ_JBASZT010000100.1:0-6090 GCF_049661145.1 Microbacterium sp.
CAGGTGGGGTCGGCTTTTGTGGCTGGGCGCGGCCGGGTCGTGGAGGGTGAGGCGCCGCAGCGGGTCGCACGCCCCGATGGTCGGACCGCCGAGCCGCCATGTTTCGACCCAGCCGCTACGTTTCGTCGCGTCGTATCGTGGCGGCTCGGTCGTTTCGTAGCGGCTCGGCGACAGTGACGGGCCGCGCGCGAGAGCGGGCGCTGAGCGCGGGCGAGTCCGCTCAGCGGGGGAACAGCCCGCCGAGCAGGATGCCGAGGGCCGCGGCCGCGAGGCACACGACGAGGGTGCCGAGGAGGTTCAGCCATGCCCAATCGCGTCGCCCGCGCTGCGCGAGCAGCACCGTCTCCGAGGACACCGTGCTGAAGGTCGTGAACCCGCCGAGCACGCCGATGCCGACGATCGCGACCCAGTTCGGCGCGACGAGCGCGCCCAGTCCCGTGAGTACGCCGATCAGGAACGACCCGAGGACGTTCACGATCAGGATGCCGAGGGGGAAGGCGTTCTTGCGGCCGCGCATGATCGCGCCGTCGAGCAGATACCGCGCGCCCGCCCCGAGCCCGCCACCGACGACGAGCCACACCCAGTCCGCGCCGTTCACTCGGCATCCCCCGCGGATTCCACTTCGCCCGGGCGGTCGACGACCCGCCGCCCGACCGCGAGACCGATCGCCGCGCACAGCACGCCACCGAGCAGCGACACCGCGATGAGCGCGAGCCCGACGAGCGGCGACGCGCTCGCGGTCGTCACGGATTGCGCGGCGAACGCGCTGTAGGTCGTGAACCCGCCGATCACGCCCGTGCCGAGAAAGGTGCGGGCGAGCGGATGCCGGTCGTCGAGCCATCCGACGACGAACCCGAGCAGGAGCGATCCGAGCAGGTTGATGCCGAGGGTCGCGGCCGGGACCACGAGCGGATGCGTGTGCATGCCGAGCGCGGGGGTCAGCGGCACGACGATCGCGGCGCGTGCGGCGACGCCGAGCGCGCCGCCCACGATGACGAGCACGAGGGCGACCGGCGAGAACCATCGCGCACGGGCCATGCCCCGAGGCTATGGCGGATCAGCCCAGGAGGAGGCTACGGATCGCCGATTCCGCCGACACCGACCGGTCGAGCACCAGGCCGCTGCGGTACCGGTAGAACACGCGCGGGTCGATGTAGGAACTCTTCGCGACGGCGGGCGTGTTGCCGAGGGCTGTGGCAGCGGCCTTGACCGCGAGCACTTCGGCGCGCTTGCGGTAGCGCTTCGCGTCAGCGGCACCGAGCTGCGCGAGCTTCTCGGCGGCGAGGATCGTTCCGCGGAGGGTGCGGAAGTCCTTCGCGGTGAAAGCCCCGCCGGTCATCGTGCGCACGTACGCGTTGACGTCCTTCGGCGTGAGCGGAACCCGGCGGCTCCCGCGCTCGTAGGCCAGCAGCGGCGAGGCGGGCCGCCCCGCGACCAGCAGCGCGACGGCGGCGGCGAGGTCGGCATCGTCGATCTCGATGCTCTGCCGCTGGCCGCTCTTGCCGGGGAAGCGCAGGCTCGTCACGGTGCCGCAGACCGCGGCATCCCGTCGGCGCAGCGTCGTGAGGCCGCGACTGCCGTATCTGAGGAGGTAGCGCTCGCTGCCCACGCGCAGCGCCGCCTGATCGAGCAGCCGGAAGGCGGTCGCGAGTACACGCTCCCGGTCGAGCCCGTCGCGGCGGAGTGACGTCGTGACGCGGGCGCGGGCTCGTGGCAGCGCCTTCGCCAACTGCAGAGCGCGGGCGTACTTTCCCTTGTCGCGGCCGACCGACCAGGACGGGTGGTAAAGATACTGCAGCCGGCCGGCCTCGTCGACGCCGGTGGCCTGTATATGGCCGTTCGGCGCGGCGCTGATCCACACGTCCCGCCATGCCGGTGGAATGAAGAGGGCGACGATCCGGTCGCGTTCGGTCTGCGACAGCGGCGCGCCGTCGGCATCCGTGTATTTGAAGCCCGACCCCGCGCGAACGCGCCGGTATCCGGGGTCCACGCCCGGGTGAACCTTGCGCAGTCGGGGCACGGTTACAGGAGCTTTCAGCCACGTCGGATCAGGACGAGCGAAGCATGGAGATCAGCTCCGCCTTCCGTTTGCCGGAGTAGCCGCGGATGCCGAGCTCTTTCGCTCTCTTGCGGAGGTCATCGACCGTCCAGTCGTCGTACGAGCCGGCCTCGCCGCCGCGTGCGCCGACCTTCTTGCGGCCGTCGCGGGCGGCGGCGTTGGAGATGCGGGCCGCCTTCTGCTTCGAGGCGCCGTCCTTGCGTAGCTCCTCGTACAGCTCGGGATCCTTCAGGGTGTTGGGGGCGCTGTTCTGTGGCATATCTCGGCTCTATCGCAGACTCCACCCGGCTGGCAAGGGGGGTGCCCGCGCGGCCGGATGGAGTTACGTTCGGGGCGTCATCCATTCTTGGGCGATCCCCGGAGAAAGGGAGAAATGTCATGAACATCGCTCTGCTCATCATCATCGTCGTGGCGATCGTGCTGGCCATCGTCGGGGGCCTGAACGCGGCGCTCAACTGGTTGCTGTGGGTCGCGCTGATCGTCGGCGTCATCGCCCTGATCGCGTTCCTGCTCCGCGTCGTGCGCGGCGGGCGGGCGTAGCCCGCGGGCCGGAGCCGGCGCGCCGGGGCTTACGCGCCGGGGCTTAGGCGCGCCCCGATCTCGACTTGCCGCGTTTTGTCGCATCCTCGGGGGTGAAACGACCGGTCGCGGCAACTCGATGTTGGCGGCCGACTCGACTTGCCGCGATTTGTCGCATCAGCTGGCCGATAACGACCAATCGCGGCAACTCGATGAACGGGTATGGGGCCACGCGGCACTCGGCCGCGGGTGGGACGGCGGGGCCGCGGGCGGGACGGCGGCGGCACACGGGCGTGCGAGAATGAAGCCGATACATTCTTGTATCGGCTGTCCGCAGCATCCGTGCCGCTCCGCGCCCGCCCCACAGCCCGCCACCCACAGAGCAAAGGCCCTCCGTGTCGAACCTCGCCGTCCTGAGCCTCAAGAACCGGGCGCTCATCGCCCTCGTCACGATCGTCGCCGCCGTCTTCGGCGGGCTCGCCCTGACGAGCCTGAAGCAGGAGCTCATCCCGTCGATCGAGTTCCCGCAGCTGTCGATCCTCTCCACCTATCCGGGCGCGTCGCCGGATGTCGTCAACAACGACGTCTCGACGCCGATCGAGACCGCGATCCAAGGCATCCCGGGGCTGGAATCGACGACGGCCACGAGCACGACGAACGCCTCGATCATCTCGGCATCCTTCACCTACGGCACCGACCTCGCGACCGCCGAGCAGAAGATCCTGCAGGCCATCAACCGCATCAAGTCGACGCTGCCCGAGAGCGTCGAGCCGAACGTCGTGTCGTTCTCGATCGACGACCTCCCCGTCATCGCGCTCGCCGTCACCGGATACGACGACGAACAGACGATCCAGGCGCAGCTGGAGGCCAGCACGATCCCCGACCTCGAGGATGTCGCGGGGGTGAGCGCGGCGTCCATCGTCGGCGGTCAGGGGCAGCGTGTCACGATCACGCCCGACCAGGCGAGGCTCGCCGCCGCCGGATTCACCCAGGCGGCGATCACCGACGCGCTCGATCAGAACGGGGTGCTCTTCCCCGGCGGCGCGGTCACCGAGGGCGACCAGACGCTCACGGTGCAGACCGGCGCCAAGCTCACGAGCATCGACGAGATCGCCGCGCTCCCGCTCGTGCCGACCTCGCCCGAGCAGGCGACGGGCGCGGCCGACGGCCCCGTCACGATCGCCGACGTCGCGACCGTGGAACTCGGCCAGGACCCGGTCACCTCCATCTCGCGCGTGAACGGCGAGCCCGCCCTCACCATCTCGATCACGAAGCTCCCCGCCGCCAACACGGTCGACGTCAGCCGCGCCGTCACGGCTCTGCTGCCGCACCTGCAGGATGCCCTCGGCTCGGACGCGACCTTCACGGTCGTCTTCGACCAGGCTCCCTATATCGAGCAGTCGATCGAGTCGCTCGCGCAGGAAGGCCTGCTCGGCCTCGTGTTCGCGGTGCTCGTCATCCTCGTCTTCCTGCTGTCGGTGCGCTCCACGCTCGTGACCGCGATCTCGATCCCGACGAGCGTGCTCATCACGTTCGTCGGCATCCAGGCGTTCGGATACTCGCTCAACATCCTGACCCTCGGCGCCCTCACGATCGCGATCGGCCGCGTCGTCGACGACTCGATCGTCGTGATCGAGAACATCAAGCGCCATTACGTGGAAGGCGCCGACAAGCTGCAGGCGATCCTGCTCGCGGTGCGCGAGGTGGCCGGCGCCATCACGGCCTCGACCATCACGACCGTCGCGGTCTTCTTGCCGATCGCGTTCGTCGGCGACATGACCGGCGAGTTGTTCCGCCCCTTCGCGATGACCGTCACGATCGCGATGACGGCGTCGCTGTTCGTCGCGCTGACGATCGTGCCGGTGCTGGCGTACTGGTTCCTGAAGCCCGGCAAGCAGGTCCAGGATGCCGAGGGCAACCCGATCGACCCCGAAGACCCCGCCGCTCCGCCGTCGCGGTTGCAGAAGGCGTACCTGCCGATCCTCGGCTGGACGCTCAAGCACTCCTGGATCACGCTGCTGCTCGCCGTGCTCGTCCTCGGCGGTACGATCGCCGCGGCGCCCCTCATGAAGACGAACTTCCTCGGCGACAGCGGCCAGAACACCGTCACCGTGACGCAGCAGGTCGGCGAGGCGGCGAGCCTCGACGCCCAGGATGCGGCGGCGGCGAAGGTCGAAGCGGTCCTCGTGGACCTCGACGGCGTCGAGACCGTGCAGACATCGATCGGCTCGACCGGCTCGGCCGTACGCGATGCGTTCTCGGGCGGCGGCTCGGGCATCACGTATTCGATCACGACGGATTCCGGCGCCGACCAGGTCGCCCTGCGCGAAGACATCCAGACGGCGCTCGCCGACCTCGACGACGTCGGCACGGTGACGGTGTCGTCCTCGGGCGGCGGCTTCGGCTCCAGCGACATCGAGGTCGACGTCACGGCTCCCGCAGCCGACACCCTGCAGCAGGCGACGGATGCCGTCGTCACGGCGCTCGACGACAAGGAGGGCATCGGCCAGGTCACGTCGAACCTTTCGGCATCCCTCCCCTACGTCGCCGTGTCCGTCGACCGCGACCAGGCCGCCGCGCTCGGCCTGTCGGAGGTCGCCGTCGGCGCACTGGTGTCGAACACGATGCAGCCGCGGCGGGCCGGCACGGTCGAGATCGACGACACGTCGCTCACCGTCTACCTGCAGGCGGCGTCGGTGCCGGCCACGATCGACGAGCTGCGCGCGATGCCGATCGCGTCGGCGGCGGGCCTCATCCGCCTGGACGAGGTCGCGAGCGTCGAGCAGAGCCAGGGCCCGACGTCGATCACGACGCAGCGCGGTCAGCGGACCGCGACGGTGACGGTGACCCCGGCCACCGACGACCTCAACACGGCATCCGCGTCGGTCACCACCGCGCTCGCCGACGTCGAGCTGCCGACCGGCGCCGACGCCGAGCTCGGCGGCGTGCTGACGCAGCAGCAGGATGCCTTCGGGCAGCTCGGCCTCGCGATGCTCGCGGCGATCCTCATCGTCTACATCGTGATGGTCGCGACCTTCCGGTCGCTGCGGCAGCCGCTGCTGCTGCTCGTGTCGGTGCCCTTCGCGGCGACCGGCGCGATTCTGCTGCAGATCGTGACGGGCGTGCCGCTCGGGGTCGCCTCGCTCATCGGCGTGCTGATGCTGATCGGCATCGTCGTCACGAACGCGATCGTGCTCGTCGACCTCGTGAACCAGTACCGCGACAAGGGTCTGACCGCGCACGACGCGACGATCGCCGGCGGGTCCAGGCGTCTGCGGCCGATCCTCATGACGGCGCTCGCGACGATCTTCGCCCTGACGCCGATGGCGCTCGGCATCACCGGCCACGGCGGGTTCATCTCGCAGCCGCTCGCCATCGTCGTGATCGGCGGGCTGGTCTCGTCGACCGTCCTGACCCTGCTCGTGCTGCCGACGCTGTACAACCTCGTCGAGGGTGCGCGCGAGCGCCGCGCGGCGCGGCGTGAGGGAAGGGCGGATGCCGCGGCCCCGGCA
>NZ_JBASZT010000101.1:0-3421 GCF_049661145.1 Microbacterium sp.
GCTCGGGCAGGGGCGGGCGCGGCGGGGTGGCCGCGGCATCCTGCGACGTGACACCATCGTCGCCCGGCTGGGGCTCGACGTTGGAGGGGCTGTTCTCGCTCATGACTGTTTTCCTTCTTCCCGGAACGCCATCAGGATGTCGCGGGATTCTGTGCATTCCCTATGCCCACACTCGTGTCAGCCTATGCATGTAGCCTGAGCGCGATGCGAGAAATACCCGGGGCTTGGCAGCGCACCGCGCGCGGTGCCGGCCTGCTGTCACCCACAGGCGTTCCGGCGCCGACGATCTTCGCCGAGATGACCGCGCTCGCCGTCAGGACCGGCGCCGTGAACCTCGGTCAGGGCTTTCCCGATGAGGACGGCCCGAAAGAGGTGCTGGATGCCGCGGCGGCGGCGATCGCTGCGGGCGAGAACCAGTACGCTCCCGGCCGTGGCGTACCCGCTCTGCTTCAGGCCGTCGCCGCACACCAGCGGCGGTTCTACGGGATCGAGCTGGATCCGCAACGCGAAGTGCTGATCACCGCCGGAGCCACCGAGGCACTCGCGGCCACCCTGCTGGCGCTCATCGATTCCCCCGACGACGAGGTCGTCGTCTTCGAGCCGTACTACGACTCCTATGCGGCGTGCGTTGCCCTCGCCGGCGCGCGGCTCGTGACCGTGCCGCTGCGGTGGCGGGACTTCCAACCCGACCTCGATGAGCTTGCGGCGGCAGTGAGCGACCGCACGCGGCTGATCCTCGTCAACGACCCGCACAACCCCACCGGCGCCGTGTTCTCCGCGGCGGTGCGCAACGAGATCGTCCGGCTGGCGGAACGGCATGACGCGATCGTCGTGACCGACGAGGTCTACGAGCACCTGGTCTTCGAGCCGCCCCACGTGCCGATTGCGAAGGTTCCGGGCGCCGCGGAACGGACCCTGACGATCTCATCGGCCGGCAAGACCTTCTCGACCACGGGGTGGAAGATCGGGTGGATCAGCGGCCCCGGCGACCTCATCGATGCCGTGACGGCCGTGAAGCAGTTCCTGACCTATGTGAACGGCACACCGTTCCAGCACGCGATCGCCGCGGGGCTCGCACTTCCCGATGCGTTCTTCGCCGGAGTCGGCGACGCCCTGCAGGTCAAGCGCGATCTGCTCGGTGACGGACTGCGCGCTGCCGGCTTCGAGGTGTCCGTCCCCGGCGGCTCGTACTTCACTGTCGCCAATGCCGCGCATCTCATGACCTCCGAGACGGATGCCGCGGACTTCTGTCGTGAACTGCCCGAGCGAGCGGGGGTCGCAGCGATTCCGCTGACCGCGTTCACAACGAGAGGGCGCCGCAAGGAGTACGCGACGCTCGTCCGCTTCGCGGCGTGCAAGCGCACCGACGTCATCGCCGAGGCGAGCCGGCGCCTGGCCGCCCTCTCCGGCTGAGCGCGCGGTCTCCGGGTCGAACCCGGCGGGTCGCGAATGGTCGCTATGGCCGCGGGATACCGACCACTTGCGACCCCGCCCGGGGTCTGCATCACGGCACCCACAACCGGCGAGTCGCAAATTGCCGCTTCACGCCGTGGATACTGACCACTCGCGACCCGCCGGGTAGTCCGTGGCGCGGCGCTCAGCGGGGCTCGACGCGGAAGCGCCGAAGCTCTAGCGCGGGATTGACGCGTCGCACGCGGTCGACGGTGTCGGCATCCACGAAGGCGACGGCGACGTCCGTGCCCGTCCCGACGCCGGCGATCTCGACGCCCTGCGGGTCTACGACCACCGATGCGCCCACTCCGAGCGGCGGCGGGTGGTCGGCGCCCGCGACATAGAGCGTGTTCTCGATCGCGCGGGCGTGCAGGAGCGTGCGCCAGTGCTGTTCCTTGAGCGGTCCGCGCACCCATTCCGCAGCAACAAGCACGACGTGCGCCCCGGTGTCGGCGAGAACTCTGGCGACCTCGGGAAACCGGAGGTCGTAGCAGGTCATCAGCGCGAACCGCACACCGGCGATCTCGAAGGTATCGGGTTCGACGAGGTCCCCTGGTTGCACCCAGTCGGACTCGCGCTGCCCGAAGGCGTCATACAGATGCAGCTTGCGATACACGGCCCGGATGCCGTCGGCATCCACCGCGACGACAGCATTGCGCACGCGCCCCCTTTCGCCACGTTCGACCAGACCGGCGACGACGGTAACGCGGTGGCGCCCGGCCAACTGCTGCAGCGCCCCGACGAACGGGCCGTCGAGATCTTGCGCGTGGGCCGCCAGCGTGTCGTCGAAGGGGTCGACGAAGTAACTCGCGTACTCCGGGAACAGCACGACTGCGGCCCCGCGAGACGCGGCGCGCGTCGTCAACTCCTCGATCTCGCGCAGGTTGGCAGCGGTATCGGCAGTCGGTGCGAACTGGGCGACGGCGACGCCCACGGCATCCACGGCATCCACGGTCATGAGCGCCCCCTGATTCGTATGACGACCGGCACGATTCCCCACAGTGTCGCGAGTGCGACGGCGGCGGCGATCCCGACGGTCCACGATGCCGACGCTCCGATCACGACGTCGAACACGAACGCGACGACCCCGATCAGCAGCACCGACACCGTCACAAGCGCCGTGATGAGAGCGATGTGACCGTAGATGACGACGGTGCGCTTCTCGCTGCGCCCGAACACCATGCGGTGCAGGGCCACGGGCGCCAGCGCGACCACCGCGCTGAGCGTCGCGAGCACGACGAGCACGAGGTAGAAGGCGCGCTGCGCGGCATCGAGGTCGGCGAAGGCGGGCTGGAACGCCAGGGCGAGGAGGAACCCGGTGAGGATCTGCGTGCCGGTCTGCAGGACTCGCAGCTCCTGCAGCACCTCGTTCCAGTTGCGGTCGGCACGCTCGTTCGGCGTCTCGTCGCGGCCGTCGGCGCGGTCGTCGCGGATGCCGTCGTTCTCCCGGACGGCGTCGCGATTCGGGCGAGCGGTCATGAGGTCCATCCTCCCGCGACGGCGGCGTGGAGGGCAACGAGGCACGCACGATGCGACTCGCGCTCTCGAGCCGTGCTAGGCTCTTTACTTGTGCCGCGGGGTGGAGCAGCTCGGTAGCTCGCTGGGCTCATAACCCAGAGGTCGCAGGTTCAAATCCTGTCCCCGCAACTCGAATACACGAACCAGGCCCTGACCGCGGATTTCTCCGGTCAGGGCCTGGTTCGTGTGCGATGAGCGCGAGGCTCAGAGGCGCTTGCGGTCGAGGGTCTTCAGGTAACCCTTCCGCGGGACGCGCGGCTCCTAGTGCGCGAGCAGCCCGCGGTCCGCGAGAATCGGCGCGACCTCCTCGGCGAAGGCGAGCACCGAGCCCGTCCAGCCCGTCGGTAGGCCGATGGCGCCGTCGATCGCGCCCACGTCGGCCCAGCGGGAGATCTCGTCGGCGACATCCGCGGGTGTGCCGGTGACCCGCCACGCGGATGGCCCCGCCGGC
>NZ_JBASZT010000102.1:0-1628 GCF_049661145.1 Microbacterium sp.
CACGAGCGGCGGCTGGCGGCGCTGGGGCGGGATGGCGGCGAGCGCCCGCTGCACGACCGGATCGGCGGCGATGCCCGCCGCCCACTGCGCATACACGTCCGACCGCCCCGGGGCTTCGTCGCGCGCGAAGCGCGCATAGCGGTCGCGGACGGCGCTCGTGTCGGCATCCATTCGACCATTCTCGTGTGGAGACTCAGCTGCGGATGGAACACCGGCTGCGCCGACCCTGTTGAATGAAGTGGAGTGAGGAGTAGACATGACCTATCAGGTGACCAAGACCGATGAGCAGTGGCGCTCGGAGCTGAGCCCGCAGCAGTACGCCGTGCTGCGCGAGGCCGGCACGGAGCGCGCCTGGACCGGGGACCTGCTCGATGAGCATCGCGCAGGGCTGTATACGTGCGCGGCGTGCGGGGCGGAGTTGTTCAAGAGCGGCACGAAGTTCGATTCGCACTGCGGCTGGCCGAGCTTCTACGAGTCGGTGCGCCCCGAGGCCGTCGAACTCATCGAGGACCGCAGTCACGGCATGATCCGCACGGAGGTGCGTTGCGCCAACTGCGGTTCGCACCTCGGGCACGTGTTCCCGGACGGATTCGGGACGCCCACCGGCGATCGCTACTGCATGAACTCGCTGTCGCTGTCGTTCACGCCGGAGCAGCCCGCGTCATGACCGATCAGGTCCCGCGCCCTGCGCTGGAGGCGGTGCGCGCCCGGCGGTCGTGGTCGAAGGTGACGGATGCCGCGCCCACGCGCGCGGAGATCCTCACCCTCGTGTCGGCCGCGGGGCGCGTCGCCGACCACTCGTCATTGCGACCGTGGCGCATCATCGAGTTGCGCGGCGACGACCGGATGCGACTGGGCGCGGCGATCGCCAAGGTGCAGGGTGACGAGAAGCCGTCGACCAAGCCGCTGCGCGCCCCCGTGCTGCTGGCGGTCGTCGCATGCTACCGCGAGAGCGAGAAGGTGCCGCGCTGGGAGCAGGAGGCGGTCGCCTCCGGTGTCGCACACGTGCTGAGCCTGCTGCTCGACGAGGCGGGGTGGGGCGTCATCTGGCGCACCGGCGGCTACACACGCAGCAAGGCGGTCGCCCGCGTGCACGGCCTCGCAGAGAACGAGGAACTGCTCGGTTGGTTGTATGTCGGAGGCAAACCCGCGAGCACACGCCCAGGGCGGCGCAAAGCCGTGGATGCCCGCAGGCACGTGAGCCGGATGCCCCCGAACGCGGACCAGCTTTTCAGGGGCGCTGCCGCGCCGTCGGGGCGAGAAGACCTGCCCGGGGAGGCGAGACTCTCGCATCAGCTTTTCAGGGGCGCTGCCGCGCCGTCGGGGCGAGAAGACCTGCCCGGGGAGGCGAGACTCTCGGGTCAGCCGGGTGAGTTCGTTCAGTGGCGCGGACAGGCGAGCACGCCCAAGAAGAGCAAACCCAAGAAGGGCAAGAAGGGCGCGTCCGGGAACAAGGGCGGCCAGAAGAAGCCGGTCGACTGGGTCGCGAAGGCCGCCAAGGCAGAGAAGAAGGCCCGCAAGGCGCAGAAGAACGCCCACCGGGCGCTGCTGAAGGCCGAGAGGGTCCGGACTCGCGCAGACGCGGAGCGCGGCGAAGCCTGACCGGTCAGCGTGGCAGACGGCGGCGC
>NZ_JBASZT010000103.1:0-3911 GCF_049661145.1 Microbacterium sp.
GGCATCGGCGCCGATCCAGCCGCGGTGCCCGGAGATGACGCTGCGCGCCACACCGAGTTGGCGGTCGGCATCGTCGATCGCGTGACGGACGTGCGCTTCGGGCGGCGGCGGGTTCGCTGCCCGCGCACGGGCCTTGGCGACGGCCGCGTCAAGCGCCGCATTGGCCTCGCGCAGCCGCGTCAGCTCCGTGAAGGGGTCGGGCTTCGCACCCGCCGGAGTCAGCGACGACAGCTCCTTCTCCAGCACTGCCATCGCGGCGGTCACGGCGGGAACGTGCAGCAGATCTTTCGCCGCGACGAGGTCGTCGCGCGAGTCGTCGACGATCGCGTCGAGGGTCGACTCCGCGCGCAGCGCCTCGACCTCGAAGGCATCGACGGCGTCGAGCAGCGTCGTGGCGCGCCGCACGGCCTCGATCGCGGTCTCCAGCGCGAGGTTCGCCTGCTCGCGCTGGCCGGACTCCCGTCGAGCCGTGGAGACGTCGGCGCCGTGCGTTGCGAACTCCAGCAGCTGCCCCGCTTCGGCCGGATTGCCCGCGATCTTGCGCAGCGCCTCGGGCGAGTACCGCGCCTGCAGTCGCTGCAGGGTCGCCGACGCGCGCGGCACGCGGTCGGACCCGCGCGCGACATCGGTGCGGATGCCCCGGATGATCTCGGGTGCCCGCCGTGCGCGGGCCACCGGCTCGGCGAGGGCCTGCAGCCGGTCGTCGAGGAGGTCTTCGGCCCAGTCGCACAGCTGGATGATCCGCGCATTGCGGGTGCGGAGCTCTTCGGGCGTGTCCGGAAGGTGGTCGTGGTTGAGCTGGTTCAACTGGAACGCTTCACCCAAGTGCCGGCGCACCGCCGACAGCGCGTCGCGCAGGTCGCGCGTGGCGTCGATGCCGAGTTCGAGCTCCGCGAACATCAGCTCGTCAGCGGTCGTGCGCACGCGCTCGTCGGCGGCGACCAGAGCCGCGTCGGCGCGGCGCCCGAGCTCGGCATCCGCCTCCTGGCGCTCCTCGCGCTCGCGCTTACGGGTGCCCCAGAATCCAGCCATGTCCCGATCCTACGGGGGTCCCACGAACGAAGCCGGGCGGATGCCGGGTCCACAGCCGATTCGAGGGCGAGCGCACGGCGGGCACCGGGGGGTTGTGCAGGTCCTGACCAGCCACCGAATGTCACAGCCGGGTAACATGGGCATTTGTGCTGTGCGCCCCGCGTGCAGCTTCGGCGGCACCCGACGTCGCCGGCATACGACAGATGGAGATCCTCCGTGGCCAACCCTCTCGAGAAACTGCTCCGCGCCGGCGAAGGACGCATCCTCCGGCGCCTCCAGCAGGTCGTGAAGGCGGTCGGTGCCCTCGAAGAGGACTACGCACAGCTCACCGACGAGGAGCTGCGCGGCGAGACCGCAGAGCTCCGCGCCCGCCACGAAGCGGGGGAGTCCCTCGACAAGCTCATGCCCGAGGCGTTCGCCGCCGTGCGTGAGGCGGCGAAACGTACGCTCGGCCAGCGCCCGTACGACGTGCAGATCATGGGTGGTGCGGCACTGCACCTCGGCAACATCGCGGAGATGAAGACCGGTGAGGGAAAGACGCTGACCGCGACGTTCGCGGTGTACCTCAACGCGATCGCCGGCAAGGGCGTGCACGTCATCACCGTCAACGACTTCCTCGCGAGCTACCAGTCCGAGCTCATGGGTCGCGTCTACCGGGCGCTCGGGATGACCACCGGCACGATCATCGCCGGTCAGACCCCGGACGTCCGGCGAGAGCAGTACAACGCCGACATCACCTACGGCACCAACAACGAGTTCGGCTTCGACTACCTGCGCGACAACATGGCGTGGCGCCGGGAAGACCTCGTCCAGCGCGGACATTTCTTCGCGATCGTCGACGAGGTCGACTCGATCCTCATCGACGAGGCACGCACGCCGCTCATCATCTCCGGTCCGTCCTCGGGCGAGGCCAACCGCTGGTTCGTGGAGTTCGCGAAGATCGCGAAGACCCTCGAGGCGGGCGTGGATTACGAGGTCGACGAGAAGAAGCGGACGATCGGCGTGCTCGAGCCCGGCATCGAGAAGGTCGAGGACTACCTCGGCATCGACAACCTGTACGAGTCGGCGAACACGCCGCTCATCTCGTTCCTCAACAACTCGATCAAGGCTCTCGCCCTCTTCAAGCGCGACACCGACTACGTCGTCATGAACGACGAGGTCATGATCGTCGACGAGCACACCGGCCGCATCCTCGTCGGCCGTCGCTACAACGAAGGCATCCATCAGGCGATCGAGGCCAAAGAGGCCGTGCCGGTCAAGGCCGAGAACCAGACGCTCGCGACCGTGACGCTGCAGAACTACTTCCGCCTGTACGAGAAGCTCGCGGGTATGACCGGTACCGCCGAGACCGAGGCGGCCGAGTTCATGTCGACGTACAAGCTCGGCGTCGTCCCCATCCCGACGAACAAGCCGATGATCCGCAAGGATCAGCCCGACCTGGTCTACAAGAACGAGCCGGCCAAGTTCGCACAGGTCGTGGAGGACATCGCCCACCGCCACGAGTCGGGGCAGCCGGTGCTCGTCGGTACCGTCAGCGTCGAGAAGAGCGAGTACCTGTCGCGGCTGCTGGCGAAGAAGGGCATCAAGCACGAGGTGCTCAACGCGAAGAACCACGCCCGTGAGGCTGAGATCGTTGCGCGCGCCGGGCGGCTGGGCGCCGTTACGGTCGCCACGAACATGGCCGGCCGCGGCACCGACATCATGCTCGGCGGCAACGCCGAGTTCTTCGCGGTGCAGGAACTGAAGGCCAAGGGCCTCGATCCCGTGTCCACGCCCGAGGAGTACGAGGCGGAGTGGGATGCCGTGTACACCACCATGCGCGACACGGTCGCCGAAGAGGCCACGAAGGTCGTCGAGGCCGGGGGGCTGTACGTGCTCGGCACCGAGCGGCACGAGTCCCGGCGCATCGACAATCAGCTGCGCGGCCGCTCTGGCCGACAGGGCGACCCGGGGGAGAGCCGCTTCTACCTGTCGCTGACCGACGACCTCATGCGCCTGTTCCAGTCCGGAGCCGCCGAGGCGATCCTCGCCCGCACGAACTTCCCCGACGACGTCGCGATCGAATCGACCATGGTCTCGCGCGCCATCAAGAGCGCGCAGAGCCAGGTCGAGTCGCGCAACGCCGAGATCCGCAAGAACGTCCTGAAATACGACGACGTCCTCAACCGCCAGCGCGAGGCGATCTACGCCGACCGCCGGCACATGCTCGAAGGCGACGACCTGTCCGGCCGGGTGGGGCACTTCATCGAGGACGCCGTCGGCGCGATCATCGACGACCACACCGCCGGCGGCCACACCGAGAGCTGGGACTTCGACGCGCTGTGGACCGAGTTGAAGACCCTCTATCCGGTGTCGGTCACGATCGACGAGGTCGTCGCCGAGAGCGGCAGCAAGGGACGTGTGACCGCTGAGATCCTCAAGCGCGAGATCCTGTCCGACGCGAAGATCGCCTACGCCGCGCGTGAGCAGAAGCTGGGCTCTGCCGCCATGCGCGAGCTGGAACGCCGCGTGGTGCTGCAGGTGCTTGACCGTCGCTGGCGCGATCACCTCTACGAGATGGATTATCTCAAGGACGGCATCGGCCTGCGGGCGATGGCACAGCGCGACCCGCTGATCGAGTACCAGCGCGAGGGTTACCAGATGTTCCAGGCGATGATGGGCCAGATCAAGGAGGAATCCGTCGGCTTCCTCTACAACCTGGACGTCGAGGTGCGACAGACCGCTGACGGCCAGGTGGAGGCGAAGGGTCTGCAGACGCCCGCCGTCGAGGCGCAGAAACTGCAGTACACCGCGGCCGGTGAGGGTGGCCGGGTCGAGGTCCGCAACGAGCGCGGCCAGGTGCAGCACGCCGCGACCTCCAAGGTGCGCCAGCAGGCGGC
>NZ_JBASZT010000104.1:0-5837 GCF_049661145.1 Microbacterium sp.
GAGGGCCCGAAGCGGCGGAGCGCGCCGCCGGCCGGGCGCGCCGAGGTGACCTCACGAGCGAGGCGGTGCCGGATGCCGAGGTCCCGGCATCCTTCATCCGGTGCAGGAGCCACTGCGACTTCTCACCCGCGCCCTGCGTGCGGATCAGCGCGAGGCGCACGGCGGTGAGCGGTCCGCCGGGGCGTCCGGTGAGCGTGAAGATGATCTCGTCCTCGCGCCACTTCTCGGCCTCGTAGGTGCCGGTGTCCCACACGGTCATCGTCCCGGCGCCGTACTGACCCTTCGGGATCTCGCCGGCGAAGGTGAGGTACTCGATCGGATGCGGCTCGGTCATGACCGCGAGATGGTTCCGGTCGGGTGTCTCCGGGATGCCGCGCGGGACCGCCCAGCTCTCCAGCACGCCGTCGCGCTCCAGCCGCAGGTCGAAGTGGAGCCGGCTGGCGTGGTGCTCCTGGATGACGAAGCGCCGACCGTCGGGGTCGTTCTCCGCACCCCCTGCGGGGAACGGCTCTGGGGTGGCGGTGGCCTCGCGCTTCGCGACGTACGTGGCCAGCGGGTCACCCGTGCTCGCCGCTGCCGCTCCGACGGGCGCCATCGGCGCGAGCAGATCGCCCATCGTGGTGACCCGCTCCAGTACGTCATCGAAACCCAGGTGCCGCACCCCGGGGTCTTCCAGTTCATCCCAGGTGCGGGGCGCGGCGACAGTCGGCTCCGGCCTGCCCCGCAGCGAGTAAGGAGCGATCGTCGTCTTCGCGGCGTTGTTCTGGCTCCAGTCCACGAACACCTTGCCGGGGCGCGCCTTCTTGCTCATTGCGCTGACGACGAGGTCGCCATGGTCGGCTTCGAGCGCTCGGGCCAACTCGTGCGCGAACGCGGAGATCTCCTCGCTCGTGCGGCTGCCGTCGAGCGGGGCGTACAGGTGGATTCCTTTGGAACCGCTCGTGACCGGCAACGGTTCCATCCCGACACCGTGCAGGATCTCGCGCGCCCAGCGCGCGACCTGGGCGCACTCGGCGAGCCCGGCGCCGGGGCCCGGATCGAGATCGAGCACGAGGCGGTCCGGTCTGCCGCGACCGGCGCCGTCGAAGCGCCACTGGGGAGTGTGCAGCTCGAGGCTCGCGACCTGGGCAAGGTAGACGAGGCCGGCCACATCGTCGACGAGCGGGTAGTCCTTCGCCCCCGACGAGTGGTCGATCGCGTGTCGACGCAGCCAGTCGGGCGCCCCGGCTTCGAGGTCCTTCGCGAAGAACGGCGGGTGGTCCACGCCTTCGGGCCAGCGCAAGCGGGTGACGGGCCGGCCCGAAAGGTGCGGCAGCAGGAACGGCGCGATCCGGGAGTAGTAGTCGATCACCTCGGCCTTCGTGGTGCCGGACGCGTGCGGCCCGGTCGGGGGGTAGAGGACCTTGTCGAGATTGGTCAGCCGCACCCGCCTGCCGTCGATGTCGACGACCTGGCCCGTCACCTGCCCCCTGCCTGCCATGCCGTCAGGCTAATACGGAGGCGTCCCTCAGGGACCCGCGGCTTTCGCCACGCCACGGCGCCGCAGCGCCCTGAAAAGCGAGCCGTAACCCCTGGCGACCACCGCGCTCGCCGGTGTTGACTGTGAGGATGAGAGCGATCTGGAAGGGCGCGCTGACATTCGGCCTCGTGAACGTGCCGGTGAAGGTGTACTCCGCCACCGAGGACCACGACGTGCCGCTGCACCAGGTGCACGCGAAGGATGGCGGGCGCATCCGCTATCAGCGCATCTGCGAGCTCGACGGGGAGGTCGTGCCCTACGCCGAGATCGACAAGGCGTACGACGACGGCGACCGCACCGTCGTGCTCACCGCCGATGACATCGCGTCGCTGCCGGCCGAGCGCAGCCGCGAGATCGAGGTCGTCGAGTTCGTGCCGAGCGACCAGATCGACCTGCTCACCCTCGACCGGGCGTACTACCTCGAACCGGACTCGTCCTCACCGAAGGCCTACGTGCTGCTGCGCCGAACGCTCGAGCAGACCGACCGTACCGCGGTCGTGCGGTTCTCGCTGCGGCAGAAGACGCGGCTCGCGGCCCTGCGTGTGCGCGGCGACGTGCTCGTGCTGCAGACCCTTCTCTGGTCGGATGAGGTGCGTGAGGCGGCCTTCCCGGCGCTCGACGAACCGGTGAAGATCTCGGCGAAGGAACTGGAACTGTCGGCATCGCTCGTGGAGAGCTTCTCGAGCGACTTCGATCCCGATCAGTTCGTCGACGAGTACCAGCAGGAGCTGCGCACCCTCATCGACGCCAAGCTCGAGAAGGGCGACGCGCTGGACACGTCGGAGACCTTCGGTGAGAAGGGCGAGCCGGATGCCGGGGGTGAGGTCATCGATCTCATGGCGGCCCTGCGGGCCAGCGTCGAACGCAGCCGCGCTTCGCGTAAGAAGACCGAGGCGTCCTAGCAGCCGGAACCGGCCGTCAGGATGCCGCGCCGTCGCGGCGGCTGCGACGGGTCTCGCCCTCGACGGGCGCCGGCGGCGTCTCGAACACTTCGGGAGCGACCTCGTGCACGACCGGCGCCGCTTCGAACGCTGCGGCCGGGAGGGCCAGGTCGGCCGCGTCCTCGGCATCCGTCTTCTCGGGCGCGCCCGCGGCGAGTTCCTTGCGCACCTTGCGCTTCTCGGAGAAGTAGTGCCACAGGGTGACCAGCGCCGTGCCGCCCACCGCGACCAGCAGAATGACGTCGATGTACTCGGTGACCAGGTGCGCGACCCACGGAATGTAGGCGATGAGGTAGCCGACCATCGTGAGACCGAAGCCCCACAGCAGGGCTCCGATGAGGTTGTACACGGAATAGCGACGCCAGGGCATGTGCCCGACGCCGGCGGCGACCGGCGCGAAGGTGCGCACGATCGGGACGAAGCGTGCGAGGATGACGGTCAGGCCGCCGTACCGCTCGAAGAACGCGTTCGTGCGCTCGACGTTCTTGCGGCTGAACAGGCCGGATTCCTTGCGTTCGAAGACGGCCGGTCCGCCCTTGTGCCCGATGAGGTAGCCGACCTCGCCGCCGATGAACGCGGCGAGAGCGATGAGCAGGCACACGATCCAGATATTGACGCCGAAGATGTCGTTGGTGTGTGTCAGCAGGCCGGAGATCACCAGCAACGTGTCGCCCGGGAGCAGGAAGCCGACGAGCAGGCCCGTCTCGGCGAACACGATGAAGCACACCACGAGGAGAGCCCAGGGCCCGGCGGCGTTGATGATCAGCTCAGGATCGAGCCAGGGGATGAGGGCGAGAGAGTGCACGAAGTTCCCGTCGGTTGAGGTCGGCGGCAGGGCCAGCAGAAGGATAACGGCTGTCCCCGTGCGGAAGGTGGGACTTGAACCCACACGCCCGAAGGCACAGGAACCTAAATCCTGCGTGTCTGCCGATTTCACCACTCCCGCGGAGCGTTCAGTCTATCCGGCGAGTTCGGCGGGTTCCGGGATGTCCGCCTCGCCCGCGGTGGCCGGGATGGCAGGCAGGCGCGGAGAACCGCCGACGACCCAGTAGCCGAGGCCGACGACGACCGCGCCGCCGACGAGGTTCCCCAGGCCCACCCACAGCAGGTTCGACCCGAACAGCGCCCACGTCGCATTCGGGTCGCCGCTGAACAGCCCGATGCCGTACGTCGTCATGTTGGCCACGACGTGCTCGAAACCCGAACTGATGAATGCGAGGATCGCGGCGAAGATCAGCAGGATCTTCGCGACATCGGACTGCACTCGCGCGCACATCCAGATCGCAAGGCACACGAGCACGTTGCAGAGGATGCCGCGGACGAACAGTTCGACGGGGCCTTCGGCGGCCTTGGCGGCGAGCATGTCGTGCAGCATGTCACCGGCGGCGGCATTGGCGTGCAACACCCCGGATGCGACGATCAGCCCGGCGAAGACGAGAGCGCCGACGAGGTTCGCGACGAAGGTCGCCGCGAGCGTGCCGACCGTTCGCCATGGACCGATCGCCCGCATGAGCGAGCCGATCGGCAGGATCATCATCGCGCTGGTGAGCAGATCGGCGCCGGCGAACACCACGAGCGTGAGCGCGACGCCGAACACGAGTCCGGCGACGAGCTTGGCGAGGCCGTCGCCGGTGGCCAGCAGGGGGCCGGCGGTCGAGACCATCAGTACGACGCCGATGCCGATGTAGGCGCCCGCCAGCATCCCGGACACCAGGAAGCGCCCGGGGGAGTGGAGGGCATCGGTCTTGTGCACCGCGGCCTCGGCCTGCGCGTGGAGGGTCTCGGTGATGGTGAGCACACGGTGATTCTACCTTGTGGTCAGACCACAGGTCCAGAGTCCGACTGTGGATAAGTTCGACGCGCGGTCGCGAGTGCTTGTCAGGATGCCGGGGTGACCCCCTTCACTCAGACCGCCGCCTCCACCCGTGCCACCCCGCCCGCGGGCGCCGCGCAGTTCGCTCCCGCCGCCGTCCATGCGGTCGCCGAGCGAGTACGGGATCGCCTGCGCGAGGAGCAGGCAGACCCGCTGCGCCATCCGGGGCGCGCCCAGCAGGTCGCGATCGCCGAAGTGCGCCGCCACAACGACTATGCGCTCGCACGCGGGCTCGAGTTCGTCGACGACGAGGACGCCTGCGTGCGCGACGTGCTCGCCCGGGTCACCGGGTACGGACCGCTGCAGGCGCTGCTGGACGACCCCGAGATCGAGGAGATCTGGATCAACGATCCCAGTGCGGTCTTCGTGGCGCGGGCGGGGCGCAGTGAACGAGTAGCGATCAGGCTGACCGACGAGGCGGTGCGCGACCTCGTCGAGAAGATGCTGCACGCGACCGGCCGCCGGGTCGACCTCAGCCAGCCGTTCGTGGACGCATCGCTGCCGGACGGCAGCCGGTTGCACGTCGTGATCCCCGACATCACGAGGTCGCACTTCGCCGTCAACATCCGCAAGTTCCTCACAGCGCGGCGGACGCTCGGCGACCTGGTTGCGGCGGGCTCGCTGCCGCACCCGGTGGCCGACCTGTTGCGGGCCGCGATGGCGGAGGGGCGAAATGTGCTCGTGTCAGGGGCGACCCATGCGGGAAAGACCACGATGCTCGCGGCTCTCATCGCGGCGTGCCCGCCACAGCAGAGGATCGTCACCGTGGAGGAGACGTTCGAACTCGCCGTGAGCGCTCCCGACATCGTCGCGTTGCAGGGCAGACAGCCGAGCCTGGAGGGCACCGGGGCGGTGACCCTGCGCCGCCTCGTGAAGGAGGCGTTGCGCATGCGACCCGATCGCCTCGTCGTCGGCGAAGTTCGGGATGCCGAGGCGCTCGATCTGCTGCTCGCGCTGCACACCGGGGTGCCGGGCGCCGCCACGATCCACGCGAACTCCGCCGTCGACGCCCTCGAACGCCTCGCGACGCTGCCGCTGCTCGCAGGTCGCAACATCGATGCGGCGTTCGTCCTGCCCGCAATCGCGACGGGTGTGCATCTCGTGGTCCACTGCCGACGCGCGGCGGACGGGACCCGGTTCGTCGAGGAGATCGTGGAGACCACGGGGCGCATCATCGACGGGGTCGTCGCGACCCGGTCGCTCTACCGCAAGGAGGCGCCGTGACGCTCGTGTGGGGAGCGGTGTTGGCGGCCGGCGTCTTGCTGGTTCTCTCCCCCTGGCTGTGGCCCGCCGGTGCCCGACGTGAGAGCGTCCCCTCCGACGGTCGCTTACGCCGAATGCTCGAGGACGCAGGCTACGCGCACGCTCCCGCCAGCAGGCCGGTACTGATCGGGGTCGTACTCGGGGCGTTGGGAGCCTCCGTGGCGTGGTTGGTGACCGGGCTGCCCGCCGTGGCGCTCGTGGCCGCCGTGGCGGCCGCCGCCTCGCCGTTCGCGTGGTTGCG
>NZ_JBASZT010000105.1:0-20997 GCF_049661145.1 Microbacterium sp.
ACGGTCATCGTCGTGGTTCCTTTCGAGATGGATGTGAAGAGTTCTCTCGAAGGATCACACGGTGACCGTCGCCACGTTCACAGCGACGCGGCCACCGGATCCGTACACCACGCTATTGGACGCAACCGAATTCTGGCGCATGCCGGGTGTAGACACGTTGCGCGCTGGTCAACGACATCTCTCAACGTCGGAGGCTCTCCGTATCCTTGATCTCAATGATCTGGCGACTTGGGATCGTCGGACGCGGGGCGCGTCTGACGCGCGGAGAGGCGCTACGCCGATGAGGCTGACCAGGCTAGATGTGCGGTTCTTCCGGTCGTTCAATCACGATTATGAGGCAAGGGCCCGGGGGAATCGTGAGCGGCCCGCGTGGGACAACATCGACCCGTGGTACCCGTTCGTGCGTGTGCCGATCGATGAGGAGATCACAGCAATCGTCGGGGCCAACGAATCCGGCAAGAGCCAGCTTCTCTCAGCGGTCAAGGCACTCTTGACGGGCTCACCCATCGAACGGGCAGACTTCTGCCGCCACAGCGAGCTGTACTCGGTCAAGGCCGGAGAGCTTCGTCTCCCTCACTTCGGCGGTGAGTTCCTAATTGAGCCGACGGACGATCTGCCCGCGATCTCGGGGTTCCCCGACGCGGATACATTCGAGCTCTACCGTCTCGGTGCCGATCCGGCGTTCTTGGTTGTCAACGGCAACCGCATCGAACTGACTGCGACCGACTTGGCGAGTCTCGAGTCGGCGCTTCCTACGTTCTATGAACTGAAGACGAATCTCGCGATACCTGACAGCGTTTCAATCGCAGAGCTTGCCGGCGTTGCGCGGGCCCCGATCCATGACCGGCGCAAGCGCGCAACCATTCTGACGACGGTCGCGAATCTGCTCCCAGCGATGGACTTCACGTCGCTGCCGGCCAGCCTGCAGAGCTTCCTCCAGAAGAGTCCAGATCCAGATGCCATCGCCGCCGAAGCGCGGCGGCGAGACGAGTATGAGCTCGCGAGGAGCCTACTCGTCGATGCCGCGGGAATCGACGAGAAGGCATTCAGCGAGCTTCAAAGCGCGATCGCCGACGGCCGCGAAGGGCAAGTTGAAGCATTGATCGGTGCGATGAACTCAGCGATCAAGGAGAACCTGAACATCCAGCGGTGGTGGACACAGGATCGAGACTTCGATCTGCTCGTCGAAGCGCGCGAGCACGAACTCGCATTCACGGTTCGCGATCGCACCGGCTCCAAGTACTCCTTTCAGGAGCGGAGTCAAGGATTGAGGTACTTCCTTAGCTACTTTGTCCAGCTCGCCGCACATCGCATTCGGCATGCAGAGCCGGATCTTCTCTTGCTGGACGAGCCCGACGCCTTCCTCTCGAGCATCGGGCAACAAGATCTCCTACGGGTCCTTCACGACTATGCGCTACCGGAAGCGGGTGGTGACGGGAGCCAGGTTGTCTACGTTACCCACTCCCCGTTCCTCATCGACAAGAATGCGCCGCACCGCATTCGCGTGCTCGACAAGGGCGTCGAAGCGGAAGGCACACGCGTCGTTCGCGATGCGGCAAACAATCGCTATGAGCCGCTTCGATCGGCACTCGGAGCCTACGTGGCGGAGACCGCCTTCATAGGCGGGGAGAACCTCTTCGTTGAGGGCCAGGCGGATCAGGTATTGCTTGCGGGACTATCGACCGCCCTTGCAGTCACAGGTGACTTCGGCGGTGGACTCGATCTGAACGAGGTGACGATTGTCGCGTGTGGTGGCGCTGATTCGATTCCGTACATGGTCTATCTGGCTCGTGGCCGCGACACTGTAAAGCCGCCGTGCGTAGCGCTCCTCGATGGCGACGAGGCAGGCCAACAGGCCGAGCGTGTCCTGCTTCGGGGCGAAGCCCGGAAGAAGAAAGTCTTGTCGGAACGCTACATTGTCCGGCTCGATCGATGGGCCGCAAGCACGGAGTTCGACTTCGGCCCGGTTGTCGTGCGTGAGATCGAAGATCTTCTGCCGATAGGGATTGCACACCGTGCCGCGATCAACTATTTGGCTCGCTTCTCGGACCTCAGTAGCGTCGACGTGCCTAGCTTCACCGCCGAGTCGATCTTCAGCGCGGTGACTGCAGCGCATGGGAAGCTCTGGGATGGGCTGGCCGCGGCGTATGGGGCCGCATTCGAGGGCGAGCACCTTGAGAAGGTGGGACTTGCTCGCGAAGTTGTCTCGCTCGTTGCAGGGAACCATTCAATCGAGGGCGCGAGCACGCTTCTGGACCGGTTCGGCTGGCTCTTGCAGCACCTTTCCGAGGTGCTTGATCTCGCTGCCGTTGAAGAGGCACAGGCGCGGGGTGACGATCGACTGGCACGAATTGTGCGTGCCTTTGAAAAGGATCACCCGACGGGGATCAAGAAGCACGATGCGCGCCGCATTCTCACGAACATTCGAACCACGCTTTCTGGCGCAGATTTCCCCGACGAACTCCACGGCCGTGTGCAGCGTCTACATCGCGACTTCCAGATCGACGATCCAACGGACGCACGTGTTCCGCGATTCGAGGAGTTCCGCAAGCAGCTCCTGGAGCTGAGGCTCAGCGACCGACTGAGCTATCAAGACGACGCGCAATCGGATCCGTCCTCGAACGCGCTTGAGGAAACTCAGCTTCCAATGGAGGCGACAGAAGAACCTGTTGCCGAGGCGGGTTCAACCAAGAGTGAGAGCAAACGGCGTCCGCCGACGACAACATCTACGAACGGCGAATCGCCCACCGGATCGTGAACACATGCTCGCGACGCTCGGTCCCTCCGAGGGCATCCTCGAGCATTCCGAGGTATTCATCGGCCTTGCCGCGCAGGCCGTCCAGCGCATGCTCGGGCACGCGAGCGCGGCGATGACGCTGGACACATACGCCGAGCTGTTCGAAGATGACCTCGACGGGGTGGCCAGTGCCCTCGACCGGCAGCGTGCGGCCGCGCTTCGATGACCGCGTGTGGGGCCTCTCGGGGCTCGATGTAGCTCGGATGCCTGTCCAATCTTCTGAGCGATATGGCGGATTTGGGTGATTTGGGCGAATATAGAGACATGAGCACTGCATCCGTACGAACAAGAGATCCGTTGGTCGTCGACCCACCTCACGACCTCAGCGAGATGCTTGAACTCGGGCGATTCCTGGAGCATCACACCGCTCCTGCGCTGCTGCTCGGTCCCGACGGCGAGCAGATCCCGCTCCCGATGGTGGCGTACGACGTGCTCCGGCAGGTGGTGTCAGCGATGGAGCGCGGCGAGGCCGTCAGCGTCGAACCCATCGATCGGCAACTGACGACCCAGCAGGCGGCCACCTTGCTCGGCATCAGCCGCAGCACCCTGGTCCGGCTTCTCGACGAACACGAGCTGCCCTTCGAGCGATTCGGGGAGTCCAGGCACCGGCGGCTGCGACTGCACGACGTCCTCGCATACCGCGACCGAAAGCGCGCCGACCGGCGGAGCCGTTTGGATGAGCTCACCCGGCAAGCGGACGAAGACGGGCTGTATGACGTCGATGCTGACGCCTACAGGGAGGCATTGGCTCAGGCGCGGAAGCAGTCGTAGCGGTGGCGCGGTTCACGGCATTCCTCGACGCATGTGTGATCGTGCCGTTGGCGCCGTGCGACACCATGCTCCGTATGGCTGACGCTGGAGCCTTCCGGCCGGTCTGGTCGCAGAACGTGCTCGACGAAGCGCTCCGAGCTCTCGAACGCATCCACCCAGGTGTTGACCTGAGCCGGTTCCACAGCCGATTCCGGTCGATGAACGAAGCCTTCGACGACGCGCTCGTGGAAGGGTGGGAGCCGCTCGCCGAGGGCATCGAACTGCCCGACCCGAACGACGCCCACGTTGTGGCTGCCGCACTCCTCGGCAGAGCCGATCTGATCGTCACCGAGAATGTGAAGGACTTCCCCGAATCGGTGCTCGCGCCCCTGGGGCTCGAAGCCATCAGAACCGACGCGTTCCTGCTGGATCAGTACGATCTGTCGCCGAGCGCGGCATGTCGGATCGTCATGGAACAGGCAGCCGCCATGCGTCAGCCGCCCGTGGAGATCGCCCAACTGCTCGAGCGGCTCTCGCGGAGCGCTGCTCCGGGCTTCGCGCAGCGGGTCGCTGAAGCGCTGGAGAACGATCCGTAGTATGGGGCGCATGCGGCAAGACGAGAACATCGAGCGACACCGCGACGAGATCGAGAACGCCGCGCTCGAGGAGCTGCGCACACTCGACGGGTCCACAAGAAGCGCCGTTCAGATGCTGATGGGCGCGGGCGACGTCGAACTCGATGAGCTCGGTGGGTTCAGTAAATGACCGGTCGCCAGCGGTAACGCAGCGGTAACGGAATTTCTGCGGGATGCCGTTTTCGGGTGTGTGCACATGTGCCCAACTTCCGCGGAATCATGCGGATATCGCCGGTCGGCCCGGCATCCATTGGCCTGCGATACGGGTTCAAATCCCACCGTCACCGCCAGTAGACAACCCCCGCGAGCCCTTGGAAACACTGGGATCGCGGGGGTTTCGACCTTCTCGCGGATGGGCTCCAGCGTGAGACTGCTCTCGTGTAGTGGCGTTGAGGCCCAGGTGCTGCTCGCGCGTCACGACACCTGAGGTCTAGCCTGGCATCGTGTTCGTGCTGATGTCTGTTCACCATCCCCGCCCCGAGCACCGCGCGGCGCTCATCGAGTCGATGCACCGGTACGGTGCAGCGCTGGCAGGCAGACCCGGGCTGGTGTCCGTGCACACGCTCGCGGACTCGGACTCGGATCGACTGGTCGGGCTGGCGATCTTCGAGTCCGAAGCGGCCTTCCAGGTGCTCGCGCCGTCGGCGCGGGCGGCGGTCGCCGACGACCCCTTCGACGTCTGGGAACGGGCGCCGATCGACGGACTGCGGCTCACCGAGGTCTGACTTGGCCTGCCGGTCAACTCGGCCGATCAGAGGGTGATCCCCCGGTTGATCCAGGTACTGGTCACCACCATTCCCACCTTCTCGTACAGGCTCAGCGCTCCCGTGCGGGAATCGGTCGACAGCGAGGACTTGACGGCGCCGTGTTCGCGCGAGGCGGTGAAGGCGTCGGCCAGCAGGGCCTGGGCGAGCCCGCGGTTGCGGCGATCGATGCGCACACCGAGCCGCGAGACGTAACCCTCACGGCCCTCATCGGCGAGAACGATGTGGGCGACCCCGACGACGTCGCCGGCCGGATCGAGGACGACGCGCAGCATCCACGGTTCGAAGCCTTCGCGGAACTGCACGTCCAGCGACCAGTCCTCGAATGGCTGCTTCACCCGATCTGCCCACTCCAGGAAGGCATCCTCCGTCACATGCCACGCAGCCTCGTACTCGGAGGCGTCGGCAGCGCGCACCGCGTATCCGGCCGGGAGCGGGCGGGGCGTGATTCGGGCGCCGGCGGGCAGTTCGAGCACCCAGGAATGCCAGCGCACCGGCCACCCCCGAGCTTCTTGGAGCCGGTCGCCGGGACTTCCTTCGGGAAAGGGTATGCCGATGGAGGTGTCGCCGTGCTCCGCGGCGCGTTGGACGAGCCAGGCCGATAGCGCGGTTCCCAGACCCTTTCCGCGATGATCGGGGTGCACCTGACCGTCTCCCCGGGTCGGACCGGTCCGTTCGGTGTATCCGACCAGCGTCGTCCCGGCATACACTCCGACGGAGTCCTCGAAACTGTAGGTCGAGGTCGACCAGTCGGAGACGATATCGGCGAGTTCGATCATGACCTCACCGACGTCGTGCTTCTCGGCGGCCGCCATGAGATCGACGACTGCCGGGGCATCGCTGAGCGTGAAGTGACGAGCGGTGTAGCCGTCGGGAAGTTCCAACCGGGCGGGCATAGGTCAAATATCGCCCGAAACTCATCGGGTAGCAACCGGCGGCATCCGACGTGCGTTCCACCCCCCTTTTCGGACTGGCGTCGGAGGTCGGCGAGAGATTCGAGCGGATGCCGATGGTGCCGCGGATGTCGTAGACGTCGCTCATTTGTCTCATTCTTTCCCGCGGTCCTTGATGCTATGCTTGTAGTTATGTTCGATGACTGGTAGTCTCGAATCAGAGATCATCGAGTGGTCGCCAGAGCGCGAGACGAGTGAGTGGGCCGGGAAACGGGCGGATCTCGCTCCCGTTCGCCCTCTTCTTGTTGGGATCACTCTCATGGTCGCCGAGCCTCTCCCGGACTCTCCGGAGCCGGATTTCGCGGATCGTTTCGCCGGGTTTCACCGTGCGGACGAGGTCGTGGACGCGCTCGTCGCGTGCGGGCGCTCACGCGGCGAGGTCGAGGCGCGCGAGATCCGGCTGCTGGGCCGGGCATACACGATGATCGATGACCGGGTGACACATCTGGCCAAAGATACCGACAAGTACGGTCAGCAGGTCCGCAATCGCGACATCGCGAGGCGCTCGGTCATCGCGGAGCTTGCGACCGCGACCCGCGCCAGCGAATGGACCATCGCGCGCCTCATCGACCAGGCTCACGACCTGTGCGACAGGTTCTCCCCCGCCGTCGACGCGCTTGCAGCCGGCGAGTTCTCCCGAGGGCATCTGCTCGTCATCCACGAGTGCGGCGCATTCCTCACTGACCCCACCGCGCTCGATGCATATCTCGACATCGCGATGGACCGGGCCAGGTCCCTCACCCCGGGCCGGCTGCGCCCGGCGCTCCGGGCCATCGCCGAGCGGTTCGCGGCGATTCCCCTCGACGAACGCGCCCGCACCGCCACCGACCGACGCTGCACCGGCATCCGCGACCTCAGCGACGGCGAAGCGGAGTTCTTCCTGCAGGGACCGGCCACTCTGATCCACGGCATCCAGGACCGGCTCACCAGCCAGGCCCGCGCGATCACGACCACACGTGACGGGGCCGAGCAGGAGGATGCCGGGGCCGCGCCGACCGGCGGGAACGCACCCGACAATGGCGACGACGGCGAGTCACGGGCGGACACCGACCCCGACAGCGCGGATGCCGGCAGCGCAGAGCCCGCGGACACCCGCACGATGGATCAGCTCCGCGCCGACATCGCCGTGGACCTGCTGCTGACCGGTACCCCCGACACCCTCGTGGGCGGCGACGGGCTCGGCGCGATCCGTGCGACCGCGCAGGTCACCGTGCCCGCACTCACCATCCTCGGCCACAGCAACGAACCCTGCCTCCTCGCCGGCTACGGTCCCATCGACACGGCCACGGCGAAGGCGCTCGCCGGTCACGCCCCCGCCTGGGAGCGCGTACTCACCCACCCGCTCACCGGCAGCGTCCTCGCCGTCGACCGCTACCGGCCCGGCCCCGCACTCACCCGGCATCTCCGGGCGCGCGATGAGCACTGCCGCCGGTTCCTGAGTGCCGGCACCGGAGGTGCCGGTGTATCGAAGGGCCGGGGTGCCGTCGGCCGGTCCACCGCTGCGACATCGACCACACCCGGGACTACGCGCTCGGTGGTCCGACCAGCCACGACAACCTCGCCCACCTGTGCCGGCGACATCACACCCTCAAGCAGCACTCCGCCTGGTCGGTGGAGCAGGTTTCGCCGGGCGTCCTCGTGTGGACCAGCCCGGACGGACGCCGACACACCGACCTTCCCGAACACGTCGTCCGATTCGTCCCCGAAAACGAACCCGACCCTCCACCCTTCTGAACCGGCGCCGGCTGCGGGCGCTGCGGGGCGCGCCGTGCACGCGCCGTAGAGTGGGCCGGATGCGATCACTCTGGAGGCGACGATGCTCTTCACGCTGACCTATGAGCCGGCCGCAGCGGCGGGAGCCCCGCCCGCGAACCGGGCCGAGCCCACAGCGGCGCCCGCACCCGCGCCCGGCTCGGACATCGACGCGACGGTGCTCGGCTTCCTGCTGCACAAGCATCCGGCCAGGGTGCAGACGTTCGAGGCGCCCGTCGGCGACATCCACGTGTTCTACCCTGAAGCGACGCCCGAGCGATGCACCGTCGCGGTGCTCGTCGAGGTCGACCCGGTCGGGCTCGTGCGCAACAAGCGGTTCCGCGGAGACGCCGGGTCGCTCGACCACTTCGTCAACGACCGCCCATATGCCGCGTCGAGCATGCTCGCCGTCGCGATCGGCACGGTGTTTCGCACGGCGATGACCGGTCGCAGCGACAGCTACCCCGAGCTCGCGGCATCGCCCCTGCCGTTGCGCATCGAAATCCCCGTCGTCTCGACGCGCGGTTCCGACGACGACCTCGTGCGCCGGGTCTTCGAGCCGTGCGGGTGGCGGGTCGAAGAGCGGCGCATCGCGCTCGACCCCCAGTACCCCGACTGGGGTGACTCGCGGTACAGCTCCGTCACGCTGACCGGGAACGTTCGGCTCGCCGAGGCGATCCGCCAGCTGTACGTGCTGTTGCCGGTGCTCGACGACGCGAAGCACTACTGGGTCGGCGACGACGAGGTCGCCAAGCTCGAGCGGTCCGGCGAGGGATGGCTCGCCCATCATCCCGAACGCGAACTCATCACCCGCCGCTACCTGCTGCACCAGCGTTCGCTGCTGGCGCAGGCCGGCGACGCGCCCGTCACGACCGGCGAGACCCCGCTGCGCGTCCTGCGCGCCGAGGCGGTGCTCACGGCGTTGCGCGACGCCGGCGCGCGGCGCGTCATCGACATGGGTTGCGGACCCGGCGCCCTGCTGTCGCGGCTCGTGAGCGACCGCTCGTTCACCAGAATCGTGGGTGTCGACGTGTCGGCGCGCTCCCTGGAGCACGCGGCGCGGATGCTGCGACTCGACGCCGCCTCCGACGCCGAGCGGGAGAGGATCGAGCTGCTGCACGGATCGGTCGTCTACCGCGACGACCGCCTGCGCGGGTTCGACGCGATGGTGCTCATGGAGGTCGTCGAGCACGTCGACCCCTCGCGCCTCGCGGCCCTCGAAGACGCCGTCTTCGCCGGCGCGAGTCCCTCCTCGGTGATCGTGACGACGCCCAACGCCGACTACAACGCGCTGTACCCGGCGCTCGAGCACGGGCGGTTCCGACACGACGACCATCGCTTCGAGTGGACGCGCGCCGAGTTCCGGGAATGGGCGGATGCTGTCGCCGCCCGCCGCGGCTACACCGTCGAGCTGCGGCCGGTCGGCGTCGAGGACGCCGTGCTCGGCGCGCCGACGCAGCTGGCGCTGTTCCGCAAGGAGGTGGTGGCAGAGTGACTGTGCTCGACATCCCGGCCCGGTCGCTCGTCGTGCTCGTGGGGGCGTCGGGCTCGGGCAAGTCGACGTTCGCGCGTGCGCACTTCGGGCCGTACGAGACGCTGTCGAGTGACGTGTTCCGCGGGCTCGTCGCGAACGACGAGTCCGACCAGTCGGCGACGGCGGCGGCCTTCGATGCCCTGCTGTACGTCGCGGGAAAGCGCCTCGATGCGGGCCTTCTCACCGTCGTCGACGCGACGAGCGTGCAGCCAGAGGCGCGGCGAAAGCTCGTCGACCTCGCGAAGTCGCATGACGTGCTGCCGGTCGCGATCGTGTTCGACCTACCAGAGGCGGTAGGCATCGCCCGCAATGCCGAGCGCGCGGATCGGTCGATCCCCGCCGGCGTCGTCAAGCGTCAGAGCGACCAGCTGCGCCGGAGCCTGCGCCATCTCACGAAGGAGGGCTTCCGCAGGGTGCACGTCCTCCGTTCGCCCGAAGAGGTCGCGGCGGTCACGATCGAGCGCACCCGCCTGCTCAACGACCGCAGCGACGAGCTCGGCCCCTTCGACGTCATCGGCGACGTGCACGGATGCCGCAGCGAACTGGAATCCCTCCTCGATCGCCTCGGGTACGAGCTCGCGCGCGACGAGCACGGCCGCACGATTGACGCGCGGCATCCGGAGGGAAGGCGCGTCGTCTTCGTCGGCGACCTCGTCGACCGTGGTCCCGACGTCGTCGGGGTGCTGCGACTCGCGATGGGCATGGTCGCTTCGGGCAGTGCGCTCGCCGTGCCCGGCAACCATGAGGCGAAGCTCGTGCGCGCGCTGCGCGGCGCGCAGGTCACGGTCTCGCACGGACTGGAAGAGACGCTCGCGCAGCTCGCGGGGGAGCCGGAGGAGTTCCGCGCGCAGGTGGCGACGTTCTGCTACGACCTCGTGTCGCACCTCGTGCTCGACGAGGGCAGGCTCGTCGTCGCGCACGCGGGGCTGAAGGAGCAGTACCACGGGCGCGCGTCCGGGCGGGTGCGCACATTCGCCCTCTACGGCGAGACCACCGGCGAGACGGATGAGTTCGGCCTGCCCGTGCGCTATCCGTGGGCGCAGGACTATCGCGGCACGGCGGTCGTGCTCTACGGTCACACCCCGGTGCCGACCGTCGAGTGGATCAACAACACCGCGTGTCTCGACACCGGCTGCGTGTTCGGCGGCGCGCTGTCGGCGATGCGCTACCCCGAGCGCGAGGTCGTCTCGGTGCCCGCCGAGAGGGTCTGGTACGAGCCGATCCGGCCGCTCGTCGCCGAGAAGCCGGCTCGTGAGCAGGGCGTGCTCAACCTCGCCGACGTGCAGGGCAGGCTCATCGTCGAGACGAGCACGCACGGACGGGTGGGCATCAGGGAGGAGCAGTCGGCCGGCGGACTCGAGACCATGAGCCGGTGGGCGACCGACCCGCGGTGGCTCGTCTACCTGCCGCCGACGATGTCACCGCCGAACACGTCGGCGCAGGAGGGCTACCTCGAGCATCCCGACGAAGCGTTCGCGTACTTCTGCGATCACGGCGTCGTCGACGTGATCTGCGAAGAGAAGCACATGGGTTCGCGTGCCGTCGTGCTCGTCGCTCGCGATCCGCACCGCTTCGGCGCTCCCGACGGTTGGCGGGGTGTCGTGCACACCCGCACGGGACGGCCGTTCTTCGAGCCCGAGATCGAGGCTGCGCTCCTCGGACGACTCGACGATGCCCTCGACCGTGCGGGGGTGTGGCGGGAGCTGGATGCCGATTGGGTCGCCCTCGACGGAGAGATCCTGCCCTGGTCGCTCAGGGCCGGCGAGCTCGTCCGCGATCTCTATGCGTCGGTCGCAGCCGCCGGCGTCGCCGCGACCGGGGCGATGGGGTCGGTGCTGGCGCAGGCGTCGGCATCCGGAGTCGATGTGTCGGCTCTCGCGGGCCGCGCGCGCACGCGCGCCGACAACGCCGCGCGATTCCGCGATGCGTATCGGCGATATGTCGGAGCGCCCGGCGACGTACGCTTCGCGCCGTTCCAGGTGCTCGCCGCGGGTGCGGCGACGTTCGAAGATCGCGACCACGGCTGGCATCTGGCGCTCGCCGACCGTCTCGTAGCGGCGGCACCCGATGCACTGGCAGCGACCGCGCGTCTGCGCGTCGATCTCACAGAAGATGCATCCGTGGCGGCTGGGGTCGCGTGGTGGGAGCAGCTGACCGGTGGCGGCGGCGAGGGCATGGTCGTCAAGCTGTTCGCGAATCTCACCCGCACGACCAAGGGGCTCGTGCAGCCGGGCATCAAGGTGCGCGGTCGGGAGTACCTGCGCATCATCTACGGTCCCGACTACACCGATCCGGGCAACCTCGCGCGGCTTCGCGACCGCGACACGGGCCGCAAGCGCTCCCTCGCGGCGCGCGAGTACGCGCTCGGCATCGAGGCCCTGCGTCGCGTCACCGGCGGCGAGCCGCTCTGGCGTGTGCACGAGGCGGTGTTCGGGGTGCTCGCGTTGGAGTCCGACCCGATCGATCCCAGGCTGTAGAACGCCACGCCACGCGGATGCCGGTTTACTGACAGTGCGCGCCGTCTTGCGCGTGTCGACTCGGTGACAACACTCTGTCACCCATGCGCCGCTGACCCGTGCACCCGAAACCGCTCTTCCAGTACAGACCCCGATTTTTCGGGGATTCCAGGCGGTTCAACGCGCAGTCTTTAACACACTTGATACGAACGAGCAATGTCAGTGTAATGCCGTGGCCCCATCGTGAGAGCACCAGCAGTGCCCGACGGTTCTCTGTCGTCGGCGTCCCACCCTCATACAACCCGCAATCACCTTGAACGGAGCACAGAATGACACGAATGAGCAGGAGGCGCCTCACGACGCTTCTGGCTGCGGGCGCGCTCGCCACAAGCGCAGCCCTCGTCCTCTCCGGCTGCGGCGGCGCGCGCGCCGGCGACACCGCGAGCACCACCGACGCGGCCGCCGCCGAAAGCTGCGTCGACACGTCGGGCGACACCATCAAGCTCGGCTTCCTCAACTCGCTCACGGGCGGCATGGCGATCTCCGAGAAGACCGTCTCGAACGTGCTGCACATGGCGGCCGACGAGATCAATGCCGACGGCGGCATTCTCGGCAAGCAGATCGAGTACATCCAAGAGGATGGCGCGACGGACTGGCCGACGTTCGCGGAGAAGACCGAGAAGCTGCTGACGCAGGATTGCGTCGCCGCGATCTTCGGCGGATGGACCTCGTCCTCCCGCAAGGCCGTCAAGCCGGTCGTCGAAGAGCACAACGGCCTCTTCTTCTACCCGGTGCAGTATGAGGGCCTCGAGGCGTCGCCGAACATCTACTACACCGGTGCCACGACGAACCAGCAGATCATCCCGGCGATGGACTTCCTGGCATCCCAGGGTGTGAAGACGCTGTTCCTGGCCGGATCCGACTACGTCTTCCCCCGTACCGCCAACGCGATCATCAAGCTGTACGCTGCGGAGCTCGGCATCGAGATCGTCGGCGAGGAGTACGTTCCGCTCGACAAAGACGACTGGACCACGCAGGTCGCCAAGATCGTCGCCGCCAAGCCGGACTTCATCTTCAACACGATCAACGGATCGTCGAACGTCGGCTTCATCAAGGCGTACTACGAGGCCGGGCTGACCCCCGACACCACCCCGATCATCTCGGTGTCGATCGCCGAGGAGGAGGCCCCCGCGATGGGTCACGAGGTCACCGGCAACTACGCGTCGTGGAACTACTTCCAGTCGCTCGACACGCCGAACAATCCCGCGTTCATCGCGGCGTGGCAGGCCTATCCCGGTAGCAGCGGTGTCACCTCCGACCCGATGGAAGCCGCCTACATCTCGCTGTACCTCTACAAGGAACTCGTCGAGGCGGCCGGCTCGTTCGACGTCGACGCGGTCAACCAGGCGGCGCTGGACAATACCATCACCGTCGACGCGCCCGAGGGCGTCGTCACGCTGGACGGCGAGAACCACCACATCTCCAAACCGGGCCACATCGGCCGGATCAACGCCGAGAACCAGTTCGACATCGTCTGGGCTTCGGACGAATTCATCGAACCCGACCCGTACCTCGAGGGGTACGACTGGTTCCCGGCCGACGTCCGCGACTCGCTCGTGGCCGCCGCGGGCTGACGAGTTCACCCGGATGCGGGGGCCCCGGCGCGGCCGGGGCCCCCGCATCACCCGAACCGCACGGAAGGGGGTAACCGACGTGGAGGCATTCATCTCTCCGCTGCTCAACGGCACGGCGCAGGGCGCGCTGCTGCTGCTGGCGGCGCTCGGGCTCACACTGACCTTCGGTCAGATGGGCGTGATCAACATGGCTCACGGCGAGTTCATCATGGCCGGCGCCTTCGTGGCGTACCTGACCCAGCTCGTCGTTCCCTCGAGCAGCCTGGCGATTCCGATCGCCCTGCCCGTCGCGTTCCTCGTGGCGGGCGTGCTCGGCGTGCTGCTCGAGATCAGCATCATCCAATGGATGTACCGCAGACCGCTCGACACGCTGCTCGCCACCGTCGGGGTCTCGCTCATCCTGCAGCAGGCCGCGCTGCAGATCTTCCCCGCGCAGGGCGTGCCGGTGCAGAACCCCGAGTGGTTGCGTGGTCAGCTCGACATCTTCGGATACGCCTGGCCGCTGCGTCAGGTGTTCACCATCGTCCTGGCGGGTGCCTGCGTCGCCGCCCTTGCGGCCTGGCTCAAGTACACCTCGTTCGGCCGGCGCATCCGCGCCACGGTGCAGAACCGCGACCTCGCCGAGACCGTCGGCGTGCGCACGCGCCGCGTCGACCGCTTCACGTTCTTCGTCGGCTCGGGTCTGGCCGGGGTCGCCGGGGTCGCAGCATCCCTCATCGGCGGCACCAACTCGCAGATGGGCGCCCAGTACATCATCCCCGCGTTCCTCGTCGTCGTCGCCGGCGGCATCGGGCAGATCAAGGGCGCCGTCATCGCCGCATGGGTGATCGGCGTCGCGATGGCCTACTTCGCCGACTGGACGACCGGCAGCCTCGCGCAGGTGCTCGCGTTCGTGATGGTCGTCGTGTTCCTCCAGATCCGTCCGCAGGGTCTGTTCGCCGTACGCACGAGGGGGTTGGCATGACCGTTCTGACCAAACTCAAGCCGTGGTATTCGCTGATCGGCATCGCCCTGCTCGCCGTGCTGCTGCTGGGTGTGGCTCCCGGCGTGCTCTCGATGCACTGGATCACCAACCTCGGCAAGTACAGCGCCTGGGCGATCGTCGCCGTCGGCATCGGCCTCGCCTGGGGCCGCGGCGGCATGCTGGTGATGGGGCAGGGCGTGTTCTTCGCGCTCGGCGCCTACGCGATGGCGATGCACCTCACCCTGGAGACGGCGGGTCCGGATGCGACGCCGACGTTCATGATCCTGTACGACCCGCTCGCCGGCATTCCGCTGTTCTGGGAACCCTTCCGCAGCGAGCTGTTCACCGTGCTCGCGATCGTGCTGGCTCCGGTGATCCTCGCCGGCATCCTCGGTTATGCGCTGTTCAAGCGGCGCGTGCGCGGGGCGTACTTCGCGATCCTCACGCAGGCGCTCGCGGTGGCATTGGCCGTCTTTGTAAGCTCGACCATCCGCGAGACGGGCGGCGACACCGGGCTGAGCGGGTTCAAGTACTTCTTCGGCTATGTCTTGAACGACAGCGCCAACAAGCTGATGGTCTACTCGATCACCGTCGGACTGCTGATCGCCTGCATGCTCGTCGTCTGGCAGCTGTACCGCAGCCGGTTCGGCGAACTGCTCCTCGCGACGCGCGACGCGGAAGAACGGGTCCGCTTCCTCGGGTACGACCCGGCGAACATCAAGCTCGTCGCCTTCGTGATCGCCGCCGTCATGGCGAGCATCGGTGGGGCGATGTTCGTGCCCATCGTGGGCATCATCACCCCTCAGGAGATCGGCGCGTCGGCATCCATCCTCATGATCGCCGGCGTCGCACTCGGTGGGCGGGCATCGCTGTTCGGCCCCGTGCTCGGCGCGATGGCGGTGGGCTGGGGTCAGTCGACCCTCGCCTCCAGCTGGCCCGAGGGTTGGGTCTACATCCTCGGTCTGCTGTTCATCGTCGTGACCCTGTTCCTGCCGAACGGTCTCGCCTCGCTGGTCGGTCGACTCGTGAGCACGCTACGCCGAAGGAGGTCCGCATGAGCGCGAACCAGATGGATGCCGGTGTGCCGGCGGTAGGGCAGGCGTCGACCCCGGACTCCGAGACCTCGGTCACCGTCGAGCACCTCACGGTGCGCTTCGACGAGTTCGTCGCCGTCGACGATGTCAGCCTGCTCATGCTCAAGGGGCAGGTCCACTTTCTCATCGGCCCGAATGGGGCGGGCAAGACGACCCTCGTCGACGCGCTCACAGGACTCGTTCCGGCGACGGGCACGGCGATGTACAACGGGCTCGACCTCATCGCGACGAAGACGAACAAGATCATTCGCGCCGGCATCGGCCGCACCTTCCAGACCGCGACCGTCTTCGACGAACTGTCGGTGCTGCAGAACCTCGACATCGCGGGCGGTGTGCACCGCAGCGCGTGGCGGTTGCCGCTGGTACGGCGCGGCGTGCCCGAGTACGTCGAGCGTGCGCTCGAGACCATCGGGCTCACCGCCCACCGCGACAAGCTCGCCGGCACGCTTGCCCACGGGCAGAAGCAGTGGCTCGAGATCGGCATGCTGCTCGTGCAGGACGCGCAGGTCATGTTCCTCGATGAGCCTGTCGCGGGCATGAACGCGGACGAACGCGACGAGACCGGTCAGTTGCTGCGCCGGATCGGTGACGAACGGACGATCATCGTCATCGAGCACGACATGGACTTCGTGCGCAACTACGCCGAATGGGTGACCGTCATGCACAGCGGCAAGCTGCTGACGGCGGGGACGGTCGAGCAGGTGCACGCCGACAAGCGGGTCCAGGAGGTCTACCTCGGGACCGTCGCGGATGCCGCGGCGGAAGCCGCTGCGGACGAAGAAGGGGGTGACCTCTGATGCTCGAGATCGCCGCGGTCACCGCCGGCTACGGACGCACCAAGGTCCTGCACGACGTCTCCCTCTCGATCCCCACCGGCGGCGCCGTGTCGGTGATGGGACACAACGGTGCCGGCAAGACGACACTGCTGCGCGTCGCGACGGGGCTGCTGCCCGTCATGAGCGGAAAGGTCACTATCGACGGGGAGGACGTGACGCGGATGCCGCCGTCGCGCCGTGTCGAGCGCGGCCTCGGCTACGTGCCGCAGGGCCAACAGTCGTTCCCGCAGATGACGACGCTCGAGAACCTGCAACTCGTCGCCAAGCGCCCCTCGGATATCGACGAGGTCCTCGACCTGTTCCCCGTCCTCAAGCAACTCCTTAGTCGGCGGGCGGGGCTGCTGTCCGGCGGTCAACGGCAGCAGCTCGCGATCGCTCGGACGCTCCTGACGAAACCGCGGCTGCTGGTGCTCGACGAGCCGACAGAGGGCATCCAGCCCAACATCGTCGCCGACATCGAACGCGTCATCATCGACCTCACGCGCCGCGGCGACCTCTCGGTGCTGCTGGTCGAGCAGCATGTGGGCTTCGCTTTGCGGTCGACCGGGACCTATTACGTGCTGCAGTCCGGGCGGATCACGATGTCCGGTGCCGGTGGCGCCGACGCGATCGACGATGTGCGGAAGGCCATGACCATCTGACGCAGATCGAATCTTCGGCGCAATGCGCGTGAAACACGCGGCCGCAACAATCCTCACATCGTGTTTACGCGGGAGGTGGGTGCGGTGGCTCGATCCGGCGACGCCCGCGCGGCCGCCGAGGACAGCCTCGAGGACTACGCGTTCCGGTACGTGCCACGGTCCTTCCGCCGGTGGAGCGCGCTCTCGGTGGGGGGAACGGCGCTCGGTTCGATCGCGTTCCTGGCCGACTTCTCGATCGGGGCGAGCATCGGGCTGGAGCACGGCACCTCGAACGCCGTGCTCGGCATCCTGCTGGCATCCGTCATCATCTTCCTCGTCGGGTTTCCCGTCGCGTTCTACGCCGCTCGGTACAACCTCGACCTCGATCTCATCGCGCGCGGATCGGGATTCGGGTACTACGGGTCGATCATCACGACGGTGGTCTTCGCCGGGTTCACCTGCATCTTCTTCGCGCTCGAGGGCGCCATCATGGCGCAGGGCCTCGCGTTGGCGGCGGGGATCCCGCTGCCGGTCGGATACCTCGTCTCCACCGTCGTGGTCATCCCGATCGTGATCTACGGGATGCGGGCGCTCGAGCGGCTGCAGTACTGGACGACGCCGCTGTGGCTTGCCCTGGCGCTGTTGCCGCTCGGGTGGATCGTCTTCACCCAGCCGGACGCGGTCACGGAGTTCATCGCGTTCACGGGCGCCTCCGACGGGACGGTGCGGTTCAGCTCCGTCGTCGCCAGCGCGGCCGTGTGCTTCGCGCTCACACCCCAGCTGGCGGAACAGATCGACTACATCCGGGTGATGCCGCCGCGGACGGCGGCAAACAACACGTCGTGGTGGACCGCGTTCGTGTTCAGCGGACCGGGCTGGGTGATCTTCAGCGGTACCAAACAGGTCATCGGCCTGTTCCTCGCCGTCTACCTCGTGACCAAGGTGGATCCGCTCGTCGGCGCCAACGCGATCGAGCCGGTGCATCAACTGCTCGGCATGTACCGCTCGCTCCTTCCGGACTGGGTCGCTCTCGTGCTGGCACTGATCCTCATCGTCATCGCGCAGGTCAAGATCAACGTGACCAACGCGTACTCCGGCTCCCTGGCGTGGTCCAACGTCTACACGCGGGTGCGCAAGCGCTACCCGGGGCGCACCGTGTTCGTCGCCTTCAACCTCGCCATCGCGCTCGGGCTCATGCTGCTCGGCGTGTTCAGTCTGATCTCCTTCGTCCTGAGCCTCTACGCGAACGTCGTGATGGCGTGGCTCGTGACCATCTCGGTCGACATCGTCGTCAACAAGCACCTGCTGGGTCTGTCCCCGCGCTATCCGGAGTTCCGCCGCGGGATGCTCCACGACTGGAATCCGGTCGGGCTCGTCTCGGTGGGCGTCGCGTCGGTCCTGTCGCTCGTGTGCTTCGCCGGTGGGTTCGGTGCGGAGCTGCAGCCGTTCTCGGTGCTGCTCGCGATCGGTGCCGCTGCGATCACGACGCCGGTGATGGCCGTGGTCACGCGCGGGCGGTTCTACCTCCGCCGTGACTGGGACGGCGTCCCGAGTCCCATCCTCGACACCGACGGGAACCCGTCCGGCGAACGGCTGCGCTGCCACGTCACGGGGTACACTTTCGAGAGACCTGACATGCTCGCCTCGGCCGAATCGGGACCGAACGGAGAAGTGCAGTACGTCTCGTCGCTGGCGCTGACGCTGGACGATACCGCCCGGTTCGTCCTGCCGCCCACGCCGGTCGATTCGGTCCGCGACCGCAAGAGGAGGTGACGAATGGACGAGGTCGACGACACGCAGTCCGCCATCCTCGCCGCTGCCGCCGGGTTGCTGCGTCATCGTACCTTCGAGGACATCTCCTACCTCGATCTCGCAGAGGTCACCGAGGTGTCCGAACGCACGATCTATCGCCGGTTCCCGACCCGGTCGCATCTGCTCGAAGCGCTCGCGCGGTGGATTGAGGCGGAGCACTTCCCGGTCGCCGCGTTCGACACGCCCGCAGAGTTCCGCGACGTCGCCCGGGAACGTTTCCGCTCGTACGACGCCGAACCCGCGTTCGCATTCGTCGCGGCACGCGGCACTGCGCTGTCGCCGACGAGCGAAGAGACCGCGACGCCGATCACCGCCGCCATCGTCGCGATGCTCGAGGCCGCCGCTCCCACGCTGAACCGCCGTGACGCCTCGCGAACCGCGGCGGCGTTGCGCTACTTCGCGTCGCCGATGTTCTGGGCGCGGATGCGGACAGGGTTCGACATGAGCGCCGAGGAGACCTTCGCCGCCTTCGAGCTGGCGGCAGGCCGGGTGCTGCCTGCCGCCGTAAGGGCGAGTTGGGCGGCATGACGACCGACGGGGTGACGGGCACACAGGCCGCCATCCTCGCGGCGTACGCGGAGCTGATCGAAGAGGTCGGAACAGACGATGTGTCCTTCCGGCTCATCGCGCTGCGCGCCGGGGTGGGGGAGCGCACCGTGTTTCGCCACTATCCGACGCGCGTCGACCTGCTGCTGGCGATGTCCGCCTGGGTTGAGCGCACCGTTTTCGCCCGCCCCCCGTCCGAGTCGATCTTCGATGTCCCCATCGCGATCCGCGAGGCCATCGAGACCTACGACAAGCGCCCCGAGTTGGCCTACGTCGTCGCCGAAACGGCGATGCGGGGGGTCAACGGTTCGGAGCCGGCACCGCAGCGCGCGCACCTGGAGGCGCTGCTGGAGCGCGAGGCGCCGTCGCTGGATGCCGACGAGCGTCGGCAGATCGTGGCGGCGCTGTGCCACCTCGACTCGTCGGCGACGTGGGTGACGATGCGGCGCGAACTGGGCATGTCCGGGCGCAACATCGCGGATGCCGCGACGTGGGCGGCCGAGGCGATCCTCGACCCCATCCGGGACCTCGGGTCGCACTGAAGATTGCGCTGCCCGCGCCGTCACGCCGCGCGTGACCGCGCCGCGCGGGACAGCGCCCAGCTCGTCAGCCAGGCGAGCAGGATCGCCCCGACGATGATGAAGCCGAACGAGTCGAGGTCGGTAGCGGCGATCGCCGCCACCGGTGCCCAGGTCACCCCGAGCGCATCGACGAGCACGCCGCACAGACCCACCGTGCCGACGATGAGGGCGACGGAGATCGAGATCGAGATGAGCGTCGCGTTGTACCGGCGTCGGCGCGCGGGGTCATCGACCGACCAGCGGTAGATCCGTGCGGTGACGATGCTGTTGACGCCGTCGCACATGACCATGCCGGCCGTGAACAGCAGCGGCAGCACCATCGCGGCGTACCACGGCATGACGACGCCCGCGCCGCCGGCGATGAGCATCAGCGCGATAGTGGATGCCGTGTCGAACCCGAGTCCGAACAGCAGACCCACGATGAACATCTTCCAGGGCGTGTCGAGGGTCGCAGAAGTGCGGGCGATGACGGCGGTGAACAAGCCTCCGCTGACGGCCCGGCCGGGGTCGCCCACCGCGTGGCGGCCGCGGTACAGGCCGATCAGGATCGCCAGGTTGACCCCCGCCATCGTGAGCAGGAACAGGCTGGAGACGGTGGGGCCCCACACGCCGGTGAAAGCGGCCAGCGGCGATTCGTCCACGCCGATCTGCGACGTGAGCGCACCGACGCCGGCCGTGACCAGGCCGACGGCGACGAGGACCACCGTGGAGTGGCCGAACGCGAACCACAGCCCGACGCTGGACGGGTCGCGCCCATCGGCGACGAGCTTGCGGGCGGCGTTGTCGATCGCGGCGATGTGGTCGGCATCGAAGGCGTGCCGGATGCCCAGGATGAACGCGGTCAGCGCGAGGCCGATGCCGAACGTCGTGGCACCGGCCTGATAGCCGCCCGGCAGCACGAGGATCGCGAAGAGCGACCAGCCCACGACGAGCAGGGCGCCGATCGTGATGAGCACGGATCGAGAGGTGGGGGTGAGACGGTTCATTTCAGGCTCCGTTCAGGTGGGAGGGGGTCAGGTCGAGGGCGGCGAAAGCCGCGCCGAGCGGGCTCGCGTGCGCGGCGCCGCCGAGGTGGCGCAGGATCGTCCCGCCACGGTCGAGCTCCAGGCGGACGGCGCCGTCGACGTCCGGCAGGGGCGTACGGTCGCCGAAGGCGAGGATGCCGTCCATGACACGGGCTGGGCCGAGGATGCCGGGGACCCGGCTGCCACCGTCCACGGCGAGGGTCTCGCGCAGCAGCGGGCCGTCGGCGTCGGCGACGTCCGTGTC
>NZ_JBASZT010000106.1:0-2116 GCF_049661145.1 Microbacterium sp.
CGACGGTCCAGCGAGGCAGGCGACGCCGCGCGCCAACCGCGGCGACAATCTCGCGGGGCCCTCGCCGTATCAGGACCTGCCGGCCGCCGCCGGTGCCGCCTTCGGCGTCGCCGCCGGTCGTTGAGCGAGCGTATCGAGTCGAAACGCAGACTGGAGACCCAGATCATGAGCAGCCAGACCACCCGCCGCATCGCGGTCGTCTCCGCCGGCTTGTCGAACCCGTCATCGACGCGGATGCTGGCCGACCGCCTCGCCGCAGCGACCCTCGCGCGGCTCGCCGAAGACGGCATCGTCGCGATCGTCGACACGATCGAGTTGCGCGACCTCGCGCACGACATCACGAACAACCTGCTGACCGGCTTCGCGCCGCCGGCGCTCGAGACGGCGGTAGGCACGGTCGTCTCCGCCGACGCGCTGATCGCGGTGACCCCGATCTTCTCGACCAGCTATTCGGGCCTGTTCAAGTCGTTCATCGACGTCCTCGACCCCGATGCGCTGACCGGCATGCCGGTCCTCATCGGCGCGAACGCCGGGACACCCCGCCACTCGCTGGCGATCGACTACGCGATCCGACCGTTGTTCGCGTACCTCCACGCGGATGCCGTCTCGACCGGTGTGTTCGCGGCATCCAGCGACTGGGGAGCGGCGGCGGATGACGTCGCTCCGCTCAGCGCGCGCATCGAGAAGGGCGCCCGCGAGCTCGCCGAGACCATCGTGCATCGTGAGCCGTCGGTGGGGACCGACCCGTTCGACCCCGCCCACTATCTGGGCGAGGACCGCTCGTTCGGACACCTGCTCGGCGGACTCGCCGACCAGTAGCGTCGGAGCATGCCCGACACGATCGTGAAGACCCGGACCGACGCCCCGGCATTCTTCTTCGAGGCGGAGGCGGCGGGGCTGCGATGGTTGGCGGATGCCTCCGGCGCGCGCATCGTCCGCGTCGTGGACGTCTCGCCGGGGCGTATCGAATTGGAACGCGTGCCGATAGCGCGTCCGGATGCCGGGGTCGCCGCCGCGTTCGGCGAAGCCCTCGCCGCGACGCACGTGGCCGGTGCCGCCGCCTTCGGAGCTCCACCCGACGGCTGGGACGGCCCGCTGTACATCGGTCGGCTTGCTCAGCCCGCCGCGCACGAGGACTCCTGGGGCCGCTTCTACGCCGAATGCCGCGTGCGGCCCTTCCTGGAGCAAGCGGTGACGAACGGGAACCTGTCGCGGGCGGATGCCGACGGGCTGCACCGATTGTGCGACGTGATCGCCGGCGGTGCGTTCGACGACGACGACGGTCCCATGCGTCTGCACGGCGACCTGTGGAGCGGCAACGTGCTGTGGTCGCCGGGCGGTGTGGTCCTGATCGATCCCGCGGCGCATGGCGGGCACCGTGAGACCGACCTCGCGATGCTCGCCCTGTTCGGCTGTCCCCACTTCGACGCGATCGTACGGGGATACGAGCGCGCGCACCCGCTGCGGCCCGGCTGGCGGAAGCGGATCCCGCTGCATCAACTGCATCCCCTCGCCGTGCATGCCGTCGGGCATGGACCCGGCTACGGCCGTGCGCTCGTCGACGCGGCGGGCGCCACCCTCCGCCTGACCTAACCCGCCCGCCGCGTTGGTGGGTGCCGGCGCGTGCTCTGGGCGCCTCTCACTTCTGCGGAGATTCGCAGTTCTGCGGAGAGACACGCCGGGTCCGGCTCCGCCGTTGTGAAGATCTCCGCGAAAGTCGCCGCCGAACTCAGCCGCTCTTGCGGCGGAACTCGCGCTTGGTGACCGCGCCGTGCGTGCCGTGGATCGCGGAATCGCCGTCCAGGTGGGCCTCGCCAGTGCGCTGCTGCGCGTTCTTCTTGTCGAGCGCCTCCTTGAACTTGCGCTTCATCTCCTCGGATGCCGTGGTGTCGTCGGTGCTCATGATCCCCACCCTACGCACCGATCGCCGGCACTGCCATGTTGGCTACAACCCGTCCCGGCCGCGACCCCAGCGAGCGACCGCGGCGTCGATGCCGAATCCCAGCAGCAGAGCGACGACGACCGAGACGAGGATGACGGCGAAGGTCGGTGCGTCAGGTAGCAGCGCGGCCACGGCGGCGCCGAGCGCCGCCTGGTAGCAGGCCCAGGCCGCCGC
>NZ_JBASZT010000107.1:0-8312 GCF_049661145.1 Microbacterium sp.
GCGTCGTCTTGAGCGCGTCCGGATGCTGCGATGCGTGCACCGTCGGCGGCCTTCTGCGCTTCGCGCACGCGCTTGCGGAGGTTCTTGTCGGTGATCTCGCGGTCGCCGACGGCGCCTGGCGTCCACAACTCGACGTCCTCGTCCGCATACGACGGCTTCTTCAGCGCGCGCTTGCGGACATCCGGCGGGACGACGCCGGGTGCGAGTCGGCGAGCCGTGATGAGAAAACCGGTGTGGGCGACCATCCGATGGTCGGGGCGGACCGCGAGCCCCTCGACGTGCCATCCCCGCACCATCGTCTCGGTGGCCTCGGGGTCCGTGAACAGCCCCGTCGCACGCACGTACTCCGCGACGCGGCTCAGCTGGGTCGCCGTCGCGACATAGCAGAGCACGACGCCGCCGGGGGTGAGCGCGTCGGCGACGGCGTCGATGCACTCCCAGGGCGCGAGCATGTCGAGGACGACGCGGTCGACGGATGCCGGAGCCACCGTCTCCGGCAGTTGCTCGACGAGGTCACCGACCACGATGCGCCACGAGGGCGGATGCTGCCCGAAGAAGGTCTCGACATTCGCCTCGGCGACCTGTGCGAACTCGTCGCGGCGCTCGAAGGAGATCAGCCGACCCACCGTCCCGATCGCCCGCAGCAGCCACATCGACAGTGCGCCGGAGCCGACGCCGGCCTCGACGACGGTCGCCCCAGGAAAGATGTCGGCCGCGGCGAGGATCTGCGCGGCATCCTTCGGGTACACGATCGCCGCCCCCCGCGGCATCGACATCACGAAGTCGCGCAGCAGGGGGCGCAGCGCCAGGTATTCGTGCCCGCCGGAGTTCACGACGACCGAACCGTCCGGCTGACCGAGGATGTTCTCGTGGCGCAGCACGCCGTGGTGGGTGTGCAGCTCGCCGCCAGCGCGGAGCGTGATCGTGTGCAGGCGCCCCTTGGGACCGGTCAGCTGCACCCGGTCGCCGAGGCGGAACGGGCCACTGGGGCGCAGGTCCGCGTTCGTCGCGGCGAATGTGGTCGACGAGTCGGTGCTCATACGCGCCCTCCGGCGCGGTAGGCCGCATGGAACGCGGCGATGTCCTCAGCGGTGCGGCCCTGCAGCGTCGGCCACAGCGCATGGGGGCCTACGCCGGCGAGCGAGGCGAGATTGGGCACGCCGATCGTCGGCACCCCGGCGGCGACGGCGGCGCGCACGCCGGTGGGCGAATCCTCGATCGCGACGGCGTCGAGCGGGTCGATTCCGAGCGTCTGGCACGCTTGCAGATAGGCGTCGGGGAAGGGCTTGGGCCGGGTGACGTCGTCGCCGGCGACGATGACCTCGAAGGCGTCACCGAACGGCGCGACGATCGCCTCCGCCATGTGATGCAGCGACATCGTGACAAGGGCGCAGCGGATGCCGGCGGCGCGCACGTCCGCCAGCAGTTCCGCCGCGCCGGGACGCATCGCGCTGCCCTCCTCGGCGATACTCGTCAGGACGCTCGCGGTGAGGTGATCGACGATCTCGGCGACGGCCATGCGGACGCCCGCTCTCTGCAGGACGATCGCGGAGCTCTCGAGGCCCTTTCCGACCAGGGTCAGAGCCTGCTCGTGCGTCCACTCACCGCCGAACGACTCGATGAGGGCCGTCTCGGCGGCCAGCCAGTGCGCTTCGGTATCGACGAGAGTGCCATCCATATCCCAGAGGACGGCGGCGGGAGGGGCTGAGGGCACCGGTCCATGCTACCGACGCACGCCGCGATGACCCGACCCCGCACAACCGGCCCCGAATCGCCGGCAACGCGTATCGTGGAGGGAATCGGCGGAAGGGGCGGCGTGGACGAACTGGGGCAGCGGGTGCTGGTCGTGGCTTTCGATGGCTGGAACGACGCGGGCGAGGCCGCCTCAGCGGCGGTCGCCCACATCCGGGAGTCCGGCGCGTATCGCGAGGTCTTCGCGGTCGATCCCGAGCTCTACTTCGACTACCAGTACACGCGCCCGCAGATCCGGCTGGACGCCGACGGCTCACGTACCCTCAACTGGCCGGACACGACGCTGTGGCGGCCGCTGCATCCTTCGGACGGGACGCGGCTGTGGCTGCTCTCCGGCGTCGAGCCGGCTCGTGCCTGGCAGGCGTTCGTCGCTGAACTCATCGACGCGGCGCTGAGCGAAGACATCACCGGGATCGTCGCGCTCGGCTCCATGATGTCCGACGTCCCGCACACCCGTCCCATCTCGGTGTTCGCGGGAAGCGACAACGAGCGACTGCGCACCTCCCTGGGGCTCGAGAAGCCCACGTACGAGGGACCCGTCGGCATCCTCTCGGTCCTCGCAGCCGCCGCCGAGGATGCTGGCATCCCGTGCGCGACGCTGTGGGCGAGCGTGCCGCATTACGTCGCGGGACACACGCCGTCTCCCAAGGCGACGCTCGCTCTGCTGGACCGGCTCACCGCCCTGACCGGAGCGGTCGTCGCCCGGGGCGAGTTGCCCGCCGAAGCGCTCGCGTGGGAGGTGTCGATCGACGCGGCCGCCGCTGACGATGACGACATGACCGAGTACATCCACCAGCTAGAGCAGACGCGCGACACGTGGGACTCGCCCGAGGCGTCGGGCGACGCCATCGCACAGGAGTTCGAACGGTACCTGCGACGCGGCGGCGACGGCCCCTCCAAACCCGGACGCGACGACCGTCCTTCCGGTCGCTGAGCCCACCCGTCAGTAGGCCTGCAACACCCCGAGGCTCAGCAGCACGATCAGCACGATCCCGAGCACGACGCGGTAGATCACGAACGGCAGGAAGCTGCCGCGCTTCAAGTAGCGCATGAGGTAAGCGATCACGATGAAGCCGACGACGAACGCGACGACCGTCGCGACGCCCGTCTCCACCATGGAGAACACCTGCTCCCCCGGGTCCTTGATCGCCTGGTAGAGCTCGTACAACCCGCTGCCGAAGACGGCCGGCACCGCGAGCAGGAACGCGACCTCGGCCGCCGCCGGCCGCGTGTACCCGAGAGCCAGCGCCATCGTCGTCGTCGCTCCCGACCGCGAGACACCCGGAATGAGCGCGAGCGACTGGGCGAACCCGAGGGCGAGGCCGTGCGGATAGGTGAGGTCGGCCTCTTGGCGGCTCCGTCGGCCTAGGGCGTCTGCAGCACCGAGGATCAGGCCGAACACGATGAGGACGATCGCGACGAGCCAGAGGTTGCGGAACGTGTCGCGGATGACGTCCTGGAAGAGAAAGCCGAGGACGCCGATCGGCAGCGTGCCGATGATGACGATCCACCCCAATCGCGCGTCGGGGTTGTCGCGCGCGACCTTGCCGGTCAGCGACTGGAACCAGCGCGCGATGATGCGGGTGATCTTCTTCCAGAAGTAGACGAGGACGGCCAGCTCCGTGCCGATCTGCGTGATCGCGGTGAATGTGGCACCCGGGTCCTGCGCGGACGGCAGGAACTCCCCCACGATGCGCAGGTGCGCGCTGGACGAGATCGGCAGGAACTCGGTCAGTCCCTGCACAAGCCCCAGGATGATCGCTTCGATCAGTTGCATTGCGGCCTTTCAGTACGTGCGGATCAGGTCGGCGAGCACGCGCTGGCCGAACTCGAGGGCGTCGACCGGGACGCGTTCGTCCACCCCGTGGAACATACCGGTGAAATCCAGTTCTGCCGGCAGGCACAGCGGCGCGAAGCCGTATCCGGCGATGCCGAGCCCCGCGAGGGCCTTGTTGTCCGTGCCCGCGCCGAGCAGGTACGGGATGACCGGGATGCCGGGATCATGCCGGTCGAGGGTCGCGACCATGGCGTCGACGAGGTCGCCGGCGAACGGGATCTCGAGTCCGATGTCGCGGTGGATCTGTTCGATCTCGATGTCGTCGCCGACGATGCGCTGGATCTCGGCGAGCACGGCCTCCTCCTGCCCCGGCAGCGTGCGGATGTCGACCGTGGCGACCGCCGCGTCGGGGATGACGTTGACCTTGTACCCCGCCGTCAGGCCGGTCGGGTTCGCCGTCGTGCGCAGCGTCGACCGCAAGAAGGAGGATGCCGGGCCGGCGCGGTCCGCCACGGCATCCGGTGCTGTCGCATCGGCGCCGCACAAGCTCGCGAGGTCATCGACGAGGCGCTTCGTCGTGTCGGTCAGCTCGACGGGCCACGCCGTGCGGCCGAGCGCGGCGACGGCTTCGGCCAGGCGCGTGATCGCGTTGTCCGGGTGGAACCGGCTGCCGTGCCCGGCTCGGCCCCTCGCGCGCAACCGCGCCCAGATGAGCGCCTTCTCGCCCACCTGGAGCAGGTAGGCGCGCCGGTCGCCGACGGGGATCGAGTAGCCGCCGACCTCGCTGATCGCCTCGGTCGCGCCCGCGAACCACTCCGGCCGGTCGCGGACGACGAGCTGCGAGCCCTCCACGCCACCGTTCTCCTCGTCGGCGAAGAACGTGACGACGATGTCCCGGGCGGGCTGTTCCCCCGCGCGCAGGAGTTCGGCGACAGCGGTGAGGATCATGGCGTCCATGTTCTTCATGTCGACCGCGCCGCGGCCCCACAGCATCCCGTCGCGCACCTCGCCGCCGAACGGGTCGACGCTCCAGTCATCCGCGACGGCGGGGACGACATCGAGGTGCCCGTGCAGCACAAGTGCGGGCTTGTCACGATCGCGCCCCGGAATGCGGGTGGTGACGTTCGTCCGCCGCGGGATCGGCTCATAGTACTCGGTGGCGAGGCCGAGAGACTCCAGGTAGGCGCCCACGTATTCGGCGGCCTCGCGCTCTCCCCGCACCCGCCCTTCGCCCCAGTTCGTCGTGTCGATGCGGATGAGGTCGCGTGCGATTCGCGCCACCTCGGACAGGTCGTCGTGCTCGGGCATGCGCTCCACGCTACTCGCGGCGGCGCGGTGCCCGCGTATCGGTGCGTCTCGGTGCGACACAGCCTGACCCGAAAGTCTCGTGACCCTGGGCAGACTTTCTCGCCCCACGGCGCGGCAGCGCCACTGAAAAAGCTGACCCGGTCCGGCTCAGTCGCCGTCGGCGAGGAGGTGGCGCAGGTAGCGCTGCGGTGACGCCAGGTAGCTGCGGTGATGGCGCACGAGCTCGAGGTCTTCCCACTCCGACTCACGGATGCCCCACTCCCCCAGCTCGAGGATCGTCGCACCGGGCAACGAGCACAGCAGGGGCGAGTGGGTCGCGCAGATCACCTGAGTGCCCCGCGCGCGCATCGCGTCGAGGTTGGCGATCCAGCGCAGGGTCGAGTCGAACGACAGCGCCGCCTCCGGCTCGTCCAGCAGCACGAGACCCGTGACGTACCGCTCGTTGTTGAGCTTGCGCTCCAGAAGCGCGTTGAAGGACTCGCCGTGGCTCTTGCCGTGCAGATCGCGGTCAGGGCTGCCTGGCAGGGATTCCAGCCAGGTGTAATACCCGTGCATCGTCTCGGCGCGCAGGAAGAACCCGCCGCGGCCAGAGAGATTGCCCTTGATGATCTTCAGCCAGGAACCGAGCGGCGACTCGCTGCGGCGCGTCGTGACGCCGCCGTTCTGGCTCCCGCCCTCGACCGGCAGACCCGCGGCCTCGGCGATGCCCTCCAGCAGCGTCGATTTGCCCGACCCGTTCTCGCCGACGAGGAAGGTCACTCCTGTGCCGAACTCCCACCCGCCGAACGGGGCGCCCGCAGCGGCGACCCGGAGGAACTCGGCGACAGCCGGCAGGCTCGCCGGCCACGCGCGAGGATCGATCGCGGCGTCGGCGAACACCCCCACCGCACGGATGGGCCGGGAGTCGCTCCGCCAGTCACCCGCCATGACCACACCTTACGGCCGGGCCCACCTCGTCGCGCGGATGCCCCGGTTCGCGCCGAGCGCGCCGGTTCGCGCCGAGCCGGCCGGTTACGGCGCGCACGCAACCGGCACAGTCGGCAACAACCGGCCCACTCGCGGATGCCCCGGGAACGCACCGGCGGGTCGCCCGCGCTCGCACCGGGTTCAGGCGGTGGCGCCGGCATCCACCCTTCGGCGTTTCGTTGCGAACTGCATCACCGCACCCAGCACTGCTTGCAGCACCGCCACGGCGAGCACGACGACGAACGCTCCCGCCGAGCCGAAGCTCTCCGCCAACAACGCCGCGATCACCGACCCGACGGCGAGTCCAAGCACCACGCCGCTGGCGGTCAGGGTCATCACGACGCCGCCGCGCCCCTCCCTCGCCACCGATCCCGACACACCGAACACCGTGAGCATGAGCGGTCCCTGGAAAGCACCGGCGACCACCGAGGCGGCGATCATGGTGACCGTGTCGTGCGCGGTCAGCATGAGCAGCGCTCCCCCGGCCATACCGACACCGGAGACCAGCCAGCGGATCCACGGGCCGATGCGCGCGGGCACGAGGACCATCGCGATCGTCGTCGCGGCCGATCCCACCGCCATCACCGCGTACAGCAGCGGACCTGCGCCGGGGATGCCGACTTCTTCGGCGAACGCCGTGAGACCGGTCTGGCTCGCACCGAAGAACACACCCATCGCCAGCGTCCCGGTGAAGGCGACGGCGATCAGCAGCCGCGCACGACGCCCGAGCGGAGGGAGTGCGACCTCGGTATCCCGCTTGGCGTTTCTCGCGCGCCGCGGCATCCGTCGCTGACTCGGATGGACGGCGAACCAGGTGACGAAGACGGCCACGAGCGCTACCGAGATGACGACGGCGGTCACGGGGCCAGAGGCGACTGCGACGATGCCGACGAGCGCGGGTCCCGCGATGTAGACCGCCTCATCGACGACGCCCTCGAAGGCGAACGCGACCTGGCGGTGCTCCGGTGCGATGACGAGCCAGCGCGCCCGCGAAAGCGGCCCGACCTGCGGCAACGTGAACCCGGCAACGCCGGCGAGCAGCACGGTGACGATGTCGGGAGCGGACCCCGCCGCGACGCAGAAGCCGAGCAGCGACGCGAGGTGCAGGACGACACCGGCGAGCAGCACCGGACGCTGACCGTAGCGGTCGGCGAGGGCACCCGCGAGGGGCGCACCGACGGTTTCGCCGAGCGCCGCCGCAGCGGCGGCCGCTCCGCCCACCGCGATCGAACCGGACGCGAGGGTCGCGAGCGTCAGGATCGCGAGCGGGACCATCGACAGCGGCAGCCGACCGAACGCCGTCGCGGCGAGGTAGCTCCACCCCGCCGTGCGGGGTAGGGCTCGATACCCCCCGAGGCCCGTGGCGGGGGCTGGAGCTGGAGCTGGCACGGTGGGGCCAGCGGGGATAGTAGGCGGCGGCGCGTCGGATCGCTCGGCAGACATGGATGCTCCTCGCGGCGCGTCCCCCACCTGATCGCACCCGTGACCCCGATGCGCTGCGCATCGTGGGCGCCGTTCGGCACCCGACATCGTGTGTACCGATGGTAGCGGTCTTCGCCCCCGGATCAGATCGCGCGGCCGGATCCGGCGGCGAACGCCGTCAGCAGGCCGCGCCCTTCGCGCCAGGTTGCCAGTCCGCTCGCGGCGTTGAGGTGCCCGCGGTCGCCGACCGCGATCCATGCCGCGCCGAGGGCGGCGGCGATCTCCGCCGAGCGCTCGGGCGCGCAGTATGCGTCGTCGCCGCTCGCGATCATCAGCGCCGGCACCGTCAGGGGTTCGGCCAGCGGGATGCCGGTGAACGCCGACTCGGGCAGCGGGAAGCTCTGGGCGGCGGGATCGGGCAGTGCCACCAGAAACAGCGCGACGTCTCTTCCGGGGTTGCGCCGCGTCCACTCGATCGCGGTGAGGCATCCGAGGCTGTGGGCGACCAGGACCGGCGAAGCGTGCCCGATCGCCCGGTCTACGGCGGCGATCCAGTCGTCGAGCTCCGGCTCGTCCCACGATGACGGCGCGATCCGTGTGAACCGCCGGTCCGCCTGCTGCCACACCGTCTGCCAGTGGCCCGCGTCGGAGCCGCCGAGCCCGGGCAGCACCACCACGGGCGGAACGAGAGTGTCGGTCATGCCGTCGATTGTGGCAGAGCTACCGTGAAGCATGAGCAAGCGCGCGATGTATGCCGACACACTGCGCCAGACGCCACGCGGAGCCTGGCCGGAGTACCTCACTGAGCACAGCGGCCTTCCCGGCCCGCGCGCGAATCTCGAACTGATGCAGGCCGTCGCCGACGTCGGCGATCAGGGTGACTTCGACGCGCTGATCTCCGGCGGCGACGAGTACCTCGTCTGCTGCGGCGTGGTCGGACTCGGCGCTCTCCTCGCGGCGGCCGCTGACGAGCAGCTCGTCACGCGCCTACGCACGCACGCGAGCGACGAGCGCTGGCGGGTTCGCGAGGCAGTGGCGATGGCGCTCCAGCGGCTCAGCGATGCCGACCCCGCGCGGCTCGCGACAC
>NZ_JBASZT010000108.1:0-23586 GCF_049661145.1 Microbacterium sp.
AGCGCGAGCTCGCCGCCGGCACCGATCGCGCGCCCGGCGAGGGCCGCGCCCACTCCGCCCAGCAGCACGACCGCCCCGACGATCCCTCGCACGCGCGTGGACGATTCACTGCGCACGACCTCGACCATCGCCTGCACCGGCGGGATGGATGCCGCCCGCCGCGCGGGGATCGCGGCGGCGACAGCGCTGACGGCCACGCCGGTGACCATCGCGATGACGACGGTCTCGGGCGTGAGCGACGACGCGCTCGACATCTCCGACCCCATCGCCGCGAACGCGCCCTGCACCAGCGCGACCAGCCCCATCCCGGCGGCGACGCCGAGCGCCGAGCCGACCAGCCCGACGACGATGGCTTGCCCGACGACCTCCCAGAAGACCTGGTGGGGAGAGGCTCCCAGGGCACGCAGCACGCCGATCTCGCGCATGCGCTGACGCACCGACATCGAGAAGGTGTTGGAGATGATGAAACCGCCCAGCAGCAGCGCGATCGCGCCGAACGCGATCAGCAGCACGCTCACGAACCCGATGACGTCATCGATCCGGTCGAGGAGCGACTCCCGCAGCGACGATCCCGTGCGCACTTCGATGGCGCGGGCATCCGTGCCATCGGCGATATAGCCGTCACCGGCGTCATCCCCGGTCATCGCCGTGACGTCGCCTCCGACGGTCGCGGCGATCGAGCGGGCGACCGCGTCGAGGTCGGCGCCGTCGACGACGTCGATCCCCAGGCTCGGCACTCCGCCGTCGGGCGCGAAGGCGGCCAGGGCGCTCTGCGCGTCGATCACGACGATCGTCGCCCCGAATGCCGCCGCGTCGTACTCGTACTGGCCGACCACCTCGACCTCGCGCACGCCGCCCGGGAGTACGAGGTGGGTGTGGTCGCCGACCTTCAGACCCGCGTTGCGCAGCGCGCTCGTCTCCACGGCGATCTGCCCGGCCGAGTCAGGCAGGCAGCCCTTGGAGATCGCCATGTCGTCCGTCGCCGCCAGAATGACCGTCGGCGCGCCGACGCCGACCACGGGCGTGCCGTCGGCACCGACGAGTACCCCCGAACCTTCGAGGGAAGGAGCGACGTGGGCGACACCCGAAACGGTGCGGACCGTGTCGGCGTCCGCGAGCAGGATGCCGGAAGCCGGTGCCGTCCCACCCGCCTCCGGCGGGGCGCCGGCCGCGGCCGGCCGAAGATAGAGATCGGCGGAGTAGCTGCCGGCGGCGATGTCGTCGAAGGTGGAGGACAGCGACGTGCGCAGCGCCAGAGTGCCGGTCACGAAAGCGACACCGAGGACGACGGCGAGCGCCGACAGCAGGAACCGGATCATGTGCTGGCGCACACCGCGCCAGACGAGCAGCAACATCTGAGTGCCCCTCAGCTCTCGACGGTGGCCGTCGATGCGGCCACGGCGGAGGAGGCCATGCGCAGTCGGCTGAGGATCAGGTCTTCGGTCGGGTCTGCGAGGTCGTCGACGATGCGCCCGTCTGCGAGGAACAGCACACGGTCGGCGTAGGCCGCCGCCGAAGGCTCGTGCGTCACCATGACGATCGACTGCCCGAGCTCCGTCACCGAGGTGCGGAGGAACGACAGCACCGACTCCGAGGCCGTCGAGTCGAGGTTCCCCGTGGGCTCGTCCGCGAACACGATCGCGGGACGGCCCAGCAGCGCACGCGCACACGCGACGCGCTGCTGCTGACCGCCGGAGAGCTGGTCGGGGCGGTGACCGAGACGCGCGCTCAGGCCGACCGCGTCGATGATCCGGTCGAACCACACGGGGTCGGCCTTGCGCCGAGCGATCGTGAGGGGGAGCTCGATGTTCTCTCTCGCCGTGAGCGTGGGCACGAGGTTGAACGACTGAAAGACGAAGCCGAGCTTGGTGCGGCGGAGTTTGGTGAGCGCCGACTCCGAAAGCCGGTCGATGCGCCGACCGTCGATGTGAACTTCGCCACTGTCCGGTCGATCCAGGCCCGCCATGCAGTGCATCAGCGTGGACTTTCCGGAGCCGGACGGGCCCATGATCGCGGTGAACCGGCCGCGACCGAACCGCACGTCGATGCCATCCAGTGCGGGCACGAGGGTGTCGGCTCTGCCGTAGTGACGGCGCACGCCGATCGCTTCGGCGATGGGTGCGGCATCCGTCTCCTGCCGACTCGGGTTCTCCGTCGCGGGGTGGGCCGCGGTCTGCACTGTCATCGCTCTCGCCTTCCGGTTCGCCCGCGGGCGAACCCGTCGTCGGAATCTTCGGACCGCGAGTCGGCCCGCTGGCAACGCTAGAGCGAACGTGGTATGACCACACGGGGGTTATCCCGAAAGCTCGCGCGGAAACCCCCCGTATCCGACCCGTTGCAGCACGCTACGCGAGTGCGCCGGCTGCGCGAGTGCGCCGGTTGTGCGCGAGTGCGCCGGTTGCACCCGGTCTCCGACCGGCCGGGTCGGCGGCAACCAGCCCGCGCCTCGCCCACGGAGTGGAGACGCGCGGCTTGTGCGGTCAGAGGACGTCGCCGCGGCCGGTCAGCTTGAGGGCGTCGACGACCCCCTTGACGCGCTGCGCGTTCTCGCTCGTGGTGACCAGCAGCGCGTCTGGCGTGTCGACGACGACGATGTCCTTCACCCCGATGAGGCTGATGACTCGCGTCGTGTGACTGACGACGATGCCGCTGGCGGCATCGGAGAGCACGCGCGCGTTCTCGCCGAGGATCGCGAGGTCGTTCTTGCGGCCGCCGGAGTTCAGCTTGGCGAGGCTCGCGAAGTCCCCCACGTCGTCCCAGTCGAAGTGACCGGGCACGACAGCCAGTCGTCCCTTCTTCGCAGCCGGCTCGGCGACGACGTAGTCGATCGCGATCTTCGGCAGCTTCGGCCACACCTTGTCGACGACGGGGCCACGGAGGTCCCGGTCGTCCCACGCCTCGGCGAGTTGCATCAGCCCGGCGTACAGCTTCGGCTCGTTCGCCTCGATCTCCTTCAGCAGCACGTCGGCGCGCGAGATGAACATGCCCGCGTTCCACAGGTAGTCACGGTCGGCGACGTACCGCTTCGCGGTCTCCAGATCGGGCTTCTCCACAAAACTGTCGACCAGCGAAGCGTCGCGCGCGCCGTCCACGATCAACTCGCCGCCGCGCTTGATATACCCGAACCCGACCGCCGGCTCGGTCGGCGAGATCCCCACCGTGCAGATGTAGCCTTCGCGGGCGACCTCCACGGCATCCCGCACCGCGAACTCGAACACGCGCGTGCCACGGATCACGTGATCGGCCGCGAACGACCCGATGACGACGTCGGGCTCGCGCCGGTGCAGGATCGCCGCCGCCAGTCCGATCGCCGCCGCCGAGTCGCGCGGCTCGGACTCGAGGAACACGTTCCGATCGGGGATGCCGGGCAGTTGCTCCTCCACTGCCGCACGATGCGCCCGCCCGGTCACCACGGCGATGCGGTCCTCGCCCGCCAGCGGCGCCAGCCGGTCCCACGTATCCCGCAGGAGCGAGTGCCCCGACCCCGTCAGGTCGTGCAGGAATTTCGGCGCGTCGGCGCGGGACAGCGGCCACAGCCTGCTCCCCACACCTCCTGCGGGAATCACGGCATAGAAGTCATCGATCGATCTGGCCATGGTTTCGAGGGTATCTCCCTCGGCATCCCCCTCCGAAAGAACGCCCCCCGCGGCGCCTATCCACGGCGTTCTCTCGATATCGAGAGAACTTAGGTTCGCCTTCCTCGCCGCCGCATGGGGGCTCGACTTAGGATGGGACAGCGCCCGTGTGCGACGCCGAGGGTTTCCGCCCCGGGGCGGAGAAGCCCCCGCCGTATCGAGGTGTCCGATCACACCAAGGGAGGGACGACCGTGTCTGCACCAGCACGCGTCACACCGTCGGTAGCCCAGACGACATCCAAGACCCCGCGCGGCACGCTGTACCGCGGCAACGAAGGCATGTGGTCCTGGGTTCTGCACCGCATCACCGGCGTCGCCATCTTCTTCTTCCTGCTCGTGCACGTGCTCGACACCGCCCTCATCCGCGTCTCCCCCGAGGCGTACGACGCGGTCATCGGCACGTACAAGAACCCGATCATGGGCCTCGGCGAGGTCGCCCTGGTCGCCGCGATCGCGTATCACGCCTACAACGGGCTGCGCATCATCGCGGTCGATCTGTGGCCATGGGCGACGCGCCATCAGCGGCAGTTGTGGTGGGGCGTGATCGGCGTGTGGGCGGTGACGCTCGCGGGCTTCGCCCCGCGCCACCTCATCAACGTCTTCGCGAACGTGGGAGGCGGGCACTGATGGCCTCCGACACGCTCGCCGCCCCGCGCACGCCGCACGTCCGCAAGAAGGGCGCCAATCTCGAGAAGATCGGCTGGATCTACATGCGCGTCTCGGGCGTGCTGCTGGTCGTCCTCATCTTCGGGCACCTGTTCACGAACCTGATGGTCGGCGACGGCATCCACGCCCTCGACTGGGGTTTCGTCGCCGGCAAGCTCGCCAACCCGTTCTGGCAGGTATGGGACATCCTCATGCTCTGGCTCGCGCTCATCCACGGCGCCAACGGCATGCGGACGATCATCAACGACTACGTCACCGGCGCGAGCGTCCGAAAGGTCCTGGTGTGGGCCGTGTTCGTCGCCGCCGGCCTGTTGATCCTGCTCGGCACTCTCGTCGTGTTCGCGTTCGACCCCTGCAACGGCGTGACCAGTGACAGCGCGTTCTGGGAGGCTTGCCAGGCGCTGTGAGTGCAGCGACGGCAACGAGGAAGACCGAGAAGACTGAAGAGGCATCCCTGACGTGAGCACCCAGCATCCCGAGGCCGTCCTGCGCGACGGCGTGTACTATCACGAGTTCGACATCGTCATCGTCGGCGCGGGCGGCGCGGGCATGCGCGCGGCGATCGAGGCGGGCCCCGGCGCCCGCACCGCGGTCATCACCAAGCTCTACCCGACCCGCTCGCACACCGGTGCGGCGCAGGGCGGCATGGCGGCGGCTCTCGCGAACGTCGAAGAGGACTCGTGGGAGTGGCACACCTTCGACACCGTCAAGGGCGGCGACTACCTCGTCGATCAGGATGCCGCGGAGATCCTCGCGAAAGAGGCCATCGACGCCGTCATCGACCTCGAGAACATGGGCCTGCCCTTCAACCGAACCCCCGAGGGCAAGATCGACCAGCGCCGCTTCGGGGGGCACACCGCCGACCACGGCAAGACTCCCGTGCGCCGCGCGTGCTACGCCGCCGACCGCACCGGCCACATGATCCTGCAGACGCTGTTCCAGAACTGCGTCAAGCTCGGCATCAACTTCTTCAACGAGTACTACGCGCTCGATCTCATCACGGTGAAGGATGCCGACGGCAAGACGCAGATCGCGGGCGTCGTCGCCTACGAGCTTGCGACCGGGGACCTGCACGTGTTCCACTCCAAGGCCGTCATCTTCGCGACCGGCGGCTTCGGCAAGATCTACAAGACCACCTCCAACGCCCACACCCTCACCGGCGACGGCGTCGGCATCATCTGGCGCAAGGGCCTGCCGCTGGAGGACATCGAGTTCTTCCAGTTCCACCCGACCGGACTCGCCGGCCTCGGCATCCTGCTCACCGAGGGTGCCCGCGGTGAGGGTGCGATCCTGCGCAACGCCTCGGGCGAGCGGTTCATGGAGCGTTACGCCCCCACCATCAAGGACCTCGCCCCCCGCGACATCGTCGCCCGCTGCATGGTCAAAGAGGTGCTCGAGGGCCGCGGCGCCGGCCCCCACAAGGACTACGTGTACCTCGACTGCACGCACCTGGGCGCCGAGGTGCTGGAGACGAAACTCCCCGACATCACGGAGTTCGCGCGGACCTATCTCGGCGTCGACCCCGTCGTCGAACCGGTGCCCGTCATGCCGACGGCGCACTACGCCATGGGCGGCATCCCCACCAACAACAGCGGCGAGGTGCTGCAGGACAACGACACCATCGTGCCCGGCCTGTATGCGGCGGGCGAGTGCGCGTGCGTCTCGGTGCACGGCGCCAACCGCCTCGGCACCAACTCGCTGCTGGACATCAACGTGTTCGGAAAGCGGAGCGGTCGAAACGCCGTCGAGTACGTCAAGACGGCCGAGTTCGTGCCGCTGCCCGAGGACCCCGCTCGCGACGTGCGGCAACTGATCGAGGGGTTGCGGAACAACCCCGGCTCGGAGCGCATCGCGGTGCTCCGCAAGACTCTGCAGGAAGAGATGGACGCGAACGCGCAGGTGTTCCGCACCGAGGAGACCCTCACGAACGTGATGGGCACGATCCACGACCTGCGCCAGCGTTACCAGAACGTCCACGTCGACGACAAGGGCAAGCGCTACAACACCGACCTGCTCGAAGCCGTCGAGCTCGGGTTCCTGCTCGATCTCGCCGAGATCGTCGCGTACGCCGCCCGCAATCGACGAGAGAGCCGCGGCGGTCACATGCGCGAGGACTACCCCGACCGCGACGACAAGAAGTACATGCAGCACACGATGGCGTACCTGACGGGCGACCCGCACTCGCCCGACCCCGAGGACCACATCGAGCTGGACTGGAAGCCCGTCGTGTTCACCAGGAACGACAAGGGCGAACTCAACTACCCGCCGATGGAGAGGAAGTACTGATGACCCTCGTCACCGAGGACGCCGCAGTAGCCACCGACAGCGGCATCCAGTCGTACCTCGTCACGTTCATCCTGCGGCGCTTCGATCCCGAAGTGGATGCCGAGCCGCGCTGGGTCGACTACGACGTCGAGCTGTACCCCACCGATCGCGTGCTCGACGCACTGCACAAGATCAAGTGGGAGGTCGACGGGTCGCTCGCGTTCCGCCGGTCGTGTGCGCACGGCATCTGCGGCTCCGACGCGATGCGCATCAACGGCCGCAACCGCCTCGCGTGCAAGACGCTCATCAAGGATCTCGACATCTCGAAGCCCATCTACGTCGAGGCCATCAAGGGCCTGCCGCTGCAGAAGGATCTCATCGTCGACATGGAGCCGTTCTTCGCGTCGTACCGCGAGGTGCAGCCGTTCCTCATCGCGAACTCGAAGCCCGAACCCGGCAAGGAGCGCATCCAGTCGATCGCCGACCGCGCGATCTTCGACGACACCACCAAGTGCATTCTCTGCGCGGCATGTACGTCGTCGTGCCCCGTGTTCTGGACCGACGGGCAGTACTTCGGCCCGGCCGCGATCGTCAACGCGCACCGCTTCATCTTCGACTCGCGCGACGATGCGGCATCCACTCGCCTCGACATCCTCAACGACAAAGAGGGCGTGTGGCGCTGCCGCACGACCTTCAACTGCACCGAGGCGTGCCCCCGCGGCATCGAGGTGACGAAGGCCATCGCCGAGGTCAAGCAGGCCGTCCTGCGGGGTTGACGCGCGGCGGGTCAAGGTTGAGCGAGGCGCGCAGCGCCGAGTCGAAACCTCGCGCGGCGGATCCCTGACCCTCCTCTGAATCTCCTCTCCGGCAGTCGCTTCGGCACAGCTTTTCAGAGGCGCTGCCGCGCCGTGGGGGCAAGGAAACCTGGCGCATGTCGCGAGACTTTCGCATTAGTCCGACGAAGCCAGACCGTGCCGAAGTGACTGCCGAAAACCCGCAACGGCCCGACGGCGCCGGGGTCCGGATGCCGACGACGCGCTCGGTACGCTGAGAACGTGACCCCCGAGCCTTCACCGCCGGCGCCCCGCCGTGCGGCGGACGATGCCCGGCTCGCAGAGGAGACGCTCCGCGAGCGCTGGAACACCACTCAGGACGCGCTGCGGGAGCGCTTCGACGCCCCGATCAGTCGCGCCACCGAACTGACCCGCCTCGCCGTCGCGAGCTTTCCGGTGCGCGTGTGGCGACGGTTCCTGCAGCGCAACGGATTCCTGCTCGCGGCGGGGGTCAGCTACCAGTCGCTGTTCGCGATCTTCGGCGCCATCTATGTCGTCTTCGCGATCGTGGGACTGTGGCTCGGCGGCAGCCCGGCGGCTGTGAACAGGCTGATCGAACTCATCAACTCGTACATCCCGAACCTCATCATGGAGGAAGGGCTGATCGAGCCCGACGCCGTGCGGCAGGTCGCGACCGACAGCGCCAGCACGCTGACCATCACGTCGATCATCGCGCTCGGCATCGTCATCTGGGCCGCCATCGGCTTCATCACCTTCACGCGGCGGGCGATCCGTGACATCTTCGGTCTGCCCTACGACAACCGCAATTACGTGCTTCTCAAGGCGCGCGATCTGCTCGCGGCCGCGGCGTTCGGACTCGCGCTGGTGGCGGGTGCCGCGCTCGGGCAGGTGGCGACCTGGGCGTTGCGCCTCGTGTTCGAGCTGCTGCAGCTGCCGAACGAGTCCTTCTGGTCGCATACGCTCGGTCGGGCCGCCGTGCTCGTCGTGGGATGGGCGGTCAACTCCACGGCACTCGCGGCGCTGTTCCGCTTTCTCACCGGCACGCAGCTGGGCTGGCGCACGGTGTGGCCGGGTTCGATCCTTGGCGGCGGTGCGCTGGTCGTGCTTCAGGTCGGTGCGGGTCTGCTGCTCGGCTACACCCCGTCGAACCCGCTGCTGGCGACCTTCGCCGTGCTGATCGGATTTCTGCTGTGGTTCCGGCTCGCCGGCATCGTCATCCTCGTGGCCGCGTCGTGGATCGCCGTCAGTTCGGCGGATCACGGTATCCCACTGCTGCTGCCTTCGGAGTCCGAGCTGCTGCGCGCAGAACACGAGACGCTGCGGATCGCCGCCGAGTTGCGACTGCGCACGGCACGCGAAGCGGCGTCCACCACGCCCTGGTATCGCTCGTGGGGCGCCCGTCGCCGGGTGCGGGAAGCCGAGACCGAGCTGCTGGAGGTCGAGGCGTCCGCTCCCCTGCCGCCGACGAAGCAGGCTCCCCGGCGCCCCGCTCGGTGAGTGTCCGGGCCCGTCGCTAGGGTTGTCGGGTGCCTTCCGCAACCCCCAGAACCGTCCGCATCGCGTCCGTCAACGTCAACGGCATCCGCGCCGCCGCCCGCAAGGGCATGCTCCCCTGGCTCGAGACGGCGGGTGTCGACATCCTGACGCTGCAAGAGGTGCGCGGCGAGGCCTCGCATCTGGCCGAGGCCCTGCCCGGCTGGCATGTCGTGAACGACGAGGCGCTGGCCAAGGGCCGGGCAGGCGTCGCGATCGCCACCCGGCGGCCGATCGACATCTGGCGGGTCGAACTCGGCAACGAGACACTCGACTCGCGCGGGCGCTGGGTCGAAGCCGACCTCGACGTCGACGGCACGCTCGTGACCGTCGTGAGCGCCTACGTGTTCACCGGCGAGGCCGACACCGACAGGCAGGTCGCCAAGTACGCCTTCCTCGACGCGATGGAGGCACGGATGCCGCGGCTCGGCCCGCTGGCGCTGATCACGGGCGACCTCAACGTGGGACATCGTGAGCTCGACATCCGCAACTGGCGCGGCAATGTGAAGAAGGCCGGATTCCTGCCGCGCGAGCGCGCCTACTTCGACCGCTTCACCGGCGCGGCGGGCGCCGAGGTGGTGTGCGTGGACGGCACGACGGGTACCGGTCTCGGCTGGATCGACGTCGGCCGGCGCTGGGCGGGCGAGGTCGACGGCCCGTACTCGTGGTGGTCGAACCGGGGCAAGGCGTTCGACACCGACACCGGCTGGCGCATCGACTACCACCTCGCCACGCCGGCTCTGGCCGAGCGCGTCGTGGACTACCGCGTCGTGCGGGCGCCCTCCTGGGACACCCGCTGGAGCGACCACGCGCCGGTCGTCGCCGACTACGCGCTCTGAACTCGACTGCACGCCGGGTATCCGCTCGGCTACACCGCCACCTCCTGGCGGGCGAGGCGCAGCCAGGTCTCCACGACCGTGTCGGGGTTCAGCGACATCGACTCGATGCCCCGGTCCATCAACCACTGCGCGAGGTCGGGGTGGTCGCTCGGGCCCTGCCCGCAGATGCCGACGTACTTGCCGCGGCGCCGGCACGCCTCGATCGCCAGGTCCAGCACCGCGAGCACGGCGGGATCGCGCTCATCGAAGATCGGCGAGACCAGCGACGAGTCGCGGTCAAGGCCCAGCACCAGCTGTGTCATGTCGTTCGACCCGATCGAGAAGCCGTCGAACACGTCGAGGAACCGGTCTGCCAGCAGCGCGTTGGAGGGGATCTCGCACATCATGATGACCTTGAGTCCGTCCTCGCCGCGCCGCAGTCCGTGCTGCGCCAGCAGGTCGACGACGCCCTGACCTTCGGCGAGGGTGCGCACGAACGGCACCATGACCTCGAGGTTCTTGAGCCCCATCTCGGTGCGCACGAACCGCAGCGCCTCGCACTCCATCGCGAAGCACTCCTCGAACGACGGCGAGACGTACCGCGAGGCACCGCGCCACCCGATCATCGGGTTCTCCTCGTGCGGCTCGTACCGGTCACCGCCGAGCAGGCCCGCGTACTCGTTCGACTTGAAGTCGCTCATCCGCACGATGACCGGTTCCGGCGCGAACGCCGCCGCGATCATCGCGACACCCTCCGCGACGCGCCGCACGAAGAACTCTCGCGGGCTCGGGTAGGCCGCGGTCACCTCGTCGACGCGCGAGCGCAGGTCCGGCGGCAGTTCGTCGCGGTCCAGCAGCGCCCGCGGGTGCACGCCGATCTGACGGTTGATGATGAACTCCAGGCGCGCGAGGCCCACCCCGCGGTTCGGCAGCTTCGCGAAGCTGAACGCCTGGTCGGGAGTGCCCACGTTCATCATGATGCGCACCGGCAGTTCCGGCATGGCCCCGAGGTCGGTCCGCTCCTCCGCGAAGGCGAGTGCCCCGGCATACACGACGCCGTCGTCACCTTCGGCGCACGAGACGGTGACCGTCTCGCCGTCGGGCAGGCTCTTCGTCGCGTGGCCGGTGCCGACGACGGCGGGGATGCCGAGTTCGCGTGCGATGATCGCGGCGTGGCACGTGCGGCCGCCCCGGTCGGTGACGATCGCCGACGCCTTCTTCATGATCGGCTCCCAGTCCGGGTCGGTCATGTCGGCGACGAGGACATCACCGGGCTGGAAGCGGTCCATGTGCGCGACCGAGTCGAGCACGCGGACCGGGCCCTGCCCGATGCGCTGGCCGATCGCCCGGCCCGTGATGAGCACGTCGCCGTGCTCGCGCAGGACGAAGCGGCTCATGACGGCGCCGTGCTCGCGCGAGACCACGGTCTCGGGGCGGGCCTGCAGGATGTAGAGCAGTCCGTCGACGCCGTCGCGCGCCCACTCGATGTCCATGGGACGGCCGTAGTGGCCCTCGATCGTCAGGGCGTGGCGGGCGAGCTCTTCCACCTCGGCATCCGTGATGCTGAAGACTCCGCGCTCTGCCTCGGGGACCTCGGTCCAGGCGGTCGAACCGCCGGTGGTGACGTCGTCGGCGTAGCGGAGCGCGACCGCCTTCTCGCCGACCTGGCGCTTGAGGATCGCGGGGCGCCCGGCGCGGAGGGCCGGCTTGTAGACGTAGAACTCGTCGGGGTTGACCGCGCCCTGCACGACCGCCTCGCCGAGTCCGTACGCACTCGTGATGAAGACCGCCTGGTCGAAGCCGGACTCGGTGTCGACGGTGAACATGACCCCGGACGCGCCGATATCGCTGCGCACCATCCGCTGGATACCGGCCGACAGCGCGACCTCGCCGTGGTCGAACCCGTTGTGCACGCGGTACGCGATGGCGCGGTCGTTGTACAGCGACGCGAACACCGCGTGCACGGCCTGCAGCACGTTCTCGATGCCGCCGATGTTGAGGAACGTCTCCTGCTGTCCGGCGAACGACGCGTCGGGCAGGTCTTCGGCCGTCGCACTCGAGCGGACCGCCCAGGTCACGGCATCCGGGTCCGGGTCACCGGTCAGCAGGCGCGCGAACGCGTCGCGCAGGTCCTGCTCCAGCGCGGCGGGGAACGGCTGATCCGAGATCCAGCGTCGGATGTCTGCGCCGACCCTCGCCAGCTGCGCGACGTCGTCGATGTCGATCGCGCCGACCGCGGCAGCGATGCGCTCGTCAAGGCCGTCTTCGGCCAGGAAGGCACGGTACGCGTCGGCGGTCGTGGCGAATCCGCCGGGGACGCGCACCCCGGCATCCGACAGCCTCGACACCATCTCGCCGAGCGACGCGTTCTTGCCTCCGACCTGCGGAAGATCGGCCATGCCGATGTCTTGGAACCACAGGATGCTGTTCATAGTTTCACCTCATCGATCAGGGTCGTCAGTGCCGCAGCTTCAGCGCCTGCATGATGACGGCCGACATCTCCTCGACGCTTCTCGCCGAGGAATTCAGGGAGGGGATGCCGCAGCGCCGGTACAGGTCCTCGGCGCGGCGGACTTCGAGGGCGCACTGCGCGAGCGACGCGTACCGCGAGTGCGGCCGGCGCTCGGTGCGTACTTGGCACAGGCGCGACGGCGTCGTCGTCAGCCCGAAGCAGCGTGCAGCATAAGGCGCGATCGCGCGCGGCAACTGCTCGGTCGGGAAGTCGTCGTCGGTCAGCGGATAATTGGCCACGAGCAGCCCGTACTGCAGCGCGAGGTACATCGTCGTCGGCGTTTTGCCGCAGCGACTCGGGGCGACGATGATCACCTCCGCGGCGTCGAGGTGGTCGACGGTCTGCCCGTCGTCGTGCTCGATCGCGTACTCGATGGCGCGCATGCGCGCGCGGTATGTGTCGATGTCGCCGACGGCGTGCGATCCCCCGCCGACTTGGGAGGCCGTCACGCCGAGCTTCCGCTCGAGCTCGTGCAGGTGCTCGCCGAGCAGGTCGACGACGATGGCGGGGGCGGCGGTTTCGGCGGGGGCGGCGGCTTCGGCGGGGGCGGCGGCTTCGGTGAGCCGGGCGCGCAGTTCCGCGCGGCGGATCGTCGCGAACACGAGAGGGGCGGGGCCGGATTCCGCAGCTTCTTGGACCGCGGCCAGCACCTCGTCGAGGCGCTCGGGCGAATCGGCGAACGGCATCGTGCGGCGGGAGGCGGCGAGGCCCGGGAAGTTCGCGAGCAGTGCTGTGCCGAGCGTCTCGGCGGTGATGCCGGTCGCGTCGGACACGAAGAAGACCGCGCGCGGCGCCTCCGCCGGCGTCGTGCTCGCGCCTAGCGGCGAATGCACCGTCTGCGTGATCCGCGCTCTTGTCGCGGTCGAGTCGTCCATCATGGACTTCCGGTCTGCGGCAGTCTTTGCCGCACTTTCACGGTACGCGCGGTCTGGGGCTGATGTGCGGCGCTCGGCCGTGAATATGCCCGCGGCATCACCGGTGCCCGCCCGCGGAGCACACGGCGCCCGCGCGGGTGCGGCCCGGCATCCGCCTCGCTCCGGCCCCGGCCTAGACTTGAGGGATGACCAGGCCCCGTCTCTACTCCGGAATGCAGCCGTCCGCCGACTCCCTTCAGGTCGGCAACTACATCGGCGCTCTGCTGCAGTGGCGCGACCTGCAAGAGGCGTACGAGGCGTTCTTCTCGGTCGTCGATCTGCACGCGTTGACGCAGCCGAACGACCCGGCAGAACTGCGCGAGAAGACCCGGCGGACCGCGGCACAGTACATCGCGGCGGGCATCGAACCGTCGCGCTCGACGCTGTACGTGCAGTCGCACGTGCGCGCGCACGCGGAGCTCGCGTGGGTGCTGTCGACGATCACCGGGTTCGGCGAGGCCGGCCGGATGACGCAGTTCAAGGACAAATCCGCGCGCTACGGGGCCGACGCGACCAACGTCGGGCTGTTCACGTACCCCGTGCTGATGGCCGCCGACATTCTGCTGTACCAGACCAACATCGTCCCGGTCGGAGACGACCAGAAGCAGCACGTCGAACTGACCCGCGACCTCGCGGAGCGGTTCAACTCGCGCTACGGCACGACGTTCGTGGTGCCGATGCCGGTCATTCAGCAGGACACCGCACGCATTTACGACCTGCAGAATCCGACCGCGAAGATGAGCAAGTCCGCGGAGTCGGACGCCGGCGTCCTGTGGCTGCTCGACGATCCGGTGCTGTCGGCGAAGAAGATCATGCGCGCCGTCACCGACAGCGAGGGTGCCGTCCACTACGACCGCGAGAACAAGCCGGGCGTGTCGAACCTGCTCGTGATCTACGCGGCGCTCACCGGTCGGCAGATCCCCGCGATCGAGGACGAGTACGCCGGTCGCGGCTACGGTGACTTCAAGAAGGGCCTCGCCGAGGTCGTGGTGAACGAGTTCGGCCCCGTGCGCGCTCGCGCGCTGGAGCTGCTCGCAGACCCCGCCGAGCTCGACCGGGTGCTCGCTGCCAACGCCGATCGTGCTGCCGAGGTCGCCGATGCCACCCTCGCCGACGTGTACGAGAAGGTCGGGCTGCTCCGCCGCGCCTGATCTGTGCGGACTGAGGGCGCTGCTGCACAACTCCGCCTCAGATGACCGCATGAGCCCATTTCGGGTGCCTCGAACGATCTCAGGCGGAGTTGTGCAGTTCACCGACGGCACCGGGGGTGCGCCGCGCGCAGCGCCCTGATTGCGGTGACAACCTGTTCGGGATGGTAGAGGACCTGCGCGGCCGTCAGTCGCAGTGTGACGTAGCCGCGCGTCGCGAGCGTCAGATCGCGCTGTCTGTCCTTGACCTGCTGCTGCCAGGACTCGTGGAACTCCTTGCTGTCGCACTCAATGACCAGCCAGCCGTCGATCAGGAGATCCACGTAGCCGACGCCGTCGAAGTGCACCTGCAGGTCGATATGACATCCGAGGCCGCGCGCCATGAGCCGAACCAACGTTTCCGTTCCTGACTGCGCGCGCCCGTCGGTCAACCCCTCCAAGACGTGAAACCGACGGGGTAGCGCCGCAAACACCGCTCCGAGCTCCTCCACCCGGATGAGGCCCTTGTTCAGCGCACTGTCGATCGTGGCAATGGCGTACCGCGCCGGCTGGCACAGGACCGCATGCGCGACGGCGTCGAGCACAGCGACATGCGTCGACGTCGCCGCCTCGGGACGCAGTAGCGGGATCCAGTGCGTCCGGATGCCGCTGCGCTTTCGACGCGGCGGCAGTTGCTTTCGCGGATCGGTGTGCGATCGCAGCCGGCTCGCGCCGCGCGCGAGGTGCACATGCGTGACGTCGTTGCCGTAGACAAATACTCCCAGCAGCTGCAAGAAGCTCAGGCAGGTCGCAAGGCCCCCGACACGGACGGCCTCCACGATGCCGCGAGGGGCGCCCTGCGGAAGGTAGCGATCGCGGCGGACGCGGATCAGGGCGCCGAGCCGCACCGCGTCCGACACCGAGTGCCGCGTCATGCCGCCGTCGAGCAGTTGAGCAAGGGTCAGACACATGATCTCTTCCATGCCCACACCGTGCCGCCAGCGCGAGGGCCGTGGCGGCACGAACCCCGGATCTGTAGAGAACTCGCCGAAGAGTCCATCTGTGGAGAGGCCGATGAGAGCCAGGACGGTCGACCCCGCATCTGCACAACTCCGCCTGAGCGCGCACGATGGGCGGTCAAGGGCCCCGGGCGGCGATCTCAGGCGGAGTTGTGCAGGCTCGGGCCGGCGAAGGGAGCCCGACGGCGGGAGCGGGCGGGGCTGCGAGCAGGCGGGGATAGGGTCGGGGGATGGAACCTGTGGCGCTGCGGACGGCGCGGCTCGAGCTGTCGGTCCCGGTCGAGGCGGACGCCGCGGCGATTTACGAGGCCTGCCAGGACCCGCTGATCCAGCGCTACACCACGGTGCCTTCGCCGTACGAGCGCGGCCACGCCGAGGAGTTCATCCGACGTGTCGCCACGCAATGGTCCGAGGGTGTGCACCTGACGTGGGCGGTGCGCGAGGGCGAGACGCTCGTGGGGACGATCGGTGTGTACCGTATCGACGGCAAGGGCGCCGGAGAGCTGGGCTACTGGGTCAGCCCGGGGTCGCGCCGCCGCGGGCTGCTGACGGAGGCGGCTCGCGCCGTGATCGACTGGGGCTTCTCCGACACCGGACTGCGCCTGCGCCGGCTGGAATGGCGGGCCGTCGTCGGCAACGTCGCTTCGGCGCGCGCCGCACAGGCGCTCGGCTTCCGCTACGAGGGATTGCTGCGCGAAGGGCTGGCCGGCCACGATCACCGCGACGACGGTTGGATCGCGGGGCTGCTCGCGACCGACGACCGCATCCCTTCGCCTTGGCCCGTACTCGAGGCCTGACCGCGCGTCGTACCCTCGTGGGATGATGAGCGCATGCCCGAGATGCCGGAGGTGCAGGGACTCGTCGCGTTCCTCGCCGGGCGCGCGACGGAGCTGACCATCACGAAGGTCGCCATCGCGAACATCGCGGCCCTCAAGACGTACGACCCGCCGATCGACGCGCTCAAGGGCGCGACGGTCACGGGTGCGAGCAGGCACGGCAAGTTCGTCGACCTCAGTACGAACGGTGGCACCAGGGGCGCAGATGCCGGTATCCACCTCGCCTTCCACCTCGCCAAAGCGGGCTGGCTGCGCTGGTACGACGCGTTGCCCGCCACCGTCATCCGCCCGGGCAAGACACCGATCGCCCTGCGCGTGGGCTTCGACGACGGTTCCGGGTTCGACCTGACCGAGGCCGGCACCAAGAAGTCGCTCGCCGTCTACGCGGTACACGATCCGCAGGATGTGCCCGGCATCGCGCGGCTCGGCCCCGATCCGCTCGACGCCGACTTCACCCGCGACGCCCTCGCCGCGCTTCTCGCGGGGCGGCGCACCCAGATCAAGGGCGTCCTGCGCGACCAGTCGATCATCGCGGGGGTCGGCAACGCCTACTCCGACGAGATCCTGCACGCCGCGAAGATGTCGCCCTACGCGCTGGCGGCGACTCTCGACGCCGCCGAGGTGGACCGCCTGTACGACGCGATGCGGACGACGCTGACGGATGCCGTGGCCACCGCATCCGGCAAACCACCGGCAGAACTGAAGGATGCGAAGCGTCGCGGCATGGCCGTCCACGGCCGGCGCGGCCAGGTGTGTCCCGTCTGCGGCGACGAGGTGCGGTCGGTCTTCTTTGCGGACAACAGCCTCGAATACTGCCCGACCTGTCAGACGGGCGGGAAGCTGCTGGCCGACCGGCGGCTGTCGCGGCTGCTGAAGTAGCGACCGGCGGTTCGGTCGCCATGAGACGGCGCGCCGTGATCTCGATACACCCGCGGCTGCGCCGCGGGCACTCGATCACCGGTGGGTGGAGCGGAGCGCGGCCGAGGGATGGGGCCGCACGGGGCGACCGCGGAGCGCGGCCGAGGGGTGCGGACAGTCGGGGAAGGGGCCCTGTTGGCCGCACCCCTCGACCGCGCGAAGCAACCCCGTCCAGCCGATCCTCCATCGACCGCGCGGAGCCGCACGGCGTCGCACGGCACGGCGCACACGGCACGGCACGGCGTCGCACGGCACGGCGCACACGGCACGGTACGGCGCGCGCGCGCCGCCGGATCAGCCAGTCGTCCCCATGAGGATGCGGGCGTCGTCGTCGACCCAGTCGATCGACTTGCCGACGGCTTTCTTCCACTGACGGTAGCGCCGCGCACGCTCGTCGGAATCCATCCGCGGCTCGAACCGGACGTCCTCATGCCATTGGGCGCGCAGCTCCCCAAGGTCCGACCACAGCCCGACCGCAAGGCCGGCCGCGTACGCGGCGCCGAGCGCCGTCGTCTCGACCACCGTCGGCCGCACGACCGGGATGCCGAGGATATCCGCCTGGAACTGCATCAGCAGGTCGTTGCGCGTCATGCCGCCGTCCACGCGCAGTTCGGTCAGCGGCCGCCCCGCATCGGCGACAACCGCCTCGATGACGTCGCGCGTCTGGAACGCGGTCGCCTCCAGCGCCGCGCGTGCGATGTGAGCCTTCGTGACGTAGCGCGTCATGCCGACGAGCGCGCCGCGCGCGTCGGGTCGCCAGTACGGCGCGAACAGTCCCGAGAAGGCGGGCACGAAGTAGGCGCCGCCGTTGTCGGCGACGGATGCCGCGAGCACCTCGACCTCCTGCGACGACGAGATGATCCCGAGGTTGTCGCGCAGCCACTGGACGAGCGATCCGGTGACGGCGATCGATCCTTCCAGCGCGTAGTGCGCCGGCTCTCCCGCGCGCCGGTAGGCGACGGTCGTGATGAGTCCCGCGCGCGACCGGATGATCTCGGTTCCGGTTCCCACCAGCAGAAAGTTCCCGGTGCCGTACGTGTTCTTCGACTCGCCCGCCTCGAACGCGGTCTGGCCGAAGGTCGCGGCCTGCTGGTCGCCGAGGATCCCCGCGATCGGCACGCCCGCAAGCTCCGCCGGTTCGCGCACCTCGCCGAACACCTCTGAGGACGACCGAATCTCGGGCAGCATCGCCCGCGGGATGCCCCACACCTCGAGCAGGTCGTCCGCCCAGTCGAGGGTGCGCAGGTCCATCAGCAGGGTGCGACTCGCGTTGGTGACGTCGGTGACGTGGATGCCGCCGTCCACCCCGCCGGTGAGATTCCAGACCAGCCAGGAGTCGGGGGTGCCGAACAGGAGGTCGCCGCGCTCGGCGCGCTCGCGCGCACCCTCGACATTGTCGAGGATCCAGGCGATCTTCGACGCCGAGAAGTATGTCGCGAGCGGCAGACCGGTCCGCTCCGCGAACGCGTCGACCCCGAGCCGGGCGGCGAGCCGGTCGATCCGCGGCTGCGTGCGCGTGTCCTGCCACACGAGCGCGTTGTGCACCGGCTCTCCGGTGGCGCGATCCCAGACGATCGCGGTCTCGCGCTGGTTGGTGACACCGACGGCCGCGATGGCCACGGCATCCTGTCCCGACGCTGCCAGCGCCGCGGTGAGCACCTTGCACGTGTTCCGCCAGATCTCGACCGGATCGTGCTCGACGCGCCCGGCGCGCGGGAAGATCTGCCGGTGCTCCTGCTGGGCCGAGCCCGCGATGGCGCCGGCGTGGTCGAAGACGATCGCGCGCGTGGAGGTCGTGCCCTGATCGAGCGCGATCACACAATCTGGCACGTCGTCTCCTCCTCGAGCTGCCCGCCTCCCACGCTACCGCGCCGTCACGGACTCTCCCGACGCCCCCGCCGCGGCACCGGTGTCGTACCCGGCGTCGGCGGCGTGCACGGCCGCCAGCGCATGGTCGACCTCGGCCGTTTGTGCCGCGGCATCCCACCCGAGAACGGGTGCGATCACCTCCGCGACCTCGGCGGCCGCCTCACGTGTCGCGAGGCCGAGGAAGGCGATCGCGGTGCGGCGCAGCAGCATGTCGGCGAGGTGCACGACGAGCTCCGTGGCCGCAAGGTGGCGCAACTCGTCGCGGGTGTAGCCGGGGACCGTGCCGAGCGCCCCGTCGTCGGCACCGATCGCCCCGATGACCTCGGCGGCGCGCGTGCCGTAGCGATCCAGCAGCGCCGCGGCGCCGGCGAACCCGACGCGATCGGAATGAGCAGCGATCCACTGCCGGCGGGCACGTTCGGGGGTCGGGTAGCCGGCGCCGCCGCCGATCGGCAACCCCTTGGTGGTGCGCACCCGCGGGCGCGCGAGCAGTTCGAGGACGCGGTCGGTCAGATGTGCGGCGGAAGCGCGGAAGGTCGTCCACTTGCCGCCGACGAGGCTCAGCACCGTCGGGCTGTCGGGCGACGCGCCCGGACCCCCGAGCCTGGCCGCCTCGATGCGGTAGTCGCGCGACACGAATCCCGGCGCGAGCTCGCCGTGGCCCGGCAGGGGACGCACGCCCGCGAACCGGAAGACGATGTGCGAACGGTCGACGGGGATCGTCGGGAACACGTGCGCGATGAGGTCGAAGAAGTAATCGACCTCGGCCTCGGTGCACACGATCGGCTGGGCCATGTCGTGCTCCAGGTCGGTCGTCCCGACGAGGACGCGGCCTTTGAGGGGGTAGATCAGCACGATCCGCCCGTCGGAGTGCTCGAAGAACAGCTCCCGCCCGCCGGTCGCGTCCAGCAGTTCGTCGTGCTCGAGGACGATGTGCGAGCCCTTCGTGCCGCCCATGTAGTGGGTGTCGTCGCCGAGCGCGCGGTTGGTGAGGTCGGTCCACGGCCCCGACGCGCCCACGACGACGGATGCCGAGAACGCGAACTCATCGCCGGTGACCGCGTCGCGCAAGGTCACCTTGTCACCGTCGGCGGCGACGACCTCGGCATAGTTCGCCGCGCGCGCCCGCTCGCCGCCTGCCGCGAGCCCGTCACGGAGGACGTCGAGTGCGAGTCGCTCCGGGTCGTGCAGCGATGCATCCCAGTAGGTCGCGGTGTACCGGACACCGGGGTTCAGCTGCGGCAGCTGCTGCAACGAGCGCCGTCGCCCGTGGAAGGTGTGGCGCGGCACGGTCCCCTTGCCGAACAGGCCTCCGCCGCGCGAGAAGGAGTCGTAGATGACGAGACCGATCTTGATCAGGGCGGCACCACGCTCGGTGGGCCTGCCCGCCCGGCCGGCGCCGTGTCGCAGGAATCGCAGTGGCGCGGACAGGATGCCGGAGAACGTCGAGTAGATCGGGATCGTCGTCTGCAGCGGCCGCACGTAGTGCGGTGCGGTCTTCAGCAGGGCGTTGCGCTCGGTGACCGCTTCGTGCACGAGGCGGAACTCGCCGTTCTCGAGGTAGCGGATACCGCCGTGGATCATGTGACTGGATGCCGCCGATGCCCCGCTGACGAAGTCTCCGCGCTCGACGAGGGCGACGTCGACGCCCTGGAGGGCGAGGTCGCGGAAGGTCGCGAGCCCGTTGATGCCGCCGCCGATGATGAGGACGTCGGCGTAGGGGCGCTCGCGCAGCGATTCGATCGTGCGTGGTCGTGGCTGCGGCATCGGTCGTCCTCCTCGCCTCCAGGCTAATCTCCCGTGCGGCACTCTGACCACGTGCTCTTCACGACGCGGTGTTTGTGACGTCAGGCGTCTCTTGCGTCCGCGAATGGGAGCGTAGCCATGAGGCTGACGGTAGCTTAGATTGACTGCTAATAGTTGTGTGTCACACGTGCGAATGGTAGCTTGAGCGCGTGTCCACCTACCTGCCGCGCCTCATCGACGGTCAGTTGCGGGCGACGCTGAACGAACTCCCCGCCATAGCGCTGAACGGCCCCAAGGGCGTCGGGAAGACGGCGACGGCGCAGCAACTCGCTGCCGCGGTCATCCGACTGGACGTCCCGTCGCAGCGCGAAGCGTTCGGCGCCGATCCGGGGCGCCTGAACACAGCCCCGGCTCCCGTACTGATCGATGAGTGGCAGCGTCTCCCCGAGACGTGGGATGTCGTGCGTCGATGGGTCGACGACGGTGCGCCGGCAGGCAGCGTCATCCTCGCTGGCAGCGCAACCCCGCGTGGAGCCGCCATCCACTCGGGCGCCGGTCGCATCACGACCCTGCGCCTGCGCCCGATGTCGCTCGCGGAACGAGAGGTGGCGACTCCGACGATCTCGCTCGAGTCCATGCTCTCCGGCACCGCGACCATCGACGGAACGAGCGATCTGACCCTGCGGGATTACGTGGACGAGATCACCGGTTCGGGCTTTCCCGGCATCCGTCGACTCAGCGCGCGCGGCCGCGCACGGCAACTCGACGCCTATCTCGACAACGTCGTGCAGCGCGAGTTTCCAGATCAGGGACTTTCCGTGCGCGCGCCCGAGACGCTGCGCCGTTGGCTCCGCGCGTATGCGGCGGCGGCCGGCACCACGGCAAGCTACGCAAGAATCCTCGACGCCGCGACACCGGGAGAGACCGGCAAACCGGCCAAGACCACGACCATCGCTTACCGGGACGTACTGCAGAGCCTCTGGCTGCTCGACCCTCTCGAACCATGGGCACCGGACGCGACGGATCTCGGGCGGCTCGGCCAGAGCCCCGTGCACTCCCTCGCCGATCCGGCCCTTGCCTGTCGGCTGCTCCGGATCAGCGCCGACGACCTGTGGGAAGGTGAGGCGGATGCCGATCCGCTTGTCGACCGCGTGGGTTCGGGCTTCGGCACTTTTCTCGGGCGGATGTTCAAGTGTCTGGTCGGCCTGAGCGTCCGGGTCTATGCCGGGTACCGCGACGCAGACGTCGGTCACCTACGCACGCGCAACGGGGATCACGAGGTGGACCTCGTCGTGCATCGCGGCCGCCGCACTGTCGCGCTCGAAGTCAAGCTGACGCCGTCGGTCTCGGACGAGGACGTGCGCCACCTGCGTTGGCTGCGGGAGCGAATGGGCCCACAGCTGACTGACGCGGCCGTCGTCACGACGGGCCCTGTCGCCTACCGCCGCCGAGACGGCATCGCGGTCGTCCCCGCCGCGCTGCTCGGGCCGTAGCTCAGGGAAACGTACGAAATCGCCTATTCTGTACGTTATGAGCCGCATTGCCATTACCGAGGCTCGGGAGCGTTTGGCCGCGGTCGTCGATCTCGCGCGGCGAGAGACGGTGTATCTCACACGCCGCGACCGCCCTGTCGCCGCGCTGGTCGATCCGGATGTGCTCGCCCAGTTGCAGGAGGATGCCGAGGAACTCGCGGACATCCGCGCGGTCGATGCCGCCTGGGACGAGACGGAGCGCCTCGGCGAGTCACCGATCCCGTGGGAAGAGGCAAAGCGCGAACTCGGTCTGTGATGTACCGGGTCGAGATCCTGCCCGTCGCCAGTCGCGAGATCCGCAAGCTGCCACCGGAGGCGAAGCGGCGCGTCCAGGCCGTCATCGAACTTCTCGCCACTGACCCCCGCCCGCCTGCCGCGAAGAAGCTCGTGGCACGCCGCGAGTGGCGCGTCCGCATCGGCGACTATCGCGTCCTGTATCGCACCGACGACGGCGTTCTCACCGTCGTCGTCGTCCGCGCCGGCCACCGCCGGGACATCTACGAGCGGTGAGCGCCGGGGGTCGCTGCCGAAACTCCACCAATCCGCACGGAAGTCCGGCTTTTATGCCCGCATACCGCCTGCGCCGGCCCACATCGGTGGAGTTTCGGCGCGCCGCGGTGGCGCATGCCGCCTCCGGTGACCGTCACGGAATGAAACGGTGGCGGGCGCGTTGAGTAGAATCGAGAGCAGAACGTGCTCCGGGGTCGGTGAGAATCCGAACCGGCGGTGATAGTCCGCGAACCCGATGCCCCGACAGGGTGCCGGGCCGATCCGGTGGAACTCCGGAACCGACGGTGATGCGACGGTCCTCCTCGTGAGGTCGCGCTAGTCCGGATGGGAGGCAGCACACGGCGACGCACGCCTCGGCGAGCGTGACCGCCGGTGTCGCTCGTGCCATCGACATCCCGGAGCCTCGACGGAGGACGACGGATGGCCGCGATGGACCGCACGCACGCAGGGGTCGAACCCGCGATGCGGCGTGCCTTCGCGCTCGCGCGCCGTGGCCCGCGCGGGGTCAATCCGCAAGTCGGCGCGGTCCTGCTCTCCCCCGCCGGCGAGGTCATCGCCGAGGGCTGGCATCGCGGCGCCGGCACCCCGCACGCCGAGGTCGATGCGCTGACCCGCCTCATGTTGGAGCGAGGGCAGGAGCAGGGCGAGGATGCCGCGCGTGGCGCGACCGCCGTCGTCACCCTCGAACCGTGCAATCACACCGGCCGCACGGGACCGTGCGCCGAAGCACTCATTGCTGCGGGAGTGAGCCGCGTCGTGTACGCGGTGTCCGACCCGGGCGAGACCGAGGGCGGTGGCGCCGAGCGTCTGCGCGCCGCCGGCGTCGAGGTCGTGGCGGGTGTGCTCGAGACCGAAGTGACTGCGTTCCTCACGAAGTGGCTGACCGCTACCC
>NZ_JBASZT010000109.1:0-1912 GCF_049661145.1 Microbacterium sp.
TAGCGGCTCGGTCGAAAGATAGCGGCTCGGCGAACCAAGGTTTCGACTCGGCGCCAGGATGCCTCGCCCAACCTTGCCCGCCGCGCGCACAAACCCCGCCGCGCACACAAACCCCGCCGCGCACACAAACCCCGCCGCGCGCAAACCCCGCCGCACAAACCCCGCCGCGCGCAAACCCCGCCGCGCGCCAACCCGCCACCCACCAACCCCGCCCCGCGGCCGTTGATCCGCAGCACGTCAAAGCTTGCGCAACCGCACGGTCTCGACGGCGTGGTCGGCGGCCTTGCGCAGCACGAGCGTGGCCCGGTGCTTGGTCGGCTCGACGTTCTCGCGGAGGTTGGGCAGGTTGATGTCGTTCCAGTAGCCCATGGCAGTGTCGATGGCCTCGGCATCCGAGAGCTCGGCGAACACCTTGAAGAACGAGTTCGGGTTGGTGAAGGCGCCCTGTCGCAGCTGCAGGAATCGGTCGACGTACCACTGCGCGATGTCGCGGTCGTCGGCATCCACATAGATCGAGAAGTCGAACAGGTCGCTGACGGCGACGTCGTTGGGTGACGGCGGCGGGGAGAGCACGTTCAGCCCCTCGACGATCACGACGTCGGGTCGGCGGACGGTGACGTGGGCGTCGGGCATGATGTCGTACCGCACGTGCGAGTAGAAGGGGGCGCGAGCCTCGGCGGCACCGGATTTCACCTCGGTGAGAAAGCTGACGAGGGCGCGGCGGTCGTATGATTCCGGGAATCCCTTGCGGTGCATGATGCCGCGGCGCTCGAGCTCGGCGTTCGGATAGAGGAACCCGTCGGTGGTGACCAGCTCGACGCGCGGCGTGCCCGGCCAGCGACTCATAAGCTCCCGCAGCAGGCGCGCGATGGTCGATTTGCCGACGGCGACCGAGCCCGCGACGCCGAGGACGAACGGCGTCGTCGAATCGGTCTCACCGAGGAAGGCCGCCGTCTCGGCGCCGAGCCGCTTGGTGTTCTCGGCGTAGGTCGACAGCAGCCGGCTGAGCGGCAGGTAGACCTCGCGCACCTCGGTGAGATCGAGCCGGTCGCCGATGCCGCGCAGCTGCACGACCTCGGTCTCGGTGAGCGGGTTCGGGATGCCGGTGGCCAGCCGCGCCCACTCGGAGCGGCCGACCTCGCGGTACAGCGAGTCGACGACGGTCGCTTCTTCGGTGGACATCGCGCCCACTCTATCCTCCGCGCCGGACCCCGACCCCAAACCGGGGCCCGAACCCAGCCACTGGACGCACGCCGAACCGTGCGCGATGATGCCGTCATGGTCGCCGCACGCGAGCCGATCCGCACCCCCGACCAGCGTCTCCGCGTCTTCGTGAGTTCGACGCTGCGCGAGCTCGCGCCCGAACGGCAGGCCGCGCGGGACGCGATCGAGCGGTTGCGGCTCGCGCCGGTGATGTTCGAGCTGGGTGCGCGCCCGCATCCGCCGCGGGAACTGTACCGGTCGTACCTCGCCCAGAGCGATGTGTTCGTGGGGCTGTATGCGGAGCAGTACGGCTGGGTCGCCCCCGGCGAGGAGGTGTCGGGCCTGGAGGACGAGTACCGGCTGTCGGTCGGCATGCCGAGCCTCATCTACGTGCGCGATCCGGCGCCGGATCGGCAGCCGCGCCTGGAGGACCTGCTCGATCGCATCCGCTCGGACGATCGGGTCTCGTACAAGCCTTTCTCGGATGCCGAGGAGCTCGGCCGCCTGATCGAGGACGATCTCGCGATCCTGCTCGCGGAGCACTTCGACCGCGCGCGGGGCACCGTCGAGCATGTCGTGGCCGGAGCGGATGCCGGCGGCATCCCCGCCCCGTTCTCCCCGCTCGTCGGCCGCGAGCGGGAGCGCGCCGAGGTGCGGCGGCTGCTCGCCGACCCGGCCACCCGGATCGTCACGCTCACCGGTCCGGGCG
>NZ_JBASZT010000110.1:0-2373 GCF_049661145.1 Microbacterium sp.
GGCCCGGACCGCGCGCCCCGGCATCCATCTCACCGGCGCCGCCGTCGCCGGGACCGGACTGGCCGCGGTCATCCCGCACGCGCGGGCCCTCGTCACGTCCGATCTTGCACACCCCGTCAGGAGCATCGCATGACAGAAACGAACCCCCTCGGCTACACCCTGTTCGCCGTCCTCGCGCTGCCGCGACCACGCGCGGTCGCGTCGCCCGAACCCTTCGTGATCGAGGAGGTCGAAGCGGTCGTCGCCGGGTTCTCCGGGGTCACGCTGCGGGGCTTCTACGACGTGACCGGCATGCGTGGCGATGCCGATCTCATGGTGTGGCTGCACACGAGCGCCGACGGCCCCGACGATCCGGCGGCGCTGCAGCAGGCGCTGCGGCAGCTGCGGCGCACGGCGGCGCTCGGCGCGGCGACGGCGGTGTGGACGGCGATGGGCGTGCACCGCGAGGCGGAGTTCAACAAGCGCCATGTGCCCGGCTACCTCCGCGGTGAGCGCGCTCGGGGGTGGTTGTGTCTGTATCCGTTCGTGCGCAGTTACGAGTGGTATCTGCTGCCCGACGAGGAGCGCTCCAGCATGCTCGCCGAGCACGGTCGCAAGGGAGCGCGGTTCACCGAGGTCCTCGCGAACACCGTGTCGACGTTCGGGCTGAGCGACTACGAGTGGCTCCTACCGCTGGAGAGCGACGACCCGATCCACCTTGTGGACCTGATGCGGGACCTCCGCGCCACCGGCGCGCGCCGCCACGTGCGCGAGGAGGTGCCGTTCTACACCGGGCGGCGCGTCGAGCTCGCCGAACTCGCCGAGGTGCTGAGCTGATGGTCATGCACGCTGAGACATCCCGTACCTTCCGTGCCAAGGTGCCCGCCGCGACCCGCCCGGCGTGGTGCGCGCCCGGTGCCGTCGTTCCCGGCGGGACCGCCGGCACCCGCGACGGCGGGCCGTATACCACCGAACCGGTCGACTACGACGCCGTGCTGCTGCTGGGCTTCGGCGGACCGGAGGGGCAGGACCATGTCATCCCGTTCCTACGGAATGTGACCGGTGGCCGCGGCATCCCCGAGGAAAGGCTGGAGGAGGTCGCCCACCACTACCGCCACTTCGGTGGCGTCTCTCCCATCAACGAGCAGAACCGCGCGCTGCGCGCGGCGCTGCAGGATGAGCTGCAGCGGCGCGGGTACGAACTGCCGGTGTACTGGGGCAACCGCAACTGGATGCCGTATCTCGACGAGGCGCTGCGGGCCGCGTATGACGACGGGCACCGCAGGATCCTGACGATCGCGACGAGCGCCTACAGCTCCTACTCGTCGTGCCGGCAGTATCGCGAAGACCTCGCCGACGCGGTCGAGGCGACCGGGCTCGACGGCGCCGTGGAGATCGACAAGGTGCGCGAGTTCTTCGATCACCCCGGGTTCGTGACGCCGTTCGTCGAGGGAATCCGGGCGGGCATCGCCGAGCTCGCCGAGCGGGGCATCACCGACCTGGAGCACGACGTCGAAGTCCTCTTCTCCACGCACTCGATCCCGAATGCCGACGCCGATCGGTCCGGTGCGCCCGAGGACGGCTTCGGTCCGGGAGGCGCCTACCTGGCGCAGCACCTCGCGGTTGCCGAGCAGATCATGGCGCTGCTCGGGATTCCGAGTTCGTGGCAACTCGTCTTCCAGAGCCGCTCAGGCCCGCCGCAGGTTCCGTGGCTGGAACCCGATATCAACGATGCGATGACGCAGCTTCCGGCGCGTGGCCGCAAGGCGGTGCTCATCGTGCCCCTCGGGTTCGTCAGCGATCACATGGAGGTGCTCTGGGACCTCGACACCGAGGCCATGGCGACGGCTGAGACGCTCGGACTCGTCGCGGTGCGTACGGCGACCCCCGGGCATCATCCCGCGTTCGTGGCGGGGCTCGTCGACCTCGTCGAGGAGCGCCTCACCGGGATGCCGCCGGAGCAGCGCCCGCACGTGACGGCGCTCGGGCCGGCGTACGACGTATGTCGTGCCGGATGCTGCGAGAACACCCGCCGCGGGTTCCGTCCGGCGCTCGCCGGTATGGCACCGTGACCTTGCGGCCCCTGCGGCTGGGCACACGCGCGAGCCTGCTCGCAACGACGCAGTCCGGGCACGTCGCCGACGCGTTGCGCACTGTGACCGGCCACGAGGTCGAGCTCATCCCGATCACGACCGCCGGCGACGTGCTGACGGGTCCGCTGGCACAGCTCGGCGGGACCGGCGTGTTCGTCGCGGCGCTGCGCGACGCGCTGCTGCGCGGGGAGTGCGACCTCGTCGTGCACTCCATGAAGGACCTGCCGACCGCCGGCGTGCCGGGGCTGCGCATCGGCGTCGTGCCGCTGCGGGCGTCCGTCCGCGACGCGCTGTGCACCCG
>NZ_JBASZT010000111.1:0-36569 GCF_049661145.1 Microbacterium sp.
GCGTACGCCCGCGCCGTTGCGGCGGCCGCGCGGTGAGCTACGGGCGCACGGACGCCATCCGTACCGAGAGCAGGCTGAAACGACCGAATCGAAGACCCCGGGGGCTTCGAGTGACGATCCAGCCTGCTTTTCCGACACAGACGGAGTGAGAACCGGGCAGCAGTCCCGGCGCGGTCAGCCATCGCGGGCGCCGGGGCGTGCGCCTGAGCCGAGGTGGCCGCGGCGCTCGTAGACTGGTGCGATGCGGATTCTGGCGGCGATGAGCGGTGGTGTCGACTCCGCCGTCGCGGCTGCCCGGGCCGTCGAGGCGGGGCACGACGTCGTCGGCGTGCACCTCGCGCTCTCCCGCGCGGGCGGGACACTGCGCACCGGCAGCCGCGGCTGTTGCACGATCGAGGACGCGATGGATGCCCGCAGGGCGGCCGACCGGCTCGGCATCCCGTTCTACGTGTGGGATTTCTCGGAACGGTTCCGCGACGACGTGATCGAGGACTTCGTGGCGGAGTACCGCGCCGGGCGCACTCCGAACCCGTGCATGCGGTGCAACGAGAAGATCAAGTTCGCCGCTCTCCTGGAGCGGGCGCTGGAGCTCGGCTTCGACGCCGTCTGCACGGGCCACTATGCGACGCTCGTCGACGGTCCCGACGGGCGGGAACTGCACCGCGCGAGCGACGAGGCGAAGGACCAGTCGTACGTCCTGGGTGTCCTCACCGTGCCGCAGCTGGCGCACACCTACTTTCCGCTGGGCTCGACGCCGTCGAAGGCCGTCGTCCGCGCCGAGGCCGAAGCGCGCGGGCTGAGCGTCGCGCACAAGCCCGACAGCCACGACATCTGCTTCATCCCCGATGGTGACACCCGAGGCTGGCTCGCCGACCGCGTGGGGGCTCAGCAGGGCGCGATCATCGACCGGTCGGGTGCGGTCGTCGGCGCGCATGCCGGTGCCCACGCCTATACGGTCGGCCAGCGGCGCGGGCTGCAGCTCGGGGTGCCGGCGCCCGACGGCAAGCCGCGCTTCGTGCTCGAAGTGCGGCCGGTGTCGAACACGGTCGTCGTCGGACCGAAGGAGGCCCTCGCGACCGCCCGCATCGCGGGGGAGCGGTTCACATGGGCCGGGCGCGCGCCGGTAGGAAACGTCTTCGACTGCCATGTGCAGATCCGCGCCCACGCCGAGCCCGTTCCGGCGCGGGCGGAGCTGGTCGACGGAGCGCTCACCGTCACTCCGGAGTCGCCGTTCGACGGCGTCGCGCCCGGCCAGACCGCGGTGCTGTACGACGGCACACGGGTGATCGGACAGTTCACGATCGACCGCACGGTCTCGGCGGTGCCGGTCCCGGCGTGACGGGTGAGGGGGTCGGACGCAAGCCCCCTCACGGTGTCGGCGGCCCCTCCTAGACTCTCCGTGTGACGGATGCCGACGATCAGCTGCCCCAGACCCTGGATGAGGCGCGGGCCGAATCCACGCGTCTCACCGACCTGATCGTCGGTGCGCGCGACGCCTACTACGGGCGCGACGCCGAGATCGTCGACGATCAGACCTACGACGGCTGGATGCGGCGGCTCGAAGCGCTGGAGCGCACGTTCCCCGAAGTGCAGGGACAGGACTCGCCGACACTGTCGGTAGGCGCGGCGCAGGGCTCGATGTTCGCGCCGGTCGAGCACGCCGAGCGGATGCTGAGCCTCGACAACGTCTTCAGCACGGACGAGCTGGCCGAGTGGTGCGCCAAGACGCAGTCGGCCGCGGGGCGTGCCGTGCGCTGGTTGCTCGAACTGAAGATCGACGGCCTCGCCATCAGCCTGCGGTACGAGCACGGAGTGCTGGTGTCGGCGGCGACGCGCGGTGACGGGCGCGTCGGTGAAGACGTGACGGTCAACGCGGCGCAGGTCACCGGCATCCCGTCACGGCTCGCGGGGAGCGGACATCCACCGCTCGTGGAGGTGCGCGGCGAGGTCTATATTCCGGTAGCGGCATTCGATGAACTCAATGCCCTGCAGGCCCGGCTGCGCGAACGCGTCATCGCTGGCGGCCTCGCCCGTGGCGGCGGCGACGAGGAGAAGCTGACGCGCTCGGCTGCGCGCCGGTTCCCCGCGTTCGCGAACCCGCGCAACGCGGCCAGCGGCGGGCTGCGACAGCAGCTCGACAAGAAGAACGGCATGGAACTCGAGGCGGGGAAGGCTCGCCTCGCCTCGCTGCGCCTTCTCGTCCACGGCATCGGTGCGTGGCCGTCACCGCCGGTGGCCTCGCAAAGCGAGGTGTACGGGGTCCTCGCCGAGTGGGGGCTGCCGACGAGTCCCTCATTCCGCACGTCCGACGACATCGACGGGGTGAGCGCGTTCGTCGGCTACTACGGTGAGCACCGCCATGACGTCGAGCACGAGATCGACGGCGTCGTCGTCAAGGTCGACGATCTCGCGCTGCATGACGAGCTCGGCGCCACCAGCCGCGCGCCGCGCTGGGCCATCGCGTACAAGTACCCGCCCGAGCAGGTCAACACCACGCTGCTCGACATCGTCGTCTCGGTCGGGCGGACCGGCCGGGTCACTCCCTTCGCCGTCATGGCGCCGGCGCGCGTCGCCGGTTCCGTCGTGCGGCAGGCGACCCTGCACAATCAGGAGGTCGTCGTCGCCAAGGGTGTGCTCATCGGCGATACGGTCGTGCTGCGCAAGGCGGGAGATGTGATCCCCGAGGTGCTCGGACCCGTCGTCGAACTGCGCGACGGGACTGAGCGCGCGTTCGTCATGCCCACGCACTGCCCCGAGTGCGGCGCGCTGCTCGCCCCCGCGAAGGAGGGTGACATCGACGTGCGCTGCCCCAACACGCGCGCGTGCCCGGCGCAAGTGCGCGGGCGGGTCGAGCACATCGGCTCACGCGGAGCGCTCGACATCGAGGCGCTCGGCGAGGTGACGGCCGCCGCGCTGACGCAGCCGAGCGTGCCCGCGGAGCCGCCGCTGCGCACCGAGGCGGGGCTGTTCGAGTTGACGCTCGATGAGTTGGTGCCGATCGAGGTCGTCGTGCGTGATGCCGAGACGGGCGAACCGAAGCTCGACGATGAGACCGGCGAGCCGGTGAAGCGTGCGCCGTTCCGGCGCAACCCGACGACGGCGGAGAAGAAGGAGGGCCTCACCGGGCCGCAGCCGTCGGCGCAGGCGCTCACTCTGCTCGAAGAGCTGGAGAAGGCGAAGACGAAGGAGCTGTGGCGATTCCTCGTGGCCCTCAGCATCCGCCACGTCGGACCGGTGGCGGCACGGGCGCTGGCCCAGTGGTTCGGGTCGATCGCCGCGATTCGCGCCGCCGTTCGCGATGAGCTCGCGGCCGTCGAGGGGGTCGGCGGCATCATCGCCGACTCGCTGATCGAGTGGTTCGCCGTCGACTGGCATCGCGAGATCGTCGAACGGTGGGAGCGGGCTGGGGCCCGGATGGAGATCCCGGGGCACCCCGGCCCGGGGGCCGCCGTTGCAGCGGGAGGAGTGCTGGAAGGGTTGACGGTCGTCGCGACCGGGACCCTGGAGGGCTACACGCGTGAGGGTGCGCAGGAGGCGATCATCGCCGCCGGCGGTAAAGCGGCATCCAGCGTCTCGAAGAAGACCGATTTCGTCGCCGCCGGCCCCGGCGCGGGGTCCAAGCTCGCGAAAGCCGAAGACCTGGGAGTGCGGATCATCGACGCCGCCCAGTTCAAGATCCTGGTCGAACAGGGCCCCGCGGCGCTCGACGCGCTGGCGCCCGACGCGGGCTGAGGGTGACTTCGGCAGCGCCGCATCGCTCCGACTTCGAGTGCTACACGTGTGGGCGCAGTCGCTCAGCCGCCCTGCGTCAGCTGCAGCAGCGAATCGCGCACCTGGCGGCGCATCACCTTGCCGATGAGGGACTTCGGCAACTCGTCGACCACGAAGATCCGGCGCGGCACCTTGTACGGGGTGAGGATGCTGCGTGCATACGCGCGGATGGCCTCGACGTCGACCTCCTTCGCGTCGGGGTCGGGGACGACGGCCGCGACCACCTCTTCGCCGGAGAGGTCGCTGGGAAGACCCACGACCGCGACGTCGAGCACGTCAGGGTGCTGCCGGAGAGCGTTCTCGACCTCGGTGGGGGCGACATTGAATCCACCCGTGATGATCAGCTCTTTGATGCGGTCGACGATACGGACGAACCCGTCCTCGTCGATCTGGACGACGTCGCCGGTGCGGAACCAGTCGTCCAGGAACACCTCGGCCGTCGCCTCTGGCTTGCCGTAGTAGCCCTGGAACACTTGCGGCCCGCGCACCAGCAGTTCGCCGCGCTCGCCCGCCGGCACTTCTCGGGTCGGTTCGTCGGGATCGACGACGCGGCACTCCGTTCCTGGCAGCGGCAGGCCGACCGTCCCCGGTTTGCGGTTCGGCGCCACGGGGTTGGCCATGAGGACGGGCGAGCACTCGGAGAGGCCGTAGCCCTCCACGAGGTAGCCGCCCGAGGCCTTCTCGAAAGGCACGACGAGCTCATGGGGCAGGGCCATGGCACCGGAGATCGCGATCTCGGTGCCGGCGAGCGAGACCCCCTCGTCCTGCGCCGCCTTCAGCAACCGCTCGGCGATGGGAGGAACGAGGGGAAGGAACGTCGCTGGGAGTTTCTTCGTGACCGCCAGCACCATCGCCGCCTCGAAGCGGGGGAACAGCACGAGGCGCGCCCCCATCGACATCGCGAACGTCAGGCACAGGGTCAGTCCGTACGCGTGGAACATCGGCAGCAAGGCATAGACGACGCACCCGTGGCCGCGCTGGATCTGCGGCACCCACGCCTCGCCTTGCCGCGCGTTCGAGAGCAGGTTGCGGTGAGTGAGCACGGCGCCCTTGGGAGTGCCGGTCGTGCCGCTCGTGTACTGGATGATCGCGACGTCGTCGGTGGCAGGACCGGGGACGGATGCCGGCAGTGGTACCGCCCGCAGCACGTGCTCCCACGCAATGGCGCCGCGCGTGCGGGTCGTGAGCGCGTCGCGCGACTCGCGCGCCTTCGTGATCGGCAGGCGAAGGGCGAATCGCAGTGATGCCGGCATGGCTCTCGTGATGTCGACCGTGATCAGATTCGTCACGGCGAGGTCAGAGGGAAAGTCTTGGACGGTCGCTACGACCTTGCTCCACACGATGGCGGTCTTTGCGCCGTGGTCCTCGAACTGTTTGCGCAGTTCGCGCGGGGTGTAGAGCGGGTTGTGCTCGATCGCGATCGCCCCCAGGCGCAGGATCGCGTAGAAGGCGATGATGTGCTGGGGGCAGTTGGGGAGCACGATCGCGACGGTGTCGCCCTTGCCGACGCCCAGGTCCCGGAGCCCGGCCGCGGCGCGATCCACGGCGTCCACGAGGTGCCGGTAGGACGTCGTACGCCCGAAGAACTGCAGGGCGGGAGCATCCGGGTAGTCTCGTGCGGAGGCGGTCACGAGGTCGAGCAGCGACCCGGTCACGGGTCCCAGCTCTGCGGGCACGCCTTCCGCATAGCTGGCGATCCAGGGGCGGGGCGGGTCGTACGTCGTCACGCGCACAGCCTATGCCGTCGTTGTGATAGCGGTCGTGTGACATCGCTCCGCGACCCAGCCGCTGCTGCTCGGGCACATCCACCAAGAAGAACACAGTGCGGCTCGTCACCGAGCATCTCGGATTGCTTCGGGCATGAGTCGGCCGGACCGCTCGTCTCGCCTCACGTCCTCACCGAGAGCCCGGACTAGACTCGACGGGTGTCTGAAATCACCCCTGAACTCGTGCGCCATCTCGGCGTGCTGGCCCGGATTCAGCTCGGCGACGACGAGGTCGAGCGCCTGACGGGCCAGCTCTCGGTCATCGTCGACAACATCGCGAAGGTATCCGAAGTCGCCACCACCGACGTGCCCGCCACGAGTCACCCCGTCGCGCTCGAGAACGTGTTCCGGCCCGATGTCGTCGGTGAGATGCTGACCGTCGAGCAGGTGCTGCAGAACGCTCCGGATGCCGCGGAGGACCGATTCCGCGTGACCGCGATTCTCGGTGAAGAGCAGTGAGTGCCCTGACGCGGCTCAGCGCCGCGGAGCTCGCCGCGCGGCTGTCGGCAGGTGAGGTGTCGAGCGTCGAGGCGACGCGGGCGCACCTCGACCGCATCGCCGCCGTCGACGGTGACGTGCACGCCTTCCTGCACGTCAGCGACCACGCGCTCGACATCGCCGCCGACATCGACCGCCGCCGCGCCGTGGGGGAGAGCCTCGGGGAGCTCGCAGGTGTGCCGCTTGCGATCAAGGACGTGCTCGTCACGACCGACATGCCCTCCACGAGCGGCTCGAAGATCCTCGAGGGCTTCCTGTCGCCTTACGACGCGACGGTCGTGGCGCGCGCCCGCGCCGCGGGGCTGGTCCCGCTCGGCAAGACCAACATGGACGAGTTCGCGATGGGCTCTTCGACGGAGCACTCCGCCTATGGGCCGACCCACAACCCGTGGGACCTCGACCGCATCCCCGGTGGCTCCGGCGGCGGATCTGCTGCCGCCGTCGCGGCTTTCGAGGCGCCGATCGCGCTCGGGTCGGACACCGGCGGATCGATCCGCCAGCCCGCGCACGTCACCGGGACGGTCGGCGTCAAGCCGACCTACGGGGCCGTCAGCCGGTACGGTGCGATCGCGCTCGCCTCCTCGCTCGACCAGGTCGGCCCCGTGTCGCGCACCGTGCTCGACTCGGCGCTGCTCCACGACGTCATCGGCGGCCACGACCCGCACGATGCGACCTCGCTCGAAGCCGCGTGGCCGTCGTTCGCGGCCGCTGCGCGCGAAGGCGCCACCGGCGAGATTCTCAAGGGACTGAGGATCGGGGTCGTCCGGGAGCTCCCCGAGAGCGGGTTCCAGGGCGGCGTGTGGGCATCGTTCCGCGAGGCGCTCGCGCTGCTGGAGGCCCACGGCGCGGAGATCGTCGAGGTCAGTGCGCCCCACTTCGAGTACGGCGTCGCGGCGTACTACTTGATCCTGCCCGCCGAGGCGTCCAGCAACCTCGCGAAGTTCGACTCGGTACGCTTCGGCCTGCGAGTCGACGTGCCGGGCGGCACGGTCGAGGACGTCATGGCGAGATCGCGCGACGTCGGCTTCGGTGACGAGGTGAAGCGCCGCATCATCCTCGGCACCTACGCTCTATCGGCCGGCTACTACGACGCCTACTACGGCAGCGCCCAGAAGGTGCGCACCCTGATCCAGCGCGACTTCGACGAGGCGTTCGCCCGGGTCGACGTCATCGCGACCCCGTCGGCGCCTACGACGGCATTCCGGCTCGGCGAGAAGGTCGACGATCCGTTGCAGATGTACCTCAACGACGTGACCACGATCCCGGTGAACCTCGCCGGGGTCCCGGGTATCTCGATCCCTTCGGGTCTGGCCGAAGAGGACGGGCTTCCCGTCGGCATCCAGTTCATCGCACCGCTGCGGGAGGACGCGCGGCTCTACCGCGTGGGAGCAGCCGCCGAAGCGCTGCTGGTCGATTCGTGGGGTGGTCCGCTGCTGGACCGTGCGCCGCTCCGGGGAGGGGACCTCTGATGGCCAAGGTCGCACTCATGGACTTCGACGAGGCCCTCGAACGCTTCGAGCCGGTGCTCGGCTTCGAGGTGCACGTCGAACTCAACACCGAGACGAAGATGTTCTCGCCCGCCGGCAACCCCGCGAATGAGAAGAACCACGGCGCCGCACCGAACACCCTCGTCGCGCCGGTCGACATGGGACTGCCGGGCTCGCTGCCGGTCGTCAACGAGACGGCGGTGCGCTACTCGATCAGCCTGGGGCTCGCGCTGGGATGCCAGATCGCGTCGCCGTGCCGCTTCGCGCGGAAGAACTACTTCTACCCCGATCTCGGTAAGAACTATCAGATCAGCCAGTACGACGAGCCGATCGCCTACGAGGGCAGCGTCGAGGTCGAGCTGACCGACGGCACGACGTTCGAGGTTCCGATCGAGCGGGCGCACATGGAAGAGGATGCCGGCAAGCTCACGCACGTCGGCGGCGCGGCCGGCCGCATCCAGGGCGCCGCGTATTCGCTCGTGGACTACAACCGCGCGGGTGTCCCGCTCGTCGAGATCGTCACCAAGCCGATCATCGGCGCCGAGAAGCGCGCGCCGGAACTGGCGGCGGCGTACGTGCGCGCGATCCGTGACATCGTGATCGGGCTCGGCATCTCGGAGGCGCGCATGGAGCGCGGTAACCTCCGCTGCGACGCCAACGTGTCGCTGCGGCCGCGCGGGCAGGAGAAGCTCGGCACGCGCACCGAGACGAAGAACGTCAATTCCATGCGGTCGGTCGAGCGCGCGGTGCGCTACGAGATCCAGCGTCAGGCGGCGATCCTCGCCGACGGCGGGACGATCACCCAGGAGACCCGGCACTGGCACGAGGACACCGGCACGACCTCGCCCGGGCGCCCGAAGTCGGATGCCGACGACTACCGCTACTTCCCCGAGCCGGACCTCCTGCCGGTCGCGCCGTCGGCAGAACTGATCGAGCAGTTGCGGGCGGAGCTGCCCGAGCCGCCGGCGGCGCGTCGCAAGCGTCTGAAGGCGGAGTGGGGCTTCACCGACCTGGAGTTCCAGGACGTGGTCAACGGCGGCCTGCTCGCCGAGCTCGACGCCACCGTCGCCGCGGGAGCGTCACCGGCCGCCGCCCGCAAGTGGTGGACGGGCGAGATCAGTCGTATCGCCAACGCCCAGGGGGTGGAGGCGGCTTCGCTCGTGGCTCCGGCATCCGTCGCCGCGCTGCAGACGCTCGTCGACGCGGGGACCCTCAACGACAAGCTCGCCCGGCAGGTGCTGGAGGGCGTCATCGCCGGCGAGGGCACACCGCAGGAGGTCGTGGACGCCCGCGGCCTCGCGGTCGTCTCCGACGACGGACCGCTCATCGCGGCGGTCGACGAGGCCCTCGCCGCCCAGCCGGACGTGCTGGCGAAGATCCGCGACGGCAAGGTCCAGGCCGCCGGCGCGATCATCGGTGCCGTCATGAAGGCGATGCGCGGGCAGGCCGACGCCGCCCGCGTGCGCGAGCTCGTGCTGGAGCGCGCCGCGGCATCCTGATCCCCCCTTTGTCCACGAGGGAACAACTCGGCGCCGAGAGAACGGGTGACAACCGTTCTCTCGGCGCGCAGTTGTTCTCTCGCGGAGGTGAGCACGGCCGACGGGCCCCGTGTCGTTGGGCCGGGGGACAATGGGGACATGGGACGGGGCGACGGCACGGGGCGGACCGTTTCGCCCGAGGATGCCGACGATACCGGCACACGGATCCTGCACGTCGATATGGACGCGTTCTACGCCTCGGTCGAGGTGCTCGACGACCCGGCGCTCGCGGGCAAGCCGCTGATCGTCGGTGGGATGGAGGGCCGCGGCGTCGTCTCCAGCGCGTCCTATGAGGCGCGTCGCTACGGCGTGCGTTCGGCGATGGGAGTCGCGCAGGCGTTGCGGCTCTGTCCGCACGCAATCGTCGTCACACCGCACTTCGAACGATACGCGGCGCTCTCGCGGCAGGTCATGGCGATCTTCCACGACATCACGCCGCTCGTCGAGCCGCTGTCGATCGACGAGGCGTTCCTCGACGTGTCGGGCGCCCGGCGACTGTGGGGCTCGCCCGGACAGATCGCGCAGATGCTGCGGGCACGGGTCCTCGCCGAGACCGGCCTCGTCTGCAGCGTCGGCGTGGCCGCCACGAAACACGTCGCGAAGATCGCCTCGACGCGCTCGAAGCCGAACGGCCTGCTCATCGTGAGCGAGCCCGACACGGCGTCGTTCCTGGCCGCGCTGCCCGTGTCGGCGCTGTGGGGCGTGGGGCCGAAAGCAGCGGAGGCACTCGAAGGCCGCGGCATCCGGCTCGTGTCCGACATCCTCGCCTCTCCGCGCGGCGTCATCGAGCGCACACTGGGCCGTGCCGGTGGCGAGCGGATCTGGCAACTCGCTCACGGCGTCGACCCGCGCGCGGTCGAGACCGACCGGGTAGAGAAGAGCATCGGCCACGAAGAGACGTTCCTGCACGATATCGCCGACACGACAACCCTGCGGAGCGAGTTGCGACGCCTGTCCGACCGCGTCGCCGCGAGGCTCCGCGACGGTGGCCTTCAGGCGCGCACGATCGCCCTGAAGCTGCGATACGCGGACTTCACCACCCTTACGCGCGCGTCGAGCCTCGCCGAGCCGACCGATGTGGGACAGCGCGTCGGAGACGTCGCGATCGGACTGTTCGATGCTCTTGAAATCACGCAGCCGGTGCGCTTGATCGGGGTTCGCGCAGAGAAGCTGAGCGGATCGAGCGGCGGCGCCATGCCGCTGTGGGACGACGACGCGGAATGGCGGCGGGTGGATGCCGCGCTCGACGACGCTCGGCAGCGCTTCGGCGGCGGTGCGGTCACCCGCGCGAGCGTGCTCGGGCCGCGGCGCGACGTGAACGCACTGCCGACCAATCCGCGGCTGCCGCGACCGGACTGACCAGGCCCGGGGCGTCTTTCCGCTGACGGCCGTGCGGACTACGGTGGAGGCATGCCCAATCTCGCACTGGAACTCGGCAAGCAGGCCGCCTCGCTCGGCGTCAACAGCGTATATGGCGAACAGCAGGACATCGACGGCATCCGGCTCGTCCCCGTCGCTCTCTCGTGGTCGGGCTTCGGCGCCGGCGAGGACGACGGCGGCAATGGCGGCGGGGGTGGCGGGGGCGTTGCGATCCCGCTGGGCGCCTACATCCGCAAGGGCGATGATCTGCGCTTCGAGCCGAACCTCGTCTCGCTGATCGCGGTGGGCATCCCGTTCGTGTGGGTCGCCGGCCGCGCGTTCAGTCGCGTCATCCGTGCTCTCAAGCGCTGACGATCCGGTTGCGCAGGCGCTGCACCACGCCGCCGACGCCGTGCTCTCTCAACTGGCGGCGCTGCCGGCGCGGACGGCGTTGACGTCGGCATCCGTCGCGCCCGGCGTGATCATCGACGGCGGGTCCGGCGCGGGAAAGTCGACCCTCGCGACCCTCGTCGCCGCCGGGTGGCCCGGCGAGGCGCGGGTCGTCGCGCTCGATGATGTCTATCCGGGGTGGGACGGCCTCGCACGCGGTGCCGAGCTCGCCCGTGTGCAGATCCTCGAGCCGCGGCGCGCCGGTGAGGCTTCGCACTGGCAGCGTTGGGACTGGGGTGCGAGTCGATATACCGCGGCAGACCGCGTCGACCCCGGCATCCTGCTCATCGTCGAGGGCTCCGGCGTGCTGACGGCGGCGTCGGCCGCGCTGTCGGATGCGCGGGTGTGGCTCGAATCGCCTGTCGAGTCGCGGCGGGAGCGGGCGTTGGCGCGGGACGGGGAGGCCTACCGGCCCCATTGGGAGCGGTGGGCCGCACAGGAGGCGGAGCATCTGGCCGCCGACCATCCGCGGGACTTCGCGACGCTGGTTGTCGAGATCCCCTGAGCCGCGATCAGTTCTCGAGGGCTTGCAGTAGTCCCTCGAGCCGAAAGCCCAGCCACTCGTAGACGCCGAACCGTGGGTCGTCACGGTCGTTGTCCTCTTCGATCGCGATGCCGAGCCGCGTCGCCAGCACGAGGCGCAGCGCCGCGAGCGTGCGTAGCCATGCGGATGCCGAGTGGTCGTCCAGCTCGATGACCATCGCCGTCTCGGCGTCGACACGGTCGAGCGATTCGGGCCGCAGCGGCTTGCCGTCGCGAAAGAGGGTCGTGGTGACGACGGCGGCATCCGCGCGCCGCCGGTCGAGCAGGTCGTCCTGTGTGAGGCGACGGTACTCGTCGGCCGCTTCGGCGTCGTCGGCGTAGGCGTCGGGCACGAGGCGCGCGAGCGCCGGGTCGGCACGGGGATCTTCGTCGAGCGTGTCGTCCAACAGCGTCGTGAACTGTGCCACGAGGTCAGTGAGGTGCGCAGCTTCGAGCAGCGAGATCTCCATCAGGACGGTTCTGCCGCTCATTCCGGCCCTTTCTGCACGGTCGCCCACAGCCCGTAGTCGTGCATGGCTTGCACGTGCAACTCCATCTGCTCCCGCGCCCCCTCGGCCACGACGGCGTGTCCATCGTGGTGGACGGCGAGCATGAGGCGGTGGGCTCGTTCGGGGGAGTAGCCGAAATAGGTGCGGAAGACGTGGGTGACGTAGGTCATGAGGTTGACGGGGTCGTTCCAGACGACCGTCTGCCAGGGGCCGTCAGTGGCGCTGGTCGCGCTGGTCGTGCTGTGCTCGTCGAGGCGGGTGTCTTCCAGAGGGATGGTCATGCCCAGCCCAACTCGTGCAGTCGGTCGTCGTCGATGCCGTAGAAGTGGGCGATCTCGTGCACGAGCGTCGTGTGGACCTCGTCGCGCAGTTCATCGACCGTCCCGCAGGCGTCCAGATGCGGTTCGCGGTACACGATGATCCGGTCGGGCAGTTCGCCGACGCCATAGCGATCCCTCTCGGTCAATGCAAGCCCGTCGTACAGGCCCAGCAGGCCGAGGCTGCCGTCCTCGGGGCGGTCCTCCACGACGAACACGACGTTGTCGAGGTCTGACACCATGTCGTCGGGCAACAGGTCGAGTTCGTCCGAGACCAGGTCGTCGAACGTGTCGGCATCCATGTCCATCATTCGACCGTCCTCGCGTCTCCGGTCGGGGAGGAAGTGGGGTGGCTAACGGGGCTTGAACCCGCGACCCCCGCGACCACAACGCGGTGCTCTACCAACTGAGCTATAGCCACCATGTGCCCGTCACCGGGCAACCACACGATTCTATTACACGCGCGGAGCGTAGGCGGACACCGTGGATGCCGCGGCCACACGCGCCGCTTCCGTCGTCGGGCCCGGCTCGGGCACGAAAACGGTCTCGCGGTAATACGCCAGTTCGCGGATGGACTCCCGGATGTCGGCGAGCGCACGGTGCCCGCCGTCCTTTACAGGGGCGTTGAAGTATGCACGCGGGAACCACCGGCGGGAGAGTTCCTTCACGCTGGAGACGTCGACGTTGCGATAGTGCAGCCAGCGGTCCACCCGCGGCATGTACTTCGCGAGGAACATACGGTCGGTGCCGATGGTGTTGCCCGCGAGCGGGGCCTTGCCTTCGGGGACGAATCGCTGGATGTACTCCAGCGACTCGAATTCTGCCTCAGCGAGGCTGACACCGGAGGGGATCTCGGCGAGCAGCCCGGATCGATCGTGCATCGAGGTGACGAACTCGTTCATGTGCGCGAGCGCCGAGGGATCCGGCTTGATCACGATTTGGAAGCCGGGGTCGAGCGCGTTCAACTCGAAGTCGGTGACGATGATGGCGATCTCGACCAGTTCGTCGATCGCGAGATCGAGGCCCGTCATCTCACAGTCGATCCAGACGAGACGGTCGTTGTCCGCGGCATTCACCATGTCCTTCATCCTAACGAGCGCTACCGATGCGCCGTTTACTGGGCGCTACTGTGGAGGAGCGCCTCCGTAGCTCAGTGGAAGAGCGACGGCCTTCTAATCCGTTGGTCGCAGGTTCGAATCCTGCCGGGGGCACTCAACGCACAAGGCTCGAACCTTGGCCCGCAGAATCAAGGGCTGGGGTTCGAGCCTTGTCGGCGTTCGCAGCCCAGGTCAGGGCGTCGGCGTTGACATCGGGGTCCAGCAGCATCTCGAAGGGTCGGGCGTTCTCGACGCGCAGTTCGTCGTCCTCCTCGACGTAGACCTTGGTGAAGAACGCCTGGTTGCAGAGACGCCGGTTGGCGTCGTCGCAGCGGGCGTAGATGTCGGCGCAGTTGCCGAGCAGGTTCAGGGCGTCGTCCAGGTGGGCGCGGGCGTCGGTGTGTTCGCCGTGGTGCGCATCGAGGCGACGGTTCACCTGGTCGAGTTCGCCGAGGATGCGGTCTTGTTCTCGTTTGAGGACGGCGAGCGGGATCGCGTCGGCGTAGTGGGCTTGCATGAGCCGGTCCTGTTCGTGTTCGAGCCGGTCGCGGTTGGCGGTGAGCTGGGCGAGCTCGTCGGCCCGCGGTGAGGACAGCCCGCACCTGATAACAAACCTCGGCCGGGACGAGCGGGTCATGCGCGCCCTTGTAGGCCACGCCTCGATAGATCACGTCGCCCTTGTAGTACGGGTTCGTCAGGAGCCGATGCACCGAGGATACGGCGAGCGGCTTACATGAATCGCTCCGTGACCGAGAATCGCGACGAGTGGTTGATGGCCGGATAAGACTCCGAGCCGTCCTTCCTGACCGGGCACGGAGATATGTGTCGCCCCGCCGTCACATACCGAGGCGTTCCACGAGACGATCTCGACCGTGAGCGCTGTCATTCGCTGCTGCCGCCCATCCGATGCTGCTGGGAGAGCGGGTCGAGGAAACCGGTGGGGTAGCTGGTCACTTCCTATGCCGCCTTCCGGTATTCGTTCGAGGCTCGGGACCGCGTGATCGCTATTGAGACGGTCACTGCCAACAAGGACCACGCCACGAATGTCGCCACGCGTCAGGAGCGCCGGATATTCACACAGTTGAAGGCAACCGCATCAAGGGCGAGTGTGCCGTTGGCGTTCGGGTGACGAGCGGAGTGGCCTATCCCTGATCGTGGTTTCGAGCATCGGTCGCCAACCTTTGGCACCTCCTTCCCAAATCACATTGGAGTGATGGGGCGTAATTCGATTCGGCCGTAGCGAGACATGGGGTGGCGTGCGGCGATGTCGATCGCTTGCTCGATGTCGTTGGCGGTGATGAGGTCGAAGCCGCCGATGTCGTCGCGGTCCGTTCCGGTGGCGCCGGCACCGGTTTCGAGGCATCCGTTTCGGATACGCACGGTAGTCGTCTCGTCAGCCGGGGCGCAGCGTCCCCCGGACAGGCGACTGCCGTCTTCGGTCGCCGTCCGCAACCAGTGCTCGGGGTCCCCGGTGACCGGGTCGAAGACTTCGGCGTCGGGGTCGGAGTTGATGAGGAAGAGGAACTGCATCGGTCATGACCTTTCGGTGCGGCGGGAGTGGTTGTGTGGACCAAGGAGACGGGTGTGTTCGAGCGCGTCGTAGGTGAAGGCGGCCCATTCGCTCCGGGCGTCGACGGGGAGTGCGACCCAGTCGTGGAAGGCGCGACCCCTGTCTCCGGGGGCGAATGGCCCCGCGCCTGCGATGCTGAGCGCCGCGGAGTGGCGGGGCGTACCGCGTCCGAGGCGGAGGCCGAGGTTGCCGTCGTCGAGGCAGGCGAGCATGCGACCGTCGATGGACAGCATGGGGCGGCCCATCATGTGGGCTCGGCGGGCTCCGAGCCAGCTCATCGCCTCGGCGAGCTCGTCGAACTGCTCGATCGCAGACGAGTTGGGTGAACGGCGCGCTGCCTTGGTGAGGTGGAGGATGTCTTCGTCGCGTCCGGTGGGGACGAATCCGGTGCGGACGTAGAGCCCGAGCGCGATGGTGTTCTCGGCCAGGACGGACAGGCGGATCGGGGTCGCGGGATGGGCACGGCGAATGGCGTGGTCGAGGAGTGCGCGCCCGTGTCCGGCTCCGCGGTGAGCGGGATCGACGATCAGACGCGAGATGCGAGTACCGGCTTCGGTGCGCGTGAGCTGCACGTGACCGATCGGCGTGCCTGGGTCATCGCCGGTGATCGTCGTCCATGCCGTTCTGCCGGGCGCGTCGATCAGGTCGAGGAACTCGTGTTCGGTGAGCGGCCAGGTCAGGCGGTCCCCGGCGAAGGCGCGCAATTCGTCCGGGCCACACACCCAGGCGGCGATAGCGGGATAGTCCCCGGGGACGAAGGGGCGAAGACGCATCACCGTTGACTCTGTTCCTCGCCGAGTGGAGTGTCGGGCGTCATCGGGCTCCTTCGGTCGCGTTCTCCGCGTCTGGTGTCGGGTCGCGGTGCCAGGCGCGGATGGTGTCGGCGAACTCGGTCGGCGCGTCGGACTGGAGGAAGTGTCCGGCGTCCGGGATGCGCACCACGGTTGCGTCGGGAAGTTCCCGTGTCCAGCGGTCGAGCTCGATCTCGCGGAAGGCGATGTCGCGACCTGCCCAGATCAGCAGCACCGGAAGCGACCGCAGGGCGGGCAGCCCGGACTCGACCCGCGCCAGGAACGGCGCGCTGCGCACGATCTCGCGAGGCATGATCGCCGACGCCTGCCGCCGTTGCGGGGTGCCCAGCGCTCTCCGGTAGTGACGCATCTCGTCCGCGCTCGGGCGGCGGCGCTTGTGCCCTGCGGGGATAATGGCGTTGACGAAGAGGTTGGCGCGCCGCGTGAGCCACGCGCCGACGGCACCGCCCATCAGTGCGGAGAATCGCTCGAAGTGCCGATCTCCTGTCACCGGCCAGCCCCACGTGTTGCCGAGGACGAGCCCGGCGAACCGCTCCGGCATCCGTTCGACGATGCTCAACCCGATCGGACCGCCCCAGTCCTGCGCGACCAGGACCACGTTGTCCAGGTCGAGTTCCTCCACGAACCCGGTCAGTACCTCGGCGATCGACTCCGGTCGACCGTCGAACCCGGACGGCGCCTCCGAGAGCCCGAAGCCGGGCAGGTCGGGGGCGATGCACCGGAACCTGTCGGAGAGCCGGCCGATCACGTCTCGCCACACGAACGACCAGGTCGGATTGCCGTGCAGCATCAGTAACGCCGGTCCGCGTCCCTGGTCCACGTAGTGGATACGGTGACCGTCCCATTCAAGAGCATGGGTCGTGAAGGGGTAGAGCGAGCGATCAACCCAGTCCGGCAGCTTCCTCATCCGATTCTCCGATCCCGTCCTATACGGTTTATAATATAAACCATGATCGTGAGGGAACGGAAGCGGGGCGGCTCGGATGGCTGAGTATCAGCAGTTCTGCGGGCTCGCCTGTGCCCTCGACGTGATCGGAGACCGCTGGAACCTGCTCATCGTGCGAGAGCTGCTGATCTCAGACCGTCGCCATGGCGAGCTGAAAGCCGCACTGCCGGGGATCGCGAGCAATCTGCTCAGCGATCGCCTGCGCGACCTCGTCGACGCCGGGATCGTGACTCGGCGCGAGGAGCCGGGACGCAAGGCGGTCGGGTACGCGTTGACGCCCTTGGGTCTCGGGTTGCGTGAGCCCGTGCTCGGACTCGTGCGATGGGGCGCTCAGCTCATGGTCGCCGGGCCCCGACCCGGCGACAGCGTCCAGCCGCAGTGGCTCGCCCTCGCGATCGAGGCGCTGCTCCCGCAGTCAGGCCTCCCCGAGGCGACGATCCTCATCCGCGCGGACGGCCACGACTTCACCCTCCGCACGTCGCACCAGGGCGCGCGGGTCGAGCTCGGTGCGCAGCCAGGCCCCGACGCGATCGTGGAGGCGCCCACCGCGGCGACGCTGGGGCTGTTCTCCGGGATGCTTCCCGCAGAGTCGCCCGCCCTCGGCGCGGTGCGGACGGACGACCGGAACGGGCGACTCGCGGCGATTCTGGCACGTGCGTTTCACGACCAGAACCTCAGCGAACCTGCGACAGGCGGACGCTGACATGCACCAGCTCGGCATTCGGGCACCTCGATGCCGCACCGGATCGGGTGTGGTCCGCGATCACGATCCCGTCGGAGTGGACGGCATGGATGTGGCCGCCCAGCTTCGACACCGACTGCCGGGTCGACCTGCGTGTCGCTACCACCTCGCCTCCCCGACCGCGGGCATCGGCGTCGGCGGCGAGTACCGGCTCATTGAGCCACCGTCGCGGATCGAGTTCACCTGGCAGTGGGACGGCGAGACCGAAGTCACCACCGTGGCGGTGTTGCTCGACGCGCACCCGGACGGGACCGAACTGACGTTCATTCACAGTGGCTTCGCCGACACGACAACCCGCGACGATCACGTGCAGGGCTGGAGCGACTGCCTCGACCGACTCACGGCACACCTCACCACCCCCGACCAGACCACGACCGAAGGGCAGAAGACATGACCATCGAACCCCGCACCATCGTCACCGGGTACCTCAACGCCGTCGCCGCGCACGACAGCGACCGACTCCGCGCTCTCCTCCACGAGGACGCCGAGTTCCGCAACGGACCCGCCCGCGTCACCGGTCGAGACGCCTACGTCGCCGCCTTCGAGAGGATCTATCCCGCGGTCGAACGCAACGACATCCGCCACATCTTCGTCGACGGCGATCTCGCCTGCGCCGTCTACGACTTCATCACCCCGACCAGCGTCGGCGCCGTCCTCACCATGGAACTGCTCCGCATCGAAGACGGACTCATCCGATCCAGCGAACTCCTCTTCGACCTCCGCCGATGGCCCGATGTCACGGCTGAGTTGTCAGCGAGGACCTGACGAGGCGCATCGAGCCGTGCCGAACACCCGCGCCTAGACATCACCCACTTCATCGACGGCGCTCTCGACTTTGCAGACCACGATTCGTGACCCAAGCAGGATCGGCGCCGTTGTCAGACCAGAGCTGCCGCATCGAGGGAGGATTGACTCGATCAAGCGAACCGGTTCCCCACCAGGCTCACCGAACGCCAAACGAGAGAGTTCTGCTCTCGTGTCGTGACGTCGACCCGGACGGGATCGCCCGGTTACATGACTGCAGTCTTGCTACATGCCGTTGCAGGTGGCCCCTGATTCCTCTTCGTAGGCGGCCTCCTTGAGACCGCGCGTCGTCGCCATGCGCGTCTGGGCGGGCCGAGTCCCGTCGGAGTCGGGCCGCCCTTGCGAACCATGCGCCATAGCGATCATGGTGGAGGAGTGGCCCCTGTGGAGCTGGTTGAACGCTACTTCGCCGAGGTGTCGAACGAGCCCGATGGCGGCAAGCGTCGCGCCGGGATCGAGGTGCTCTTCGATGAGAACGTGCGGTATGTGGATCAGGACGGTCCCGTTGAAGGTCGGGAGGCGTTCATCGCACGGATCACTGAACTCGCCACGCTCATGGGTGAGGGCATGCGCTTCACGAGCCGAAGGCCGCCCCAACGCGCTGAGGAAGCTTTGCTGTTCTCCTGGGCTCTGGGGCGACCTGGCGAGGAGCCGGTCCTCGTCGGAACCGATGTAGCGATCGTCGCCGACGGTCGCATCACACGCCTCTATGCAGTGGTGGAATAGGCCCTCTGCGCCGTCCTGGAATAGGCGATGGCTCGATCGGCTCGATCGGTGTCGATGCACACCACAAGCCGGAAGACAGGCCGGTCCGTCTGCTGTCGCAACGTGTCTTGCGAGCGTATACGAGCTATCAGGTCGTCGCCCGTGGTCGGCGACCACGAGGGCGAATCTCGACGCCCTCCGCCGCCACGACTCTCCGTGCGCTTCCCTGGCTCATGCCGAGCCGCAGCCCGACCTCCACAGCGTCAGCCCGCTCTCGTAGAGCCGCACCGCCTCGGGCGCGTCCTCGGGAGCGATCCCGCGCTGCCGCAGCGGAATCGAGCGGCGAACGAGGTTGTGCATGGCTCGTCTCACTCCTTCCGTGCCGAGGCGGTTTCGTGGATGAAGATGGTCTTCCCGACGGTGTGTCCGTCGCGCAGGGCGGTGAGCACGCGGGGTGCGTCTTGGATGGGTGCTTGTTCGGCGACGTGCACGGTGACGTCGCCGGCGGCGACGAGAGTGAGAGCGCGACGCAGATAGGTGCCGACGAGTTGTGGTTCGGCGGCGGAGAGGGCGCCGAGGTTGAAGCCGTGGACTCCGATGCCGTTGAACCAGAGGGTGTTGCTGCTGATGGGTTGATCGCCGGCTTGTGCGGCGTCGCCGATGGCGAGGAGCCTGCCGCCGAGTCGGAGGAGCCCGAGGCTGGTGATCCTGTCCGGGCCGGATACCGGGTCGGCGATCACATCGAACTGCCGTGGGCTGGCGTTTTCAAGATCGGCGCGCAGCCATACCTCGTCGTAGCCGAGGTCGAGCGCGGCTTGCCGCTTGGAATCGGAGCCGACCACGCCGACAACGCGCTGTGCGCCGAGGAGACGGGCGATCTGTCCGAACTGCGAACCGAGGCCGCCCGCGGCGGCATGGACGAGGACGTGCTCGCCGGCTGCGAGGTGGGCGATCCGTTCGAGCACGATGAGCGCGGTCGTCGTGTTCGACGGCACGACCGCTGCCAGTGCGGGGTCCATGCCGGGCGGGAGCGGGGCGACGAGGCCGGCATGGGTGACGGCGACTTGTCCGTACCCTCCGCCGCCGTTGATCGTCAGTGCCGCGACCGGATCGCCGACCGTGAACCCGGTCGCGTCGTTTCCGACGGAGCGGATGTGCCCGGCGGCTTCGATACCGGGCACCCAGGGCAGGGGGTTGGGCACGAACCCGCCCGCGAACAGGGCCTCGACGTAGTTCGCTCCCGCGTATTCCACGTCGATCGCGACCTGGTCTGGCCGGGGTTCGGGAGCGGGAATCTCGTTGTAGCTCAGACCCTCGGGGCCGTCGTAGCTGGTGATCTGGATGGCCTTCATGCGGGTGACTCCTGTCGAGATATTCGATACCTGCATAGTGTCAGGTCTCTTATATAGAGAAGCGTATCAGTCATCTGATACCGGACGGAGTGAGGTCAGCATGAAGCGCGTACTCGGGCGAACCGGACGGGAGGTCGCGCCGCTCGGACTCGGCTGCATGGGGATGAGCTGGGGCTATGCCGAAAGCGGCCGTGACGATGAACGCTCTGTCGCCGTCATCCGTCAAGCCTTCGATGCCGGCGTCGAGGTGATCGACCCGGCCAGTCCGAACTGTCCCTCTGGACGCGCGACCCCCTCGGCGAGACCACCGGCACCGGCCACGTCGGCGGTGCCGGAAGTCCATACCCTGAACGGCCTGCCCACTCCGGCGGGATCACGCTACTGACACGACAGCCCGCTACTCGGGCGGTGCCGAGTGCGTCGGCTCGCTGCGCAACGTCGTGGTGATCCGGCGCAACAGGTCTCGCGCTGTCGCGTGCTCTTCGGCGGTGAACGCCTCGGCCAGACGTTGCTCGATCGCCCGCGCATGCTCATCCGCACGCAACAGCAGCGCCTCACCCGCCGGGGTGAGGCTCGTGACCAGCACCTTACGGTGCGTCTTCGACGGCACCCGCACGATGAGCCTCTTGTGCTCCAGCCTCGACAAGACCGTCGTCATCGTCTGCGGCGTCACCGCCGCCACCCGCGACAACTGCGCCGACGACTGACCCGGCGAGTAATACAACGCCATCATCGCCGCATACTGCGCCACCGTCAGATCAAACGGGCGCAACGCATCCGACTTCGCCGCGATCAACGCCTGCTCCGCCTGCTTCACATAGTTCCCCAATCGAGCATCCACATCCTCCGCGAACGCCTCCTCACCACGACGGGGAGGCGACGGACGCGGCACACCCGCAAGCCCTATGTCAGCCATCTGATAACTGTAGCCGACGACGGCCCCACCAGCGAGCCTGGATCACTAGGGTCGGCCCCACCCTGACCTGACGGCCTACGCGCCTTCTTCGCCGCGCCCGGGAGCAATCCCCGCCCGCGACAATGCACGTCCGCCAACACATGACATGTCATGTATGTCGTATCATCTATTTGTGAGCGCTGATTCGGCCCGGAGCATCGAGCAGTTCCGATACCTCGTGCTTGCCGCGCAGCGAGAAGGGAACCGCCGCCTTGCTGCGACGCTGGCCCCGCTGGGACTGACCCCATCGCAGTCGGAGGTACTGCGAGTTCTCGCGGATCACGGACCGTTGAGCCTGACCGCGCTCGGAGAGCTGCTGGTATGCGAATCAGGCAACAACCCGAGCCGGCTGGCGGGTCGTCTGGTCGATGCCGGTCTCGTCCGACGCGCCGCAGTCTCCGGGGACGCCCGGCAGGTGCAGCTCTCGCTCACGGCGAGTGGGCGCGAGCGCGCCGCGGCTGCGCGACGAGCGGACGACGACCTTCACGAATACCTGCGAGCTCGACTGCGCGGCGCGGATGTCTCCGCGGTCGTCGCGGCGCTCGCGGCCGTCGTCCACGACACCCCTGCCGGGCAAGCGCTCACGAAACGCAACCCCGAGCCGCAAGGAACGCAACCGTCATGAGACATGCAACCGGAACCACCACTATCGCCGCCCCGGCCGCGATCATCCGCGAGGCGTTGGTGAGCGCAACGCAACTGCCGGAGTGGAACCCCGCATTCGTGCGCGTTGGTGGTCCCACCGTTGCGACGGTCGACGTCGAGTACGAGTTGGAAACGATCATGGGCCGGCACGGTTCGCTTACCTATACGCGCATCGAGCCAGATCGGATTGTCATGACCTGGCGCGTGCCGCTGCTGCGGGAGAGGGGAACGTGGCTCATCGAGGAGCACGGACCCGCTCACACCCGGGTCACCCACTCGGTTGAGCGGCATGGAGCCCTGGTCGCGGCGATCGCTCACACCCTGGGGACATTGCCGCAACTGCGTCTTGACCGGCTGACAGCGCGAGCCCGAGAAGCGCGCCTGCTCTAGCTACGCACTGGTGCGGGTCTTCACCGCACGCGGTCGCTCCCGGCCGCATCGGCGGCGGGACTCTCGCGCGAACGAGTCCGCCCAGGCCCTCAACCACGGCTTCTCAAACTCGCTACGCAGGGCACGCAACACAGCGAGACGTCGTATCTGAGGCTATCTGCTGAGGTATCCGTCGACGCGCAGCACCGCATCCTGCTGCGAGATGCCGAGCAGCACGACGGCGCGGCGAATCGCCCCTTCACGTTCTCCCGCGGCTGCCAACGCGGTCACCTCGTCGGGGAGCGAGCCGGCGACGCTCTGTGCGGGCGACGGCATCGCGAGGTTGAGCTCCTGATAGAGGTGGAACACGAGGTCTTCGAGCGCGCTGATGCGGGCGGAGAGCTCCGGCGGGATCGAGTTGATCATGCTCACCAAAGATAGGTGAGAGTCGTCCACGATCCGAAGAGAATGCCCCTGGCGATGCGCGGGAGCAAGGCGTAGCGTCGAAAGCGACGAAGGAGTCATCATGAGCATTGCATCGTCCACCATCTGGGTCGCCTATGGAAGCGAAGGCAGCGTCGTCGGCACCATCAGGAAGACCCCTGATGGCTACATCTCCACGATCGCCGGGGCATCGGAGAGCATCGGCACCTATCCGACGATGGAAGTCGCCAAGAGCGCGTTGCACGCCCACCTCCCGGCGGGAGCGGATTGGCCGCAGTTCCGCGAGCACTGACACTCGTACCGCTGAGCGCACACCGCCGCTCAGCGCAGGTAGCGGAGACAGTCGACGGCCTCCTCGACGCGCCAGAAGGTGCCCAAGCCCCGCAATCGGGCTGCCGCGAGGTCGAAGCGCTCGGCGCGGAACCGCACGCCCTCGGGGGCAGCATCGGTGGCGATGTGCCCGATCACGACGCCGCGGCGGTCGAGCACGCGCCAGCGGCGCGCCGATACGCGCAGCAGTCGCATTCCGCGCACGAGTGAGGGGACGGCGGGTGCGCTGGTCTCGGTGACGATCGTCATGGTGTACCTCCTGCGATCGAACATAGCTACGACCTCCGACACGGCGCCGATGGCTGCTCGCAACGGGCACATCGCTCTCTCCACAGGGCACAGATCTCCGGATTCATCCACAGATAGGGCCCCCAGTCACCCACGGCGGCATTCTGCAGCGCATGCTGGCACTGCTCCGGCACCCGGCGGGCACCACGCGGGTGCCGGAGCACGCGCGGATCGTCCGCGTCGTGGGCAGAAAGGAACCCGACATGACCGACCACATCACCGTCATCGGCAACATCGCCTCCGTCCCGGAGCGGCGACAACTGCCGGATGGCACTCCCGCGATCGGCTTCCGACTCGCTTCGACTCAGCGCCGACGGGAGGATGGACAGTGGGTCGACGTGCACACGAACTGGTACTCCGTCTCGGCCTACCGCAAGCTCGCCGAGCACGCGCTGGGTTCCTTCGAGAAAGGGCAGCGGGTCATCGTCACGGGACGCTTCCGAGTCAAGCACTGGGAAGCGAACGGCAAGAGCGGCACTTCGGCGGAGATCGACGCCGACGGGCTGGGGCACGACCTGATGTTCGGGACCACGAGCTTTCATCGCCGAACGGCAGCACAGCCCGACCCGGGACAGAGCGCGAGCTCGTCCTCGTCCGACTCTTGGAACACCCAGGCGGCCCCGGCCGAGGCCTGGAGCACGCGCCCGATTCCGGTCGACGGCGACGCGTCGCGGATCGAGGAGGGCGTCACTGCGCAGGCAGAGGATGTAGATCGGCCGCAGGCTGAGCCCGCGCTCGTCGGTGGGGGCTCGTGGAGCCCGCCGATGGAGGATCCGACACCCTTCTGATGCTGAGATCGGCGCCCGGCGGCGGCGTGTGGGGGTCGTCCTAGACTGGGGCGGTGCCCCACACCGATCTCCGTGCTCGACGGCGTCGCACGCGACGTACGGATCCCATGGTCCGTACGGCGCGCGGGGGGCTCGCCGTGGCGGCGATCGTCATCGCCGCGGTGCTGGTCGGCTGTACTCCGGCACCAGCCCCGGCCGCATCGGCACCGACCGTTGCCACGCCGTCCCCGACGCCGACCCCGACCGCTTCGGGACCGGTGCTCGTTCCCGACGGGACCGCCGCGGACAACCTGCCGCTGTTCACGGCGATCATGAACCAGGTCGCGTCGACGGACCAGGCCGTCCTGGGTCGGGCCTACGTCGACGCGCTCGTGGCCGCCGGTTTCGACAAGACCGCGATGGAGGTCACGCAGGACCGCACCACGGTGGGGAACCCCGCAGACTCGATCCAGTTCTCGGTGCGGTGGAAGGGCGAGTGCCTCGTCGGGCAGGTCGGCCCCTCCACCCCGATGCCCACCGCCCTCGTCCTCCCGGAGATTCCGGGCGGGACGTGTTTGATCGGACAGACGCGGCCGATCGACTGGTGAGGACGTGGACGCCTCGGTGACGAGCGCCCGCATAGACTTGGGGCGTTATGGCCGAATACATCTACTCCATGGTCCGTGCCCGCAAAGCAGTGGGCGAGAAGCTGATCCTCGATGACGTCACGATGTCGTTCCTGCCCGGAGCGAAGATCGGCATGGTCGGCCCCAACGGCGCCGGCAAATCCACGATCCTCAAGATCATGGCCGGCCTCGACACGCCGTCCAATGGTGAGGCGAAGCTGACGCCGGGGTACACCGTCGGCATCCTCATGCAGGAGCCCGAGCTCGACGAGACCAAGACCGTGCTGGAGAACATTCAGGAGGGCGTCGCGATCAAGGCCAAGCTCGACCGCTTCAACGAGATCTCGGCTCTGATGGCTGACCCGGATGCCGATTTCGACACGCTCTTGGCGGAGATGGGCGCCCTGCAGGAGGAGATCGACGCCGTCGACGGCTGGGACCTCGATTCGCAGCTCGAGCAGGCGATGGATGCCCTACGCACCCCGGGGGGCGACGAGCAGGTGACGACGCTCTCTGGCGGTGAGCGTCGTCGTGTGGCTCTCGCGAAGCTGCTGCTGCAGAAGCCGGATCTGCTGCTGCTGGACGAGCCCACCAACCACCTCGACGCTGAGAGCGTGCTTTGGCTCGAGCAGCACCTGAAGTCGTACAAGGGTGCCGTCATCGCCATCACCCACGACCGCTACTTCCTCGACAACGTGGTGGAGTGGATCGCCGAAGTCGATCGCGGTCGGCTCATCGGCTACGAGGGCAACTACTCCACCTACTTGGAGAAGAAGGCCGAGCGCCTCGACATCCAGGGCAAGAAGGACGCGAAGCTCGCCAAGCGTCTGAAGGACGAGCTGGAGTGGGTGCGTTCTTCGGCGAAGGGTCGTCAGACGAAGTCGAAGGCGCGTCTGGCGCGCTACGAGGAGATGGCCGCCGAGGCCGAGCGCACGCGCAAGCTCGACTTCGAGGAGATCCAGATTCCGCCGGGCCCTCGCCTGGGCAGCGTCGTGATTGAAGCCAAGAAGCTGCAGAAGGGGTTCGGAGATCGGTCCCTCATCGACGGGCTGAGCTTCAGCCTGCCGCCCAACGGTATCGTCGGCGTCATCGGACCCAACGGCGTCGGCAAGACGACGCTGTTCAAGACGATCGTGGGTCTCGAACCGCTCGACGGGGGTGAGCTCAGAATCGGCGAGACCGTCAAGATCAGCTATGTCGACCAGTCCCGCGAGAACATCGACGCGAGTAAGACCCTGTGGGAAGTCGTCTCCGACGGCCTCGACATCATCACGGTCGGCAAGACCGAGATTCCCTCACGCGCATACGTGTCGAAGTTCGGCTTCAAAGGGCCGGACCAGCAGAAGAAGGCGGGCGTGCTCTCGGGCGGCGAGCGCAACAGGCTGAACCTTGCCCTGACCCTCAAAGAAGGCGGCAACCTGCTGTTGCTCGACGAGCCGACCAACGACCTCGACGTCGAGACGCTGAGCTCGTTGGAGAATGCGCTGCTGGAGTTTCCCGGCTGCGCCGTCGTCATCACGCACGACCGGTGGTTCCTCGACCGCATCGCGACGCACATTCTCGCCTACGAGGGCACCGACGACGAACCCGACAAGTGGTACTGGTTCGAAGGCAACTTCCAAGCATATGAGGCCAACAAGATCGAGCGCTTGGGGCCGGATGCGGCCAACCCGCACCGCTCGACGCACCGCAAGCTGACCCGGGACTGAGCGGAGAGTGCATGACCGACCGCATCCACGTTCCGATCCACCTGCGCTGGGGCGACCTGGACGCGTTCAACCACGTCAACAACGCGACGATGCTGAAGCTCCTCGAAGAGGCGCGCGTCCGTGTCTTCTGGACCCCGAGCCTGGGTGAGCAGGCACCGACGACGGCGGTCATCGATGCGGGGCTGGACGCCGGTGAACTGACGCTCATCGCTCGTCAGGAGATCGAGTATCTCGCTCCGGTGCCGTACCGACGCGACCCTCTCGACGTGCAGCTGTGGTTCGGCAAGCTCGGCGGGTCCAGCGTGGAGGTCTGCTACGAGGTGTACAGTCCCCTCGGCGACGATCCCCAGGTGCTGTATGCACGCGCATCCTCGGTGGTCGTGCTCGTCGACGCCGAAACCTTCCGACCGGTGCGGTTGTCGGAGGCCATGCGTGAGGCGTGGTCGCCCTACCTGGGCGAGCCGGTCGCCTTCAGCCGCCGCTGATGGCCCCGCTGAGCGTGGCGGCGTCCCGGCCGTCGGTGCCCTCAGCATCCGGCACGCGGACCATGACCTCCTGAGCGACCGAGGCGACCAGCTGCCCTTCGCGGGTGTAGAGCCTGCCGGTCGACAGCCCGCGACCGCCACGCGCGCTCGGCGACTCCTGAGCGTACAGCAGCCACTCGTCAACGCGCGCGGGACGGTGCCACCACATCGCGTGGTCGAGGCTCGCGAGCTTCAGCCCCGGCAGAGACCACGGGACTCCATGCGCTCGCAGCACGGGCTCCTGGATCGTGAAGTCGCTCATGTAGGCGAGAACGGCCCGATGGATGGCGGGGTCGTCGCCGATCGGGCGCCGGGTGCGCATCCAGACGTGCTGGCGCGGCACACGGGGACCGCCGGCCCGGTCATAGACGGCACCGTCGGCGTGCACCAGCTCGATCGCGCTCTCGGACAGCAGGCGCTGCGACAACGGGTGAAGGTTCGCGGCATCCGACACCGAGTGCTGCAGCGCCTCTTCGGGCGACACGATGCCGACCGGCATGGCGGCCTGATGCTCCAGCCCCGGGTCTTCGCGTTCGAACGAGGAAATCATCGAGAAGATCGGCACCCCGGCCTGAAAGGCCTGTGTGCGGCGCGTCGAGAACGAGCGCCCGTCGTGGATCCGGTCCACCGACAGGGTGATTCCCTGCGCCGCGTCGCCGGGCCGCAGGAAGTAGCCGTGCATCGAGTGGGGGACGCGGTCGGGGCCGGTGGTGCGGTCGGCAGCGATGATGGCCTGGGCCAGCACCTGGCCCCCGAAGATCCGTCCCAGCGGCATGGGGTGCGAGGTGCCCGTGAAGATGTCCTCGGTGGTGCGCGCAGCGCTGGACGCGAGATCGAGCACGTCGAGCATCATCCCGACCGGGTCGCTCTGCTCGCTCACCATGTCGCACCCATGCTCCCGTCGTCGACTCCGTGACGCTTGATAGTTTAGGCCGGGTGTCCTCGCGCCTCCTGTTCCCCGACCCGCCGACGGCGGCCGACGTCGTCGTGTTCGCGCAGCGCGCAGCACGACTCGGTGACGGCGCCCTGCGCCTCAAGGCGCAGCGGGGGACGCTCGCACTGACGGTCGCCGCGCTCGCGCCGTTGACGCTCCTGGACAAGACCCCGACGATCCTCGGCATGCGCGCGACGAGGGTGGATGCCGAGCTGGAATGCGATCTCGTCGTGGATGCCGCAGTCCTCGCGGTAGACGCCGCGCAGCCGACCGCGGTCACGCTCCCGGACACCGCGGTCACGGCGCCATGGGCGGGCATCTCACCGCCGCGCGCCGGGTGGTCCGAGACCAACGAACTGCCCGCGGCGCTGCTCGCGCAGCGCGCGCAATGGGGCATCGCCGTCGTGGCCGAGACCGTACCGGATTCGCCCGGCGAGGAGATCGTGCACGCCCTCCGCGCACAGGTGTGGGGGGAGGCCGACGACGAGCTCGGCGGTTTGCCGCGGGGCGTCGCATTCGCCGCGTTCGCACTCGGGTTCATCGGCGGCGAGGAGTCGGCATCCGTTCACACGGCGGGGCCGTGGACGCGCGTGAGCCTCGCGCGCGGTCACGTGCTGGTACGCCGGACGACCCGCGTCGGGCTTACGCAGGTGCGGGAGACCGGCCGCGGCTGATGCGAAAAGTCTCGCAACATGTGCCAGACCTTCTCGCCCCCACGGCGCGGCAGCGCCGCTGAAAAGCTGACCCGAAAGTCTCGCATCCCCGAGGCAGACTCTCTCGCCCCCACGGCGCGGCAGCGCCGCTGAAAAGTGATCTCCTCAGACCGCCGCGGCGGCGGCGCGCCCCGCGATGCGGCCCGAGAACAGGCAGCCGCCGAGGAATGTGCCCTCCAGCGCGCGATAGCCGTGCACACCGCCTCCGCCGAAACCCGCGGCCTCACCCGCAGCGTACAGTCCACGAATGCGGTTCCCGTCGTGGCTGAGCGCGCGAGCCGACAGGTCCGTCTCGATCCCGCCGAGCGACTTGCGGGTGAGCACGTGCAGCTTCACCGCGATGAGTGGGCCGTTCGCGGGATCGAGGATTCGGTGCGGCGCTGCGGTGCGGATGAGTCTGTCGCCGCGATACGCGCGAGCGGAGCGCAGCATCGCGATCTGTGCGTCCTTCGTGAAGTCGTTCACGAGCTCCCGGTCGCGTGCTTCGACCTCGCGGCGCACCGCCTCGGCATCCAGCACCCTGCCGCCGGGGAGCGCCTGCATCCCTTCGATCAGTTCATCGAGGGTGCGCCGTACGACGAAGTCGGCGCCACGGTCGAGGAAGGCCTGCACAGGCCCTGCCGCACCTTTGCCGAGGCGCGAGCGCAGCAGCAGCGGCACGTCCTTTCCGGTGAGGTCGGGGTTCTGCTCGCTGCCCGAGAGCGTGAACTCCTTCTCGATGATCTTCTGCGACAGCACGAACCAGGAGTGGTCGTGGCCGGTGGTCCGCAGGTGGGCGAGGGTGCCCAGCGTGTCGAAGCCGGGGAACAGCGGAACCGGCAGTCGCGTGCCGGTCGCGTCCAGCCAGATGGAGGAGGGCCCCGGCAGGATCCGGATGCCGTGGTCCGGCCAGATCGGGTCCCAGTTCTGGATGCCCTCGACGTAGTGCCACATCCGATCGCCGTTGATCAGGTGCGCTCCGGCCCGCTGCGCGACCGGCTGCATGGAACCGTCGACGTACGACGGCACACCGGCGACCATGTGGGTCGGCGGGTTCCCGAGTGAGGCGGGCCACTGCGCGCGGACCAGCTCGTGGTTTCCGCCGATGCCGCCGGCGCAGACGATCGTCGCGCCGGCTGTGATCTCGAAGGCGCCGACGACCTCTCGAGAGCTCGCGACTCCGCGGGCGGCCCCCGATGGCGCCAAGACATCGCCCGCTGCGCCCGTCACGACGCCGTCGGCATCCGTCAGCGCGGTGACGCGATGCCGAGGCAGGATCGTGATGCGCCCCTGCGCCTCAGCGGCCTCTATCGCCGCCTGGAAGGGCGCGACGACGCCGGGTCCCGTGCCCCATGTCACGTGGAAGCGGGGGACGGAGTTGCCCGGGCCCGTCGCGGTGTAGCCGCCGCGTTCGGCCCAGCCGACGACCGGAAAGAAGCCGACGCCTTTCTCCCGCAGCCACGCGCGCTTCTCGCTTGCGGCGAACTGCAGATACGCATCCGCCCACTGCCGCGGCCAGTGATCCTCGTCACGGTCGAACCCCGCGGTGGCAAACCAGTCCTGCCGGGCGAGATCGAGCGAGTCCGTGATGCCCATGCGTCGCTGCTCGGGCGAATCGACGAAGAACAGCCCGCCGAAGGACCAGAACGCCTGCCCGCCGAGGCCCGTGCGCGGCTCCTGGTCCACGACGACGACACGCCTTCCCGCCGCGGCGGCCTCGGTCGCAGCGACCAACCCCGACAGACCCCACCCGATGACGAGCACGTCGGCGTGGTGGCGAGAGGCAGTAGTCATTTCGACTCCTTCGTCGGGATGCGCGGGCTGAGTGCCGCCGGGGTCAGCTTCTCAGGGGCGCGCGGGACCGATGCTGCCCGGGCCGGCGCTCGGCTCGAACGTGTTGACCATCGCGAACGCGGCACGTTGCAGGTAGTCCCACAGCGTCGCCTCGTGCAAAGGCGGCAGCCGCAGTTCGTCGACGGCGGCGCGCATGTGCCGCAGCCAGCGGTCGCGCGCGTCGGAGTTCACGTGGAACGGGACGTGTCGCATGCGTAGCCGAGGATGCCCGCGGCGCTCGCTGTACGTCGTCGGGCCACCCCAGTACTGCTCGAGGAACAGTGTCAGCCGCTCCGCGGCCGGTTCCAGGTCCTCCTCCGGATACATGGGGCGGAGCACCTCGTCGCCGGCGACTCCACGGTAGAACGCGTTGACGAGCCGCACGAAGGTGTCGTGGCCGCCGATCTCGTCATAGAACGACATCGGTGCGCTCACGACGATGTCTCCTCGCCCGATGCCGATGGGGTCGCGTCCGGGCCGGTCGAATCTGGCCCCGTCTGGTTCCGCGCGGCATCCTTCGGTGTCTTGCGTGGCTTCCAGACGCCCTTGCCGTCGGAGGACGGTGGGTCGGCGACCGGCGTCGGCTTCGTGCGTGGCGGGTTTGCGCCGCGCACTCGCTGCGCGCCTTCGAGTCCCGCGAGCATGACGGTGTGCATCGACGGCAGCGTGACGCCCATGGCGTCTATCGCGTGCTTGAGTCGCATGCGCAGTTCGCGCGCGACGTCGTCCTTCGCGTTCGCACGCGTCTTGACCACGAGTCGGATGACGAGAGCATCACCCGTGATCGATTCCAGACCCCAGATCTCGGGTTGTTCGATGATGCGACTGCGCCACTTCGAGTCCTTCGCGAGTGTCTTGGCGGTGGTGAGCATCGTCTTCTCGACCTGCACGATGTCGATGTCGACCGGCAGCGCGAGGTCGATGATGACGCGTGACCACCCCTGTGACATGTTCCCGATGCGGGTGATCTCACCGTTGCGCACGTACCAGAGGGTGCCGTTGACGTCGCGCACGTGCGTGATCCGCACGCTGACGTACTCGACGATGCCCGTGGCAAGCTCGAGATCGACGACATCGCCGATGCCGATCTGATCCTCGGCGACGATGAAGATCCCGTTGAGAACGTCCTTGACGATGTTCTGTGCTCCGAAACCGAGCCCGGCCCCGATGGCCGCGGACAGCAGGGCGAATGAGCCGAGCACCGAGGAGTCGATGACGTTGACGACCATGAGGATGGCGACGACACCGATCGCGACGTTGACGATGTTCTGGAGGATCGTCCCCAGCGTCCGGGTGCGCTGCACGAGCCGCATCGCCGAGAGGGGGGAGCTCTCGAGCGCCTGCGTGTCGTCGACGTGCGCCTTGCTCTTGGCGCCCGAGACGATGCGATTCACGATGCGTCGGATCGCCAGGCGCAGCAGGCGCGACAGCACGTAGGCGCCGACGAGGATCGCGACGATCACGAGGAGCTTGAAGCCGACGGTCTGCAGGATCTCGAGCCACCAGCCCCACGACCACCGCTCTGGCGCGGTCGTGTCGGGGGAGGAAGCGGCGTCGAGCAGAGCGGTTCTCATCGTCTCGATTCTACTGAGCACACCTTGCGCGAGCCTCAGGGAAGGGGATCGGCCGGCCCGACCAGCCCGCTGCGGTGGGCGAGGATGACGGCGTGTACACGGTCGCGCGCGCCGAGCTTGGTGAGGACGTGCCCGACGTGTGTCTTCACGGTCGATTCGCCGAGGTACAGCGATGCGGCGATCTCGGCGTTGGTCAGTCCTCGCGCCATGGCCAGGAAGACGTCGCGTTCGCGCTCCGTGAGGTCTTCGACGAGGGTGGATGCCGAGTCGGCGGGCGCCAGCCGGGATGCGCGCTCGATGAGCTCGCGCGTCACTCTCGGCGAGAGCACGGCATCCCCCCGATGGACCGATCGCACGGCGGCGATGAGTTCGTCGCGGCGGGCATCCTTCAGCAGGAATCCGCTGGCCCCGGCATCCAGCGCTCCGAACGCGTACTCGTCGAGGTCGAACGTCGTCAGAACGATCACGCGCACGCGTGGGTCCTCCGCGACGATGCGCGCGGTGGCGGAGATGCCATCGCTGCCCGGCATCCGGACGTCCATGAGGACGACGTCGGGCGTCGTGCGTCGCGCCGCCGCGACGGCCGTGTCGCCGTCGGCGGCCTCGGCGACCACCTCGATGTCGGGCTCGGACTCCAGCACGAGGCGGAAGCCGACGCGGATGAGCTCCTGGTCGTCGACGAGCACGACGCGAATAGGCACGGTCATCGGTCCTCCTTCTCAGTGAGCGGAAGCCGCGCGTGCACTCGCCAGCGCCCGGGCCCTTCGGGCCCGACCTCCAGGGTGCCGCCGACGTGCTCGACGCGTTCGCGCAGGCCACGGATGCCGTAGCCGCCGGCGGTCGGCGCGGTCACGACCCCGTCATTGCGCACCGTCACCTCGGTCTCGGTGGCGCTCGTGACGATCGAGAGTTCGATCTCGGTGACGCCGGTCGCGTGGCGCATCGCGTTCGTCAGGCTCTCCTGCACGATACGCGCCAGTGCCCGCCGCACCGCGACCGGTTCGGGATACCGGCCGGCCACGTGCACGGTGACGGGGAATCCGGCGCGGCGCGCCGCCGCGACGGGGGCGTCCACAGGGTCGGCGTCGCCGACATCCAACGGCGCGTCCGGCGCCCCGTCGCGAAGCACCCCGAGCATCGAGCGCATCTCCCGCAGCGCGTCGCGGGCGGTGTCGGCGATCTGCGAGGTCGCCTGCCGTGCCCGATCGGCATCGCTCGTGGCGGTCGCGCCCTCGGCCAGCGCCACGACGACCGTCAACGAGTGCGACACGATGTCGTGCATCTCGCGTGCGATGCGAGAGCGCTCCGCGGCCGCCGCCAGCTGCGCCTGCTGATCCCGCTCGATCAGCAACTGCCGCGAGCGGTCGATGATCGCCTCGACGTAGCGCTTTCGATTGCCGACGTTGATGCCGATGAGCGCACCGATCATAGCGATGAGAGTCTCGCCGGTGATCGCGTTGAGGACGATCTGGGGCGTCGTCAGCCCCGCGAGCAGGAGCGTCCCCGCGACGACGAGGATCGCACCGAGGCCCGCCACGAGCGCGGCGATGCACGCGCGCGTCGATCGGTACACGGCGACTCCGTAGGCGGCGACGCCGATGAGCGGACCGCCCAGGGGCACGTCTGCGAACAGGGTCGCTATGCCCGCGAGGATCGAGGCGCCGAACACGATGAGCGGCCATCGCCGTCGTCGCAGGAGCGAAAGGCACGCCAGGAGACCGGTCCCGGTGATGAGCGCCGCCGTTCCAGGCGCGGTCCTCGTGCTCGCAACGGTCACCGGAACCACTGACGTCAACAGGCACACCGCCGTGAGCAGCACGTCGGCGAGGACCGGATGCCGCGCCCAGAACCTGCGGAGCACCCCGGGTGGACGCGGCAGCCGCAGGTCGTCGTCGGTCATGACGGCGGCACTGCGGCTGCGGCGGTCGGGCACGCCTGAAGCCTAGGCGTCGCGAGTGCGCAGGATCAGCCATCCGGCGACGAGGGTTGCGGCCGGCCAGGCCAGGAGCGAAACGATCGCCGTCCCGACATCGGGGTCCGACTGCGCCGAAGCGGGTGTGGTCAGCACCTGCGCCGCCGACATCGGCAGGTACTGGCCGAGGTCGACGACCCACTGCCAGCTGTCACCGCCGATCGCGAACAGGCTCAGCACGATCGGCAGCACGAACAGCACGCCGACGGTCGCGGCGATCGCACCGGCACCGTTGCGGATGACGAAGCCGAAGCCCAGACCCAGCAGGCCGAAGCTCGCCATCGCCACCAGGCTGTAGGCGAGCGGCACGAGCGAGGCCTCGGCATCCGCCCAATCGATGCCGTGCTCACCGAGAATCGGGGCTGTCGCGAGGATCGCGATGAGCGAGCTGACGACGGTCGTCGCGATCAGCAGCAGCGCGACGGTGAGCGCCTTGGCGATCAGCACGGCGCCACGGCGGGGTTCCGCCGTGAGCGTCGAGCGGATCATGCCCGTAGAGTACTCGCCTGTCACGGCCATGGCGCCGAAGATGCCGGCGACGAGCATCGTGAACTGCATCGGCGAGACGATCACGGCGACGGCGGGGTAGTCGCCCTGGAAGCTGCGTGACGCTGAAGCGATGAGGAGGGCGATCCCGACCGCCAGTGCCACGGTCACTCCGAGCGACCACCACGTGGAGCGCAGCGTCGTCAGCTTGATCAACTCGCTGCGCAGCACTCGGCCGAAACTGAGGCGCTCGGAGCGCCCGTCGGCACGTAGCTGGCGGCTGTCCGTGGGGGCGGGGGAGAGTGCGGTGGTCATCGTGCATCCTTCGTCTTGTACTCGACGGCGGTTTCGGTCAGGGCCAGATAGGCGTCCTCGAGGGACCCCGCGCGAGGGCTGAGCTCGTGCAGCGGGATGCCGTGGGCTGCGGCCGTGTCGCCGATGACGGCGGCATCTACTCCCGAGACCTGGAGGGTTCCTGCCTCGGTCGTGATAAGCGTGACGCCGGGGCCGGCGATGAGGCGCGCGAGCTCATCGGCGCGGGGGCTGCGGACCGTCACCGTCGTGCGCGTCCAGGCGCCGACGAGCTCGGCGAGCGGCGCGTCAGCGAGCACGCGGCCGCGGCCGAGGACGATCACATGGTCGGCGGTCTGCGACATCTCGCTCATGAGGTGGCTCGACAGAAGGACGGTTCGTCCCTGCGCGGCCTGCGCGCGCACGAACTGGCGAACCCAGCGCACACCCTCGGGATCGAGGCCGTTGACGGGTTCGTCGAGGATCAGCGTGTGCGGGTCGCCGAGGAGGGCCGCCGCGATGCCGAGCCGCTGACCCATCCCCAGCGAGAACTTGCCGGCGCGCCGGTTCGCCACGTCGGTGAGCCCGGTGATCTCGAGCACGTCGTCGACGCGTGAGCGCGGGATGCCGTGGGTCGCCGCCATGGCGCGCAGGTGGTTGCGGGCGGAGCGTCCGGTGTGCACGGCTTTGGCGTCGAGCAGGATGCCGACCTCGGTCAGCGGCGAGCGGAGCGTGCGGTAGTCGGCGCCGCCGACCGTGACGTTTCCGGACGTCGGGCGGTCGAGCCCCACGATCATCCGCATCGTGGTGGACTTGCCGGCGCCGTTGGGCCCGAGGAATCCGGTCACTTTGCCGGGATGGACGGTGAAGGAGACGTCGGACACGGCGGTCTTGTCGCCGTATCGCTTCGTGAGATTCTCTGCAACGATCATGCTTCGACGCTACGAGGGCGGTGTGCCCGGCACATCCGCCCGAAGTAGCGCGGATGCGATGGCTGCCTCCCCCCACAGGGGGAGATGCCGCACGGCGCTCTCGCGCCGCCGCGTCGGGCAGCCCCTCCGGTCGCTATCGCTTATCAGCCGAGGAGAAAGTGGCCAGCGAGGGCGACACGCAGACGCGCTTCGTCGCCGTCGCTCAGTGTCCCCAAGTATGCGCGCAGATCGCTCTGGAGCAGACCGGTGACACGATGGATGCGGGCAAGCGACGGACGCCGGAGGCCGACCTGATCCCAGTCGCGCAGCGCGAAATCACCGCCAACGGAATCGCTGGACGACGAAAGCGGGACGACGCTGAGCACCCCGAATGGTCCCGCCGGGCGGGAGGCGACGACGACTGGACGGAGCTTGTCGCCCGAGCCCTCCACAAATGGGAACGCGGCGACGTAGACGCCGTGGAGGATCGGGGAGGTCACGCGAAGCTGACCGGGGTGCCGTCAGTGTCGGAGTACTCGTCTTCCTGCGGGTCGTTCAGGTAGTCCGTCCCTGCCGCGTACGCCGCCGCGCGGCGCAGGAACTCACGGTCGGCGAGTTCTTCGTTGCGGACCAGACGAGCCAGACCGACCTTCAGGATTTCTGCGTCGCTCAGCGTGGGATACACGCGCTTGGCCCGGTCGAGGGTCGCCCGGATCTCATCGGTGACGGCAAGCCTGATCGCGGTCATGCACCGATTCTACGGCAGTAGCTGTCAAACGATGACAGTATCTGTCGGGCTGGTCATCCTCCCGACGTATCGTTGAGAACCCGACCGTCGAGGTTCGCGATCTCAGGTTTTGAGGATGGTGTGGTGGAGTCGGGTGGGGGAGGTGGTGGTGGGTCGCCAGCGGTGGTCGATGCCCCACCAGCTGGGGGCTTTGATCTCGGGGACGCCGTGGTTCATGCGGAGCTGC